>JBGSID010000133.1:0-38524 GCA_041751895.1 Lysobacteraceae bacterium | reverse complement strand
GCCACCGGCGCCAACGCGCCGCCGCGCTGGTGCATCGCCTTCAATCCCGGCGCGCAGCCCGCCCGCTTCCATTTGCCGAACGGCCCGTGGCTGTTGGCCATCGACAGCAGCGGAACGCTCGACACCACACAGACATCGACTGCACATGTCAGCGACGGCGCGGTTGAGGTACCGTTCCGCACCCTGCTACTGCTGCGTCGCGACCCGCATTCCCTGGAGACTCGCTTCCATGACTGACCTTGAGCAACGCACCGCAGGCGTGTTGTTGCATGTGACCTCGCTGCCCGGCCCGCACGGGATCGGCGACTTCGGCCCGGACGCCTACCGCTTCGTCGACTGGCTGCAGTCGGCAGGGCAACGCGTCTGGCAGTGGCTGCCGACCAATCCCATCGGTCCCGGCAACTCGCCGTACCAGAGCGTGTCCGCCTTCGCCGGCAGTCCGCTGATGGTGGCGCTGGAACCGCTGTTCAACGCCGGTTGGCTGCCGACACCCACGCTGCCCGATGCCGGCTTCGAGCCACACAGGATCGACTTCGGCACCGTGATCACGTGGCGTCAGGCACAGCTGCGTCGCGCGCACGCCGGCTTCGTCGCGAAGCAGGACAAGCGCGAGCACGCCGCGTTCGCGGAATGGTGCGCGCAGCAGACCGATTGGCTCGATGACTACACCCTGTTCATGGCGCTGGAAACCGCGCACAACGGTCAACCGTGGTGGCAGTGGCCCGCGCCCCTGTGCACGCGTGATGGAGCCGCGCTCGCCACCGCACGCAAGACGCACGCAGACGAGATCGCGTTCTGGGCTTTCGTGCAGTGGTGTTTCGATATCCAGTCGCACGCACTGAAACGCTATGCCAACGACCGTGGCATCGCGATCATGGGCGACCTGCCGATCTTCATTGCCCACCACAGCGCCGACTGCTGGTCGCGGCCCGATCTGTACATGCTCGATGCCGCATATCAACCAACTTCAGTCGCCGGCTGCCCGCCGGATGCGATGGCGCCCACCGGCCAGCGCTGGGGCAACCCGCTGTATCGCTGGGACCGCATGGAGAAGGAAGACTTCGCATGGTGGACCGCTCGCCTGCGCCGCGCACTGAGCCAGGCCGACGTGTTCCGTATCGACCACTTCCGTGGCTTTGCCGGTTACTACGACATTCCCGCAAGCTGCCCCACCGCCGAAGAAGGCGAATGGAAACCCGGCCCCGGCAAAGCACTGTTCGACGCGATCGAACGCGTGCTCGGTCCGCTGCCGATCATCGCCGAAGACCTTGGCCTCATCACCCCGGACGTGATCGAACTGCGCAACGCCTGCGGCTTCCCCGGCATGAAGATCCTGCAGTTCGGCTTCGGCACCGATGCCAGCGACGACTTCCTCCCGCACAACTGGGGCCGCAACTTCGTCGCCTACACCGGCACCCACGACAATCACACCGTCCGTGGCTGGTGGGACACCGCCACACCGCACGAACGCGCCTACGCCGGCAGTTATCTCCCGGCCAACGACGGCGACGTGCACTGGGCGATGATCCGCGCCTGCTGCAACTCCGTCGCCAACATGGCCGTCTGCCAACTGCAGGACGTACTGGGTCTCGGTCTCGAACATCGGATGAATACCCCCGGCACCGTCGGCGACCAGAACTGGAGCTGGCGCTTCACCTGGGACATGGTCGACGGCGAATCGACGCGCGTGCTCGGCCTGATCACCGCAGCCAGCGGACGCGGCATCTTCGAACTCGCGCGATTGCCATAGGCTGTGCCCAGGCGCGCGGACCCACGCGCCCGCACCATCGCTCCAACAAAAAGCCGGCATCGCCGGCTTTTTGTTGTTGTAGGAGCGGCACAAGCCGCGATACATTTGCAGCGTGATCCCAAGCATTTGCATAGCAATCAGAGCACCTATTTTGTTAGGCAAGGTGCGAATCAGGCTTACTGCTTCGCATATGGCGGAGTACAACCCACCCTGGACGAACAAGATTGCGAGTCAAGGCTGGACCCAGCGATTCAACTGGAACATCATCAACGCTGAAAAAGCGCGCATCGGAATGGATCACCACAACGAGAAGCCACGGATTGCTTACGCACATACGGCATCGATAGATTTCATCTATGACACCCTATTGCGACCCATACTTGGTTATACGAGCAATCTGAGATTCGGCTTAGCGTCGATGGGACGACAAAGATCACGCGTTCAATTCGTGAGTAAATGAAAACCACAGGGAGTGAACCATGGACTTTATTGATCAACTGCGCGTGCTTTCGGCAAGAATTAAAAATACAAAAGACATCGTTCAAACAGAAGAGGCCACCAAAAATGCGATGGTCATGCCATTCATTCAAATTCTCGGCTACAACCCATTTGATCCTCTTGAAGTAACGCCCGAGCTGGTTGCTGACGTTGGAACAAAAAAGGGCGAAAAAGTAGACTACGCAATCCTCAAGGACTCAAAGCCAATCATCATCTTTGAGTGCAAAAAATCTGGCGGCGATCTCAGCATCAGTCACGCAGGACAATTGTTTCGATACTTCCACGTAACAGAAGCAAAATTCGGAGTTCTCACGAACGGAATAAATTACAAGTTCTTTACCGATCTTGAGCATCCAAACAAGATGGATGAAAAGCCTTTCTTCGAATTCAATATTCTTGATTTCAAAGATCGCGATGTCGATGAACTGAAGAAATTCGCCAAAGACGAATATCATCTGGACACCATCCTCACAACAGCGAACGACCTGAAATACACCCGCGCTATTCAGCAGAAGCTAGCAGAATGGATTTCAAACCCGTCCGAAGATTTCGTTCGACTCGCCTCTACCGACCTGCTGGGAACAAAACGATTTACACCAGCTATAAAAGATCAATTCACCGCAATCACCAAGCGCGCCTTCGAGCAACTGATCGGTGAAAAAATAAATGACAGACTGAAAGGCGCCATGACACCAGACCCACCGCCGTCCCGCACAATCGATGAATTGGAGAAGATTCCTCTTCAGCCCATAGAAAATCAAATCATCACAACGGAAGAAGAGCTTGAGGCCTTCTATGCGGTAAGAGCGATGCTGAGGGAAACAATAAGCCCGAAACGGATATTCATTCGAGACGCGCAGAGCTACTGCGCAATTCTGCTTGATGACAACAACCGGAAACCCATCTGCAGGCTAAGATTCAACAACACAGAAAAACTCCGACTTGGCTTATTCAACGAAAGCAAGGATGAGGAAATCATCTCCTTGGAGTCAATTGACGATATCTTCAATTTTGCGGAACGCATGAAGGCAACAGTCAATTCATATACTAAAGACCAGACCTAGCAACAACTCCGCACTAAAAGCCGAAACACGCAGGGCGGCATCCACGGGATACCGCTTTGCGAACTTTCTGGCGACCGCAGACCATCGCCGACCCCGCTGCGAAACCGGAATTTCACCCCATAGCGCGCAACGCAACTCGCACCCGACGACAACGTCGAATCGCGACTTGCGTCGCTCCTACAGTCGCTGCGCCGAAATCCTTCTCTGCGGTGTGAGCGAGGGAGGGCTGGCTACGCGCAACACCACAACGCCATCAACCGTTCGCGAAGCCTTCTCGCGTGAGGTTGATCGGGTCGCCATCGGTGCAGACGACATCATCTTCGATGCGAATGCCGCCATAGGGGCGGAAGGTGTCGACGCGGTTCCATTGGACGCTCGGGCCGAGGCCTTTGTCCTTGAGCTCATCGAGCAGCATGTCAATGAAATAGAGGCCCGGCTCGATGGTGACGACCATGCCGGCGCCGAGTTCACGCGTGAGGCGGAGGTACGGGTGGCCCTCAGGTTTGCCGATGGTACCGCCTGCGTCGGACGCGGCGAAGCCGGCGACATCATGCACCTGCAGGCCGATGCCGTGGCCGATACCGTGCGGGAAGAAGGCGCTGCTGACGCCGGTTTCGACCGCGACTTCCGGTGACACCTTGATCAGATCGAAATCACGCAGGATGTTTGCCAGCGCGAGATGCGCGTCGACATGGATGCGTTTGTAGTCGGTGCCGGCGCGGACCTGGGCGCACATCTGCAACTGCGCGCGATCGACGGCATCGATCATCGCCTGGAACTCACTGTCGGCATCCGCAGCATAGGTGCGGGTGATATCGCTGGCATAACCGCGATGGCTACCGCCGGCATCGATGAGAAAACTCCGCGCCGTGCGCGGTGGTTGGCGATCGCGATCGGTGTAATGCAGGACGGCGCCGTGTTCATTGAGCGCAATGATGTTGTTGTACGGCAGATCATTGGCGTCCTGACGCGCGGCCTGGCAGTAGGCCAGATGGATGCCGAACTCGCTGGCGCCCGCGCGGAAGGCACGTTCGGCAGCGCGATGCCCACGCACGCCGACGCGGGTCGCTTCGCGCATCATTTCGATGTCGTATGCGGTTTTGTAGGCACGGTGATAGTGGAGATAATCGATCACCGGCTGCGGGTTGTTCGGTGTGAATGCACCGTACTCGCCCAGCGCGCTTTGCGGCTCACCGAGAATCGCGCAACGATTGGCGTCCTTCGGCAGATGCTGTTTGGCGTCGTCGGCCTTGCGGATGATCTCGATGTCGAAGTGTTGCACCCAATCGCCATTCGGCGCCTGCGGTACGACGTGCCAGTAATCGTGAGGCTGCAGGTAGATGACTTTGGGGCGCTTGCCCGGCGTATAGACCAGCCAGCTTCCCGGCGTGTTCGTCAGTGGCAGCCATGCCTTGAAATGCGGGTTGACCGCGTACGGGTAATCGCGATCGTCAAAGACCTGGTAATGCGATGTGCCGCTGGGCACGACCAGGTGATCGAATCCGCCACGCGCGAGCGCTGCATCGGCGCGGGCGAATTGGGTGGAGAGATGATCGGCGTAGAGACGGGAGAGATCGACGGACATGGCGGCTCACTCGAAGAATTCAGGGGAATACGCTGGTACCAGACAACGGTGGCGCCGGACAACAGCCGGTGCATTCTGCCGCAAGCACCGGACAGGCCGACAAATGATCGCGCACCGGTTCAGGCGCGCGTCGGCAAACATCCGGGAATCGCCGGGCAATCGCGAGACCGTCCTCAGTCGTAATGCGCGCCCGGCGCATCGACCCAACCCTGCAGGCTTTCGCGATGCGTATCGGTCAGCGAAATGAAGCGGAAGCCGACCCATGACTGCCCGGGCGAACTCGCGCGATCAAGCCACAGCAGGTGTGCGCCGACTTCGACGTCGGCGCCATCGCTCCCCGGCAAACGGAAACGGAACTGGTACAGGGCGTCGTCGGTCAATGGCACGCTCGCCATCAGCAGCATGCCGCCCTCGGACAGATTGCCGACACGGCCAACGATCTCCTCGGTCATCACATCGCTGACCAGAACAGTTTCGTCGACCTTGCGCCGTGGCGACCGCCGGTATTCTTTACTGCTCATCGCGAGCCTCCTGCAGGCGGCATGTCGGCGGATTCGTCGCCGATGAGCCCCGGATACGGAACGACCGGCTCGATGCTCGGCACCGAATGCACCGCGATCTTGTCCGGCGGCGGGCTGATCGGCGCAGCAGGGCCGGAGCGCACGGCGGTATTGCTGACCGGTTCGTCATGGGCGTGCTCGTCACGACGACCGGTGATGTTGCGCAGTGCGCTCAACGCAGCATTCCAGGCACGATCGACCAGACCGGCGCGTTGCAGCGTCACGACGCGGACCTGGTCCTTGGCCATCATCCGCGCCAGGCTGTCGAGCGAATGCTCGCCGACACGCTGACCTCGCTGATTGACGAACAGGGCAGTGCCGGTAACCGGGCTGAACCACGACATGCGGCGGCGGACCACCTCGCCCTGCTGGTTGGTGACGAACTCGATCCACGTGCCGAACGGCAGCAGACGCAGCTGCTCGTAGCATTCCTGTTCGTGCGCCGTACGCGCCGGCAGATCGGGCTTGCCCGCTTTCTGCGCATCCTCGCCCAAGCGCACGCGCGCCTTGAGCTTCATCGTCAGTTCGGTGCGGGACTCGCCGTCCTCGTCGTCGCGTACGTTGCTCGACAGACGACGCGCAATGACATCGGCCTCTTCGTCGTGATACCCGACCTGCTTCAGCGCCGCTTCGACATGCGTCTTGAGCTCGCGATTCTCGACGCCGGGCGCTTGATCGGTGCAGGCAGCGACGATCTGACGCGTGGAATCGATCTGGCGATTCCACTCCTCCGACCCCTCGCCGTGGCGCAGGAAAGTGAGGGTGAGCACGTCCGCCCACGCCTGATTCAACAAGGCGCGACTGAATTTCGGCAGCGGCGCATCACCGACGGTCTCTTTGAGCACCTTTTCGGCACGGAGCTTGGCGGCTTCGAGTTTTTCCTTGCCGCGCGCGGCTTCGACATGCCTGCGTTCCAACGTCTCCGCGCGACGCACCTGGGTATCGATGTGCGTCTGCAGCTGTTTGTTGCTTTGTTCAAAGACTTCGAGATTGCCGTCGTAGTTCTTGACCGCGTGGGTGACGGCCTGCTGCAGCGGCGCCAGCAACTGCGGATCGAAGTCGTCCTCGGCCAGCCATTTCGCTGCGGTTTCGGACACCGTGCTCAGCAGTTGCCGTGCCGGATGATTCGGACGGACGAAGAATGTCCGATCCTGCAGCGCGACCCGCAGGAGCGTGAGCTGCATCCGCTTGACCAGCGCTGCGGCAGGCGCTTCATCGTGGATTTCGCGCTGCAGGTGGTTGTAAAGCAAACCCACCAGCTCGAATGTGTCGTTGTCGCTCGGCGCAAGCGCCACCGGTTTGCCGTAATGCTGTCGCGCCTGGGCGAGCAACGACTGCTTGATGTCGGCGATGTTCGGTGCCGCCCTGTTCGGCAGGGCATCGGCATCCATGCGGCTGAGCGTCTGCAACAGATCGCGGGTCTCGATCGATCGCTCGGGGCGCTGGCTGGGCGGAACCGGATTCAGCCGTTCGGCTTCGGCACGACGGCGCGACAAAAGCTGCTGGAGATCGTGGAACTCGGCCTGTTCGCTGGCGACCGCCGCGCTCGGCATCGGCTGCCCCATCCACGTCGTGTGGGGTCGATTGCCGTCGAACGGCTCTTCGGGTGCTTCATTCCGGGTATTCCTGGTGTTCCGGGCATGCTCTTCGTGCTGCCCTGCCTCAGGGCTGCTCTCCGCAAGCCGCGCGCCCATGCCGCCAGCGTTGTACGGCGCCTCCACGCCAGTGTATGTGCCACTCGATTCCTGCCGTCCGGTGCTGGGCCCAGAGGGCCGACCTTGCGGCGACATGCGCTCGGATTGTGATCTCCGCTCCGATTGCGATGCCTGCGAGACAGGTGGCCGCTGCGACTCACTGTCGCCTGTTGATGCGTCATCGCCACTGTCCGATGCGGCCCGCGTGCGCATCGGCACGTAGCTCAGACCGGGCAGTACACCTTCCTCCACCAGCAGTGCATCGAGTTTTTCGCACAGCGTCTGGCACTGCACCATCACCCGTCGATCGAAGATGCGATAGAACAGCAACCGCGCGCCGTGATCCAACTGCAGGGTTTCGGCGGCATGACGAAATGCCCGACACAGCGCCTGCGGACCCAGCGGGATCCGCTCGGCATCGAATGCGGGCGCGGCAGCGAGCACGCCGAAACGCTGGCCGAGCAGATGCAGGATGAGATTCGTCCGCGACTCCTGGCGCGTGGCGATTTCATACAGCACCGCCCCCTCGTCCATCATCGACTCATCGACCAGACTGAGATTGCGGAAACTCACCGTCGGCACGGTGGTCAGCGGCGGACGCGAGGTCGCCGTGAGCAGCGTCGGCTTGCGGATACCCGCCAGCCCGGCTTCGAGCAACTGCATGAAGCGCGGCACCAGGTCATGACGATTCAGGCGTACGACCCGCAACGTCTGCATGTGATCCGCGCCCTGTCCACCGATCATGCCCGAGCGATCGGCGAGGCGGAACAGTTCTTCTTCGAATTCGGTCACCGTCGTGACGAGGTTGCGCTCCAACTCCTCGCTGAACAGCGCCAACGCACGTTCGAGCGTGCGCCGCACGCGACGGGGCAACCCTGCCGAGGCCAATGTCTTTGGCACTGAAGTGTCCTGGGGAGCGTTGGGCGAAGCCATTTCAGCCTATGGAAGTGCGACGGTATCCGCATTTCTTAACATGTCCGGCCTCTGCGAGCCAACTGTGACGCTGCAACCAACCGCGATACCGCACCGAGCCAAGGTTCAGTCAACTGCGGAATCGTCGTTCAGGAACAGAGAAATCACATCGTTGGCGAAGCGTAGACCGGACTCCGTCGGCAGGATACGGCCTGCTTCGGCCGCGAGCCAGCCCTGCGCGATTGCGCGGTCGAGCGGCGCGGCGATGGTCTCCCGCGAGAGTCCGGTTCGGGCCTCGAAATGATCGAGCGCGAAGCCCTCGCGCAGGCGCAGGACGTTCAGCATGAACTCGAAAGGCAATTGCGCCGGCCCGATGAGGGTATCGGCACCGATCGCAGCGGCCTTCCCGGCATGCGCCAGGTAGGTGGCCGGGTGTTTGTGCTTCCAGCGCCTGAGCACGCGGTCCCGACTGGCGTCGGCGGTGCTCTCGGCATCGTCACTGCGCGGCAGACTGATCTTGCCGTGTGCACCGGCACCGATGCCGAGATAGTCGCCGAATCGCCAATAGTTGAGATTGTGTGCGCACTGCCGCCCGGGACGGGCGTAGGCGCTGATCTCGTACTGCGCGTAACCGGCGTCGGCGAGCCGAGCCTGGCAATGCTCCTGCATATCCCAGGCCGCATCATCATCGGGAATGCCACTCGGTGGGCGCGCGGCAAAGACGGTATTGGGTTCGAGCGTGAGCTGGTAATGACTGATGTGCGTGGGCTGCAGCGCGAACGCACGTTCGAGGTCGTACTCGGCCATCGCCAGCGTCTGTTCCGGCAATGCGTACATCAGATCCAGATTGAAGTTGTCGAAACCCGCGTCCTGCGCCAGCTTCACTGCCGCTTCGGCCTGGCCGCTGTCGTGGATCCGGCCCAGCCGTTGGAGGCAGGCATCATCGAAACTCTGGATGCCGAACGACAAGCGGTTCACACCGGCCTTGAGGTAATCCTCGAAACGACCGTGCTCGGCCGTGCCCGGGTTGGTTTCGAGGGTGATCTCGCAGCCCGGCGCGAAACGCAGCCGCGCGCTGGCGGCCTGCAGGAAGCGGTCGATCGCCGATGGCGGAAACAGGCTGGGCGTGCCGCCGCCGAAGAAGACACTGTGCACGGTGCGGCCCCAGACCAGCGGCAGATCGTGATCGAGATCGGCGATCAGCGCGTCGACATAGGCGTCGAACGGCGGCGCACCACGGGCTTCATGCGAATTGAAATCGCAGTACGGGCATTTGCGTACGCACCAAGGCAGATGGACGTACAGCGAAAGCGGCGGAAATGTCAGCATAAATTCCCGTGGAAGCGGCTTCAGCCGCGAAAAGGTACCCGCAACATTCCAAGGATCATCATCTGCGACGCATCTTCCCTGTTCCGTCGCGCCCGGTGTTTCGCGGCAGAAGCCGCGTCTACAGCAGCCCGGCCAACGTCTGCTTCAGGACCGCAAGCGCACGCCCGCGATGGCTGATGCGGTTCTTCAACGAGGCTTCGAGTTCGGCCGCTCCCATGCCCCGTTCGGGATCGAAGAACACCGGGTCGTAGCCGAATCCACCGTCGCCGCGCGGCGCAAGCAGGATGCGGCCTTCCCAGACGCCCTCTGCAATCAAGGGCTGCGGATCATCGGCATGGCGCAACAATGCGAGCACACAGACGAATCGCGCCGTGCGCTGCGCCTCCGGCACCTCGTGCAGCGCATCCAGCAGTGTCGCGATATTCGCCGCCGCATTGCCATGCACACCGGAATAACGGGCGCTGTACAGGCCGGGCGCGCCGTTCAACGCATCCACACAGAGACCGGAATCGTCGCCGAGTGCAGGCAAACCCGTTGCGCGTGCCGCATGTCGCGCCTTGAGGATTGCGTTTTCGACGAAAGTCAGACCGGTCTCTTCGGCGTCTTCGACGCCGAATTCCGACTGCACGTGAAGATGGACATCGGTATCATCGAACAGGTCGCGCAGCTCCGCGAGCTTCCCTTGGTTGCTGCTGGCCAATACGAGTTTCATCGCCTCGTTTTTCATGACGTGTATTCCAGCAGATCCCAACGATTACCGTAGAGATCTTCGAAGACCGCAACGATGCCGTAGTCCTCCTCGCGCGGAGATTCGATGAAGTGCACGCCTTTGGCGAGCATTGCAGCATGATCACGGCGGAAGTCGTCGGTCTGCAGGAAAAATCCGACGCGACCGCCCAGCTGATCGCCGACCCGAGCACGCTGCGCATCGGTTGTGGCTTTGGCGAGCAGAACGGCCGTTTCGGCGCCGGGCGGAGCGACCAACACCCAGCGTTTCGGCGGCTGCCCTGGCGCGACTTCGCGCGCAGAATCCTCGCGCAATTCAAAACCGAGCACGCCGGTGTAGAACGTGATCGCGGCATCGTAGTCGTCGACCACGATCGTGAAACAACCGATCTGCCGCTTCATCCGCGCGCCACGCCTCAACCGCCCAGCGCGGCGCGCTGTGCCGCCAGCAGCTCGGAGATACCGGACTCGGCCAGATCCATCAGAGCGTTCATTTCGTCTCGACGGAACGCATGGCCTTCGGCCGTGCCCTGCACTTCGATGAAACCGCCGCCGTCGTTCATCACCACATTCATGTCGGTATCGCAGTCGCTGTCTTCGGCGTAGTCCAGATCCAACACCGGCACGCCGCGATAGACACCGACCGATACCGCAGCGATCGCCCCATGAATGGGATCGCGCTTGATGTCGTTGCGCTTCTGCAACCAGCGCACGGCATCGACCAGTGCAACGTAAGCGCCCGTAATCGCAGCGGTGCGGGTGCCGCCATCGGCCTGCAGCACGTCGCAATCGAGCGTGATGGTGCGTTCACCGAGCGCGCCACGATCAACACAGGCCCGCAGCGAGCGCCCGATCAATCGCTGGATCTCCAGCGTCCGTCCGCCCTGCTTGCCACGCGCAGCCTCGCGATCGTTCCGCGTATTGGTGGAACGCGGCAACATGCCGTATTCGGCCGTGACCCAGCCTTCGCCTTTGCCGCGCATGAACCCCGGCACTTTGTTCTCGATGCTGGCGGTGCACAGCACCCGGGTTTCGCCGAAGGAAATCAGCACCGAACCCTCGGCATGACGGGTGAAGCCGCGCTCGATGCTGACGGAACGCAGTTGCTCGGGCGTGCGGCCGCTGGGCCGGGCGATGCTCATGGGGAAGTCCCTGCAGGAAAGCGGCGCAGTCTAGCATCGCCGAGGAAATTCACCGGTCCACACTCATGATCGCCCGAATCGGCAATGCCGATCTCACCTCAAGAAAATGTCGAAAAAAAAGAGACCTCGTGTCCGGGGCGCTTTGACCGGATAATGGCAACAGGCACTCCGAACGTCGCAGACGGTCCAGCATCCGCCCACCATTGATCGGGAGTTATCGAATGATCCGAAGCATGACCGCGTTCGCCGCCGGCGAACGTCGTACGCCCTGGGGCACGCTCGGCTGCGAGCTGCGCGCCGTCAATCACCGATTCCTGGAAATCGGCGTGCGTGCGCCAGACGACCTGCGCGCGGCGGAGCCTGTGCTGCGCGAGCGCATTTCCTCGCGGATTTCGCGCGGCAAGCTTGAACTCAACATGCGCCTGCGCAGCGACGACAGCGAAGAGACCTTGCAGCTCAACCCGTCTCGGGTCGCGCATCTGGCTGCGCTCGGCCGCAACCTGCAAGAGCACTTCCCGGCCCTGCGCGTGGAAATGACCGAATTGCTCAAGTTTCCGGGCGTCCTGCAATCGCACACCGATGATCCCGCAGCGCTGCATGCTGAAGCGCTGTCGCTCCTCGACGAAGTGTTGACCCAGTTCATCGAAGCCCGTGCCCGAGAGGGCGAAAAGCTTGCGACCGTGATCCTGGGACGTGTCGACGCCATTGCACGCCATGCCGCCGATGCGCGCACGCTGATGCCCATGATCCGCGCCGGGCAGAAGCAGAAGCTGGAAAACCGCCTCGCCGATCTTCCGCAACCACTGGACCCGGGCCGCTTCGAGCAGGAACTGGTGATGGCACTGCAGAAACTCGATGTGGACGAAGAACTTGACCGGCTCGACAGCCATATCGCCGAACTGCGGCGCGTCTTGAATCAGAAAGACGCGGTCGGCCGTCGACTCGATTTCCTGTTGCAGGAGTTCAATCGCGAAGCCAATACGTTCGGCTCGAAATCGGTCGATGCGCGTACGTCCGCCCTCGCGGTGGAGTTGAAGGTGCTGATCGACCAGATCCGCGAGCAATCGCAGAACATCGAATGAGCTTCGACCCCACTACAGGCCTCACCGCAGGCCTGGTCGCGGAGCTGCCGCAACTAGCGCACAATGCCGCCTCCTGACAGGCGTGGAGTCCGAATGCGCGGAACGCTCTTCATCGTCGCAGCACCCTCGGGTGCCGGCAAATCCAGCATCGTGAATGCCTGTTTGGCGCGCGACCCGAATATCGCGCTGTCGATCTCCTTCACCTCGCGCGCGCCCCGCCCGGGCGAGCGCCACGCGCAGCACTACCACTTCATCGGCACGGATGAATTCCAACGCATGATC
The DNA here is from genome assembly GCA_041751895.1 of Lysobacteraceae bacterium. Lineage (GTDB taxonomy): Bacteria > Pseudomonadota > Gammaproteobacteria > Xanthomonadales > Xanthomonadaceae > Lysobacter_I. The sequence continues at coordinate 25,900 of JBGSID010000133.1, read as the reverse complement.
GATGCCGGTGATTTCTTCGAACACGCGGTGGTGCACGGCGACCTCAAAGGGACGGCGCGGCAATCGGTTGAGCCGCAACTCGCCGCAGGGCGGGATGTTCTGCTGGAAATCGATTGGCAGGGCGCACGTCAAGTACGCGAGAAAGTGCCGGACGCGGTCGGGGTTTTCATCCTGCCGCCGTCGCGCGAAGCGCTCGAAGAACGGATGCGAAAGCGCGGCCAGGACAGCGACGACACCATCGCGCGTCGGCTGGCTGCAGCGCGCGAAGAGATGTCGCATTACCACGAGTTCGATTACGTGATCGTCAACGAGATCTTCGAGACTGCAGTCGACGACATGTGCTCCATCTTCACGGCAAGCCGTTTGCGCCTCAACGCGCAATCGCAACGCCATGCCGGAATGATCGACGGACTGTTGCGCTGAGGTCTGACGCAAGCATCCGGAATACGCTGCGAAAAAACCGCTATCGCAGACGTTGCCCCAAAATGCAGCGGGCCGTCATGACGACGGCCCGCTGACACCATACGATTACGGCCAGTTCGCCGATCAGCGTATGTTGGCCACCTTGTTCTGCTCCTGCTGCGGCTGTTCGGTCTGCTGGGCCATCTGCACCGCCGGCTTCTGCGCCTCGGCCATGCTGGTGCTCTGCGCGACCGTCTGGTTCACCGCCTGGCCGTAGTCGATGTACGAGTTCTTCGCTGCCGGACTCGTCGGATCACCCTGCACCGCCACCAGATAAGCCTGGCCATTCGGCGCATTGGTCTTGCTGATGTGATCGATGTTCTGCAGACCCGTCGCCTTCGCATCCACCGCGACCGCCGCTGCCGCCTTCTCAAGTTCCTCACGCGACTTGAAGCCACCGCTCGGACCCAACTGCTCCAGATTCGAGACCGCCTGCTGGTAGAGCTTGTTGTCGGGATGATTCGGATTGGAGATCAGCGGCTTGTCAGTCTGAGTCGGATGCTGTTGCTGCGTATTGGCAGGATCCTGCGGCTTGTCAGTCTGCGTTGCCGGCACCGTGTTGGTATTTGCCGGTGTATTCGGCTTGTCCGACGCCGGATGCTGCGGCTGCGCGTTGGCAGGATCCTGCGGTTTGTCGGTCTGTGTTGCCGGCACGGGCGTTGCAGGCGTCTGCGGCTTATCGGCCTGCGTCGTCTGCTGCTGGCCCGGGTAGACCCCCAGCGCCGTCAGCGTGTCCTTCCCGGCCTTGCCGTCCACTTCCAGGCCATGTTGCTGCTGATACGAACGAACCGCCGCCTCGGTCTTGTCGCCGTAAAAACCGGTGGTCGGCAACGGCTGACCCTGGGCATCGCGAACACCGGCCTTGTTCAGCGCTTCCTGCAGGTGCTTCACGTCCGGCCCCTGGTCGTTATGCTGGAGAAGCGTACGCGGCGGGAACTCCAGATACTTGCGCGGATCGACCGCCACGCCATTCTCGCGGGTCTCGAAATGCAGATGCGTATCGCCTTCGGTCGGCGTGTTGCCGGTGCGGCCCATGGTGCCGATCCGGGTATTCTCGGTGACCTGCTGTCCTTCTTTGACATTGATCGAATTCAAATGCAGATAACGGGTTTCGAGTCCACCGCCATGGTCCACGATGATCATGTTTCCCGCACCGGGACCACCATCGCCAGCGAAGGTCACTTTACCGGCACGCATGGGTTCGATCGGATCGCCCACTTTGCCGACGATATCGATCCCCTTGTGGGTCCGGGCACCGCCGCCGCGTGACGTTCCGAATTCACCCTCGCCTTCACCGGGTTTGTCAGCACGATTGACCGTGAGGTTGCCCGGTGCTGGCCAGCTCTGGTCAGCCGCAGGGCGGGTTGGCGTGGGCTGCTCCGGGGTCGGTTGTTGCGGCGTTGGCTGCTGTGTCGTTGGCTGCTGACCCTGCTTCAAGCCAAGCGAAGTGAGGGTGTCGTTGCCGGCCTTGCCGTCCACTTCCAGACCCTTCTGCGTCTGGTATGCGCGCACGGCCGCTTCGGTCTTGTCGCCGTAATAACCGGTGGTCGGTAACGGCTGCCCCTCGGCATCGCGGATACCGGCCTTGTTCAGCGCCTCCTGAAGATTTTTCACCGCAGTGCCGTTCTCGCCATGCTTGAGGACACCGTCGGCCATCGGATCGGCAGGGGATGACGGCGACGGCGATGTCCGGTTCGGCTGACTTTTGTCCAATGGCTCGATGCCCTTTTCGGGAATCGCGATGCGGTCGTACTTCGTATCCCAGTACTGCATGAAGGTCTTGGCCAGATCACGGTCAGACAGACCGTTCAAATCACTTTTCTTCACCCCGGTGAGGCTTTCGACGTCGTTGCCGACATTGGCCAGCAGATTGCGGCGCGTCGGTGTGTCGTCAAAGAACGTGCCGCGATCCAATGCCGCCTGGATCGAACGGTAACCATACGCGCCCTGCTGATGCGCCATGTACAGGTCAAGACCGTTGGGCTCGGCTTCTCCCGACAGATACGGGCGCCCGGAACGGCCATGGCTGGCGATGATGTCCTGCTTGTTGTCGTTGTAAAGCCGCGCGCCCGCATCCGCATTGGCCACAGGATCGAACTCCCGGCCCGCGATGCCGTACTGCCGGGCGGTATCGGGCAGGAACTGGAACAGCCCCTTCGCGTCACTGCTACGGTTGTGTGCATTCTCGTCGTAGCTGAAACCGGTTTCGATCGCCGTGAACCGAAGAAAATCGTCACGCGGAACATTGTTGTTTTTCGCTGCGGTTTCGACGATGTCGAGCACCTGCTGCTTTGAATAATCTGGCATGGGAATCTCCTGTTCTTCTGGATATTTGAATCGGAATTGGATTACTGCGCCTGGACTTCGCTGTACGAGGCAGTCGCCTCGTCGTAGCGGTATGTTCGGGTGTCGTCGGGGCCGAGCTGGCGGATCGCACCATCTTCATCCCGGCCAGTCCCGGAGAAGTTCATCGTGATGACGGGCATTGCACCGTCCGCAGCCGGATCGAAACGCATCCTTCCGACGTTGCGCACGCACTCGGTGTCGGGCGTGGCCGGGCCGTTCCGGCAGCTGGCGCTGTAATCGGCACCCGATTGGATGGTGCCGACATGACGCCAAACGCCTCGGCTATCGAGCGTGAACGTCTCGAAGGCTTTGATCAGCACGCCGCCTGTCGCAGCCACCGCACTCGGCACGGCCAACAGGGCGCGCTCCGGCGATACGTCATAGGTCAACACGATGCGATCGCCATCGAACTGCGGCGCCTGCCCCATACCACCGAAGCGACCGACATCGGTTTGCGGCTGATCCGGCTGCCAACCGCCGCCGCCGAGTGTGTAAGTGATCTGGGCGAGTTCGACCTGATCTTCGGGACGCGCGATACCTGTTTCATTGGGCGCAGCAGCGTGGACGAACGCGGTGTAGCGTTCCTTGTCGCCATTGCGATACGCGTAACCGTGCCAGAAACCGACGTAACGGCCATCGGGCAGCGCGTATTCACCGGCCTTCTTGTCGCTGCCACCATAGACGGCAGCCAACGCGGCGCTGTCTGTGGGCGGCTGCGTGTTTGCCGTCGCTGCGGCCAGTAGCGGTTGGGCGGGCGCAGCCTTGACCTCAGCCGAAGCAGCTGGCTCAACGGCAGCCGCTGGCGGCTCCACGGCACGTTCACACGCAGCCAGCCCAATACACAGCGGCAATGCCAGCGCCACGATCCGCAGCGCTTCGACTCCGGTCTGCATCACACCACTGTGCGATGTCTGTTTCAGTTTCGTCCCCATCTGAATCCTCTTGCTGACTGGCATGTGTTGGTGCATGTAATGGTCCATGTGTTCCATCGTGACTTCATCCTGATCACAACTCCGCTTGAGCGCGAACGCCATCACTGGCGCCAGCGCAAGCAACGTGCGTCATCGCCCTCCGACAGCGACCTTGTTCTGCTCCTGCTGCGGTTGCTCGGTCTGCTGAGCCATCTGCACCGCCGGCTTCTGCGCCTCGGCCATGCTGGTGCTCTGCGCGACCGTCTGGTTCACCGCCTGACCGTAGTCGATGTACGAGTTCTTCGCCGCCGGACTCGTCGGATCGCCCTGCACCGCCACCAGATAACTCTGGCCGTTCGGCGCAGTGGTCTTGCTGATGTGATCGATGTTCTGCAGACCCGTCGCCTTCGCGTCCACCGCCACCGCCGCAGCCGCCTTCTCCAGCTCCTCGCGTGACTTGAAACCCCCACTCGGGCCCAATTGCTCCAGATTCGAGACAGCCTGCTGGTACAACTTGTTGTCGGGGTGGTTGGGATTGGAGATCAACGGTTTGTCGGTCTGCGTCGGCTGCTGCGGATCGGTGTTGGTCGGAGCCGCCTGTGGCTTGTCGGTCTGCGCTGCAGGAGCCGTATTGGTATTCGCCGGCGTCTGCGGCTTGTCCGTCGGCGTCGGATGCTGCGCGTCGGTGTTGGTCGGAGCCGCCTGTGGCTTGTCGGTCTGTGCGGTCGGCGCAGCATTCGCCGGGGTCTGCGGCTTGTCGGCCTGCGTCGCCTGCTGCTGACCCGGATAGATCCCGAGGGCACTCAACGTGTCCTTGCCTGCCTTGCCGTCCACTTCCAGGCCCTTCTGCTCTTGGTATTTGCGAACGGCCGCTTCAGTCATGTCTCCGTAGTAGCCGGTGGTCGGCAAGGGCTGGCCTGCCGCATCGCGGATACCGGCCTTGTTCAGCGCCTCCTGCAGATGCTTCACGCCTTCTCCGCGCTCCTCCTTCACCAGCAGCGTGTCGCTGACGCTGCCACTCTGGCCTTGGGTCGGACGCGTTTCACCTTGCGTCGGCGTGGTTTGCCCGCGGTCCTGTGCCTGATGGAAGGCAAGACGCTTGTTGTAGTACTCGACCGCCTGATCGGCGGTGTAACCGCTCTGGACCTGACCATAGGGCGATCCAGGCAGTGAGGCCCATTCCTGGCCGCCTTTCTTGATCGCGCTGCGGATATCGCCGTTGTCCAGCGCCTCCGTGACGCCACGGTATTGCATCTTGGCGACGGCGATACGGTCCTGGCTTTCAGGCGAGAAATCGTCGATCTTCTTGTCGTACCGCGCGCGCATGTCGTCGACATCGACCTGCTTCATCTGATAACGGCCGACGTTGTAGCGGAGTTCGTCGCGCGGGAAAGTACCGTTGTCGGCGATCGCCGATTCGGGCATGAGCCCCTTGCTGCCCGGCACGCCATTGCGCTCGCGATAGCCCGCAGGCGAACCGTCGGCGTTGAGCGACTGCCCGACTTCTTTCCATGCAACCAGATCCAGGTACGCACGGGTCTCGGGGCTCTGCTTCTGCAGGAAGGTCTTGTTGGCATTCGCGTCCGGCGCCGGAGTGCTGGAGGACTGCGGCGTTTGCGCGGGGACAGGCTGCGCCGGAGACGACTGTGTTGGCGTCTGCTGTTGGTTGCCGATCACGCCCAATTGGGTCAAGGTCTGGCGATCCGCAACGCCTGTTGACGGCAGATTGTGGGATTTCTGGTAATTCTCCAGCGCCTGCTTCGTGCCGTTGCCGAAATCGCCATCCTGTTTGATTTCGCGGCCTTGGGCATCACGTGCCCCCGCAGCTTTCAGTTTCTCCTGCAGGATCGCGACATCCGGGCCCTTCTCGCCAAACTCGATCTTGCCGTCGGCCAACGCCTGCCTGGGCGGCGTGGGGAAGGTACCGGAGATGTGTTCAATCTTCGGCACTGCATTGACGAGATTCTGGGTATTGGTGGGATGGTGATCGGTCGTGATCTTTCCGGTCGCGATATCGCTGACGTAACGCGCCGCCTGATCGAGATACTTCACGTTGGCATCGATATGCAGATGCGTGCCGTAGAAATTGGGATCACCCTTGCCGTAACCCGACTGGATGCCGAGTGGCTGGCCATATTCGACTTTCGTGCCCGGCTGGATGTTTTCGCCGATTTTCATGTGCCGCAACTGGAACATCACCTCGCCGCCAGGCCGGTCGAGGATCGTCACGGTACCGTTTCTCTTGTCGACTTCGCCGATATAACCGTTGGCAGGCGAAGGCACCGGCGTATTGAAACTATTGTTGCTCGTGTTCTGCAGGATGATGTCCTTCGACACCATCAATTGGCCGCCGGGGGTATACACGGCGGTTCCTGCATAGTTGCCCGCGACCTCTTCCGATTTGCCGTTGATCTTCGCGTAGACGCGACCGGCCTCGTGAAGATGGTCGCTCGGATGATGATGCTCGATGTCGGACCACTTGTTGACCGACTGGGTACCGCTACCGACGCTTTCGACGATTCTGTAGTTGGGCATGATCGTTTGTCCTTGAATCCGTATTTTCTGAAGGTTGAAGCGTGATGCCTCAACGCATCGGTGTCTGGGCGACGAGCTTCCAGCACCCATCGGTGAAAGTGAACGTATATTCCGCCGTCGCACCGTAGGTTTCGACGTTCTCGTCGTTGTTGCTGAAGCGCGCTTTGGTGTATGCCACGCTGAAAGCATCGCCACGAACGGTCGATTTCATTTCGATACGGGGATAATCCACGGCATCGAGCGTCGGATCGGCATACACCCACCGATTGTCAACCTGCGCAATGTCGAAGCGATCCGCATTAGTCTTCGCGTAGTCGGTTGCGGTGTAGGCCTTGCGTATCTCGGGAGATCTCACAAACTGGTTCAGGAACGCTCTGGCGCCATCCTCGTTCTGCTCGCATGCCTCCGGTGGCAAAGCCGGCATATCGACGGATTTGGCGGGGGTGTCCGCTTCGGGCGCAGGTGCTTGTGCAACAGGCGCAGCGACCGGCCCGGCCAATGGCTCCGCGACCTGGGCCGATGGCTTGCAGGCACCGGTCAGCAGCACGAGGAAGACAAGCGCGGCGATGAATCGGTCGTTGGGGCGTGACATCGGTTTTGCTACTCCTTGTGTGAAAAATCCGGACTCGCGATCTGCGCGAAGATAAAACGCGGGAATGGCCTGAAGGCGATTCGCCGATTTAGATCCTCGCGCGACATCGGGACACCGCGCAGGGCGTGACGACCTGGGCCGTCACCGCTCCGCTCAGTGCATGCCGAAGATGGGATGACCGCGGTCCGCGCCCATCGGCACCTCCCTCTGGGTGTGCGAACCATGCTCAAGCCGCACATCGCACCATGATCGATTCGGATCATGGGCATGGCTGCGGAAGCGAAGCCCGGACAACCGTGGATCGCGCAGGTGGGGGAGACCCGGGCGCACGGAAGTACCGGCCCGAACGGAGATCGGGCGCAGTGGAAGGAAGGTGTGAGCGAAAACGATACGCCCCGACGCGGGATGGACAGGGTTCAACATGCCCGGCCAAGGCGTTTCGGCGGCGGCAGTCATGCCGTCCCCGGGTGAAGCAGGTGTCCCGGAAACGGCAATCGCCGGTTCGGAACCCCAAACGCCATCGGACAGAGTCCGCAGGCTGTTTTCGGCAGTGGCCACTGCCTTCAGTCTCGTATCAGCCATGACAGCTTCCTCGTTTGGATACGACTGGTGGATTGAGTTGTGTGACTCGATTGCGCGGGACTAACGTTCCTGTTGACCCCGATGCGGCACTTTATAGCATGATCCCCGCGCGAATGTCTCGCGTCATTTTTGATCCGCAGCCTGCCCCCAACGCCTGCCCACGCATAGCGTCCTGCCGCGCAATCGAGACCAAGTGATTGATTTGAAAGGCGACAGTCGCGACCTGCTTCGTTTGACTAAACGTCTGCCCGCGCCAGCTCGCCCCGGCTCAGTCACCGACCGTCTGTCGGGCTACGCCGCTGCGCTAAAATCGCGGACCCATTTGCCACTGGACAGCCCCATGCATCTTTCCTCGGCTCGCGCCATCGTCACCGGCGGCGTTTCCGGCCTCGGCCTCGCTGTCGCCCGGCACCTCGTATCCCAAGGCGGCAAAGTCGCGCTGTTCGACCTCAACGACGACAAGGCCGTCGCTGCCGTCGCCGCGCTTGGCGAGGCCAACGCCCGCTATTTTCGCACCGACGTCAGCGACGAAGCCGGCGTGGCCGCGAATGTCGATGCGGCGAAAGACTTCCTCGGCGGCCTGAACGTGGCGATCAATTGCGCCGGCATCCTTGGCGCGGGCCGGGTGCTCGGCAAGGACGGCGCGATGCCGCTCTCGCAGTTCCAGACCACGGTGATGGTCAATCTGGTCGGCAGCTTCAACGTCGCCAAAGCCGCAGCCGCCGTCATGCAGCACAACGAACCCGGCACCGACGGCGAGCGTGGCGTGATCGTCAACACCGCCTCGGTTGCGGCCTACGAGGGCCAGATCGGCCAGGCCGCATATTCGGCCAGCAAAGGCGGCGTGGTCGGCATGACCCTGCCGATGGCGCGCGAACTGGCCCGCTTCGGCATCCGCGTCATGACCGTGGCGCCCGGCATTTTCTGGACGCCAATGGTCGACGGCATGCCGGAGTCGGTGCAGCAATCGCTGTCGGCGTCGATCCCGTTCCCCTCGCGCCTCGGCAAGCCGGAGGAATTCGCAGATCTGGTCACCTACATCCTCGGCAACACCTATCTCAACGGCGAAACCATCCGCCTGGACGGTGCGACGCGGCTGGCACCGAAATAGACAGCGACGCGTAGGGCGGGCCCTGGCCCGCCATTACGGCATCTCCGACTGCAGCCAGCAATGATCGAAGCGGCTGCGATCATCGAATCACATTCCACAAGAATCTCAATGGCGGGCTTGAGCCCGCCCTACACGGAATCCACGCAATGAAGGCTTACGACATCAAGAAAGGCAACGTGGTTGAACACAACGGTACCGTGTACCAGGTGCGCGACATCGAGCGCAGCTCGCCGCAGGGCCGTGGCGGCAACGTCAAATTCCGCTTCACCATGTACAGCGTGCCCGGTGGCAACAAGTACGACCTCAGTGTCGGCGGCGACGATGATCTGAAGGAAGTCGAGCTGGCGCGGCGCCAGGCGACCTACTCGTACAAAGACGGCGACGCGTTCGTGTTTCTGGACGACGAGGATTACACCCCGTACACGCTCGATGCCGACGTCATCGGCGACGCCGCCGGCTACATCACCGACGGCCTGACCGGTTGTTTCGTGCAGATCATCGACGATGCACCGGTCGCGCTGCAGCTGCCGCAAAGCGTGGTGCTGGAAGTGGTCGAAACACCGCCGGAAATCAAGGGTGGCACGGCAACCAAGCGCCCGAAACCAGCGATGCTCAACACCGGCATCGAAATCCAGGTGCCGGAGTACATAGTCAATGGCGAGAAAGTGTGGGTGAACACCACCACCGGCGAATTCGGCGGACGCGCGGATTGATGTCGATAGGGTGCGCCTTGGCGCACCGTTTTCGAACGTCGGGATGATCAAGCCGCGCCAAGGCGCGGCCTATGCCCGGCACAGCCACTTCCGGGCCATCCGCACGATCGACGGATCGATGCCGGGTGGTTCCAGCAACCCGGGGATGTTGCGCCACGCCAGCGCATGCGACTCGTCGCTGACCATGAAGTCCTCACTGCCTGTCGCACGCACCACATAGCGCACGTCGTAGTGCCAATGCCCTAGTACGTCCTTCCGCTCGGGGATCCAGTGCCGGTCGAGGTCGAAGATCTCCGGCAACACCTCCAGATCCGTCAACCCCGACTCTTCTTCCGCTTCGCGCAACGCAACGCGTGCAAGATCGCGATCGCCGTCGGCATGGCCGCCGAGCTGCAGCCAGCGGTCGAGTTTGCGGTGATGGGTCATGAGCAGGCGCTTGCCGGCAACATCGATCAACCAGGCGGAAGCGGTGAAATGACCGGCAAGACGCTCCCGCACGAAGGGATCGTCGGCATCCGCCAAAAGCGCGAGGAACATGTCGACCGCATCCCCCTCTTCGGGCCAATCCCGGGCGTAGCTGGTCAGCGCGGCGCCCAGCGGCCGTACATCGAAAGCGATCAAGGTCATGCTGCAGCGCATCATTGTCGAGCCAACACAGATTGTCGCTTTTCCTCTGGCTGATTGTCGCCGTCCATATCGACCTCACCGCCGACAAGGAAGGTCGAATACCGCCCGGCCGACCTTGTGCCCTGACGGCAGGCCGGTTACTGTCGCCGGGTTCCGGCACCCGCTGCCATCGCCATTCAACACTGAGGGGAAAGTCAATGCTTTTTTGGCGTGTGAAACCGCTCGACAAGATTCTCGAGACGGCAGAAAAAAAATCCTTGAAGCGCCAGCTCGGCGCTTTCCAACTGACCATGCTCGGCATCGGCGCCATCATCGGCACCGGTATCTTCGTCCTGACCGCTGAAGCAGGGCAAAAGGCCGGCCCGGCGATGATGGTGGCCTTCGTGATCGCGGCAGTTGTGTGCGCGCTCGCCGCGCTTGCCTACTCCGAGCTCGCTGCCATGGTTCCGGTCTCCGGCTCTGCATACACCTATACCTACGCGGTGATGGGCGAAGGGCTGGCCTGGGTCGTAGGTTGGGCGCTGGTGCTCGAATATGCGGTCGCCGCTGGCGCAGTGTCCGTCGGTTGGTCCGGTTATATGAATGGCCTGTTGGCCAGCGCCGGCATCAATCTTCCCGAAGCACTCAAGACCGGTCCGATGGATGGTGGCAGCTTCAATCTGCTGGCGTTCGTGATCGCACTTGTCGTGACCGGGCTGCTGGTGATCGGCACCTCCAAGTCGGCCAAGGTCAACGCCATTCTGGTCATGATCAAGGTCATTGCGCTCACCGCCTTCGTGATCGTCGCGGTACCGGCAGCGCAGGATCAGAACTTCGAGCCCTTCTTCCCGACCGGATGGGGTAGTCCACTCGGAGGCGTCGGCGTCCTCGGCGCAGCGGCATCGATCTTCTTCGCCTATGTCGGTTTCGACGCAGTATCCACCGCTGCCGAAGAAACCGAGAATCCGAACCGCAACATCCCGATCGGCCTGATCGGCTCGCTCGTGGTCTGCACCATCTTCTACATGCTGGTGGGTTACGGCGCCGTCGGTTCTATCGGTTCGCAGCCGATGATGGGCGCCGATGGCTTGGCGATCCATCCCGGTACGCCAGAACTCGCCGCTGCCTGCGCCGGCAGCGATGCGCTGGTCTGCAGCAAAGAGCCGCTGGCTCACGTGTTGAAGCAGTTGGGTTTCGCCAAAATGGGCAACCTGATCGGCCTCGCGGCCGCGCTGGCGCTGCCGTCGGTCATCCTGATGATGATCTACGGCCAGACCCGCATCTTCTTCACCATGTCGCGCGACGGTCTGCTGCCGGAGATCCTGTCCAAAGTGCATCCGAAGTACCACACCCCGCACGTGGTGACGCTGATCACCGGCGTGTTCGTCTCGTTCTTCGCGGCGCTGTTCCCGGTCGGCATCCTCGCCGACATCTCCAACTCCGGCACGCTTTTCGCGTTCGTCGCGGTGGCCGCAGCGGTCATGATCCTGCGGGTCAAGGATCCCGGCCGCCACCGTCCGTTCCGCACCCCGATGGTCTGGGTGATCTGCCCGCTGGCCATCGCCGGCTGCCTGCTGCTGTTCCTGAATCTTTCGATGTACACCATCGGCATGTTCTTCGGCTGGGCCATCATCGGACTGGTCGTCTACGCCCTGTACGGCTATGGCCACAGTGATCTGGGCCGCGGCCTGAAGGCCGCGAAAGACGGCCCGAAGATCGATCCGGAGCCACCATTCCACGAAGGCCCGCAGGCCTGATCCGAAGCTTCGGGACGCAGGGCAGCACCAATAGCCCGGCAACACCCGAACGTCGAAACGAAGAACGCCCCTCACGGGGCGTTTTTCGTTTGATCGGTCAGCCCGATTTAAATGGTGAGGCGACCCGGAGCGATGGCGTTTCCAGAAACGCAGAACGGCGTGGAGATCCACGGCGTTCCGGAGGAAGTACTGACCGGCGATGGTGCCGGCAGGTCATCCCATCAGATCTTCTTTGCCCAAGCGCTGCACCAGCCCTTGGAGACGACACTGTTCTTCGGGAACAAGGTGCATGGGCCCGAGGCAGCACCTGCGGCGCCTTTGAAAAAATTGCAGTTGGAACAGCTGCTTCCAACCTTGTAGACAGCGTGCTTCACCTTTGTGGCGTCTTCGGCATAGCCCAGTGCCTTGGCGGTGGCGTCGGTGAGCGCAAGTTTAGGCAACGCAGCAGCCGGGGCAGCGGCTTCTGCACTCAGGGAACGCAGCGCCAGCGGAGCGGCGGCGGCAACCACGGCGATGCTCAGAAAGCGACGACGGGAAAGATCGTGAGACATGGGTATGCACCGTTTGCGGGGAAGATGTAGGGGAGAGTATCGGACCAAGCCAGAATCATGACCTTGCTCTGGATCAAGTCGCGAGGAACACGATGCCGCGTTCACAATCCGCGCATTTTAACCATCGGCTTTTCCTGCTGTTCGAACAGGAATTGTTCGCATTAAGAGCAGCAAGCTTCAACGCTTCCGCTACACTTTCCCGATGAACATTGCCCCCTACGACACGGCACGGCTGCAGACGTTGGCCGACGAACTGATCGCCAACATCCGCGAACTCGCCATTGCCGGCTGGACGCCCGCCACCAGCAGCAATTTCTCCCAGCGCCTCGACGACCGCCATGCCGCGATCACCGTCTCCGGACGCGACAAGGGCAAGCTGAACCGCGACGACATCATGGTGGTGGATTTCGACGGCCACGCCGTCGGCAGCGACCACCGCCCATCTGCCGAAACCCTGCTGCACACCCAGCTCTACCGGCGCTATCCGGAGATCGGCTGCGTGCTGCACACCCACTCGCACAACCAGACCGTCGCCTCGCGCCTGTATGGCAGCGCAGGTCACGTGCATCTGGAAGGTTACGAACTGCTGAAGGCTTTCGACGGCACCTGCACCCACGAAACCGAACTCGATCTGCCCGTGTTGCCGAATACCCAGGACATGCCGGCGCTGGCGGCGCAGGTCGAAACCCTGCTCGACGCTGGCCCGATGTGGGGCTATCTGATTGATGGCCACGGCCTCTACGCCTGGGGGCGGACGATGGCCGAAGCCAGGCGGCATCTGGATGCCTTCGAATTCCTGCTGGGCTGCGAGCTGGATCTGCGACGACTGCGCGGTTGAGAAGCGGTCCTCACCCGCCCTCATTGATCCACACGCCACCCTCCCCCATAGTCACCCGACCCACGTCGTTTCCCAGGATCCATCCGCATGAGCCGCCTGCGCATCTTCGCCGACGACCGCCCCGACGCCCCGCTGTCGGTCACCCACGACCACACAGCCATCGCTGCAGGGCTGTCGACGATCAGGGTCGACTTCGAACAGTGGCAAGCGACGCAATCGGTCCAGCCTGGCGACCCATCCGAAACGATCATCGCGGCCTATCAAACCGATATCGACCGGATCAGCGCCGAACGCGGCTTCACCACCATCGACGTGGTCAGCATCGCGCCGGACAATCCGAAGCGCGATGAGATGCGCGCAAAATTCCTCGATGAACATCTGCACAAGGAAGACGAAGTGCGTTTCTTTGTCGCCGGCTCCGGGCTGTTCAGTCTGCACGTCGACGGCAAGGTCTACGAAGTTCTGTGTGAGGCCGGCGATCTGATCTCGGTACCGGACTCCACCACCCATTGGTTCGACATGGGACCGGAACCGAGCTTCGTCGCGATCCGCTTCTTCCAGCAGCCAGACGGCTGGGTCGGCCATTTCACCGGCACGGATATCGCGCAGCGGTTTCCGCGATATGAAGCCGGCCAGGCAGGTTGAATGGCATCCGTCACTCTGATGGCTTTCAACAGCCGAAGGCTGGTCAGGCGGGATTCGATCGATAGATCTGATAGGTCGTTGTATTTCAAAGCTGGATGCCCGCCTTCGCGGGAATGACGAGCACACACAAAGATGAATCCACTGATCCTCACCGACATCGAAGGCACCACCAGCAGCATCTCGTTCGTGAAGGATGTGCTGTTCCCGTATGCGCGCGACGCGCTGCCCGCCTTCGTGCGCGAGCATGGGCAACGCAAGGACGTGCGCCAGTGGCTGGACGCGGTCGCCGTTGAGCACGGCGCCGTCTGCAGCGACGACACCATCGTTGAAATCCTGCAGGGTATGATCGACGAAGACCGCAAGCACACGGCGCTGAAGGCGCTGCAGGGCATCATCTGGGGCGACGGCTACCGCAGCGCGGATTTCACCGCGCACATCTATCCCGATGCAGCGGCGATGCTGAAGCAATGGCACGACGCCGGTCATCCGCTGGCGGTGTATTCCTCGGGCTCGGTGCCGGCGCAGAAATTGTTCTTCGGCCACAGCGATGCCGGCGACCTCACGCCGCTGTTCAGTGGCTGGTTCGATACCGAAGTCGGACACAAGCGCGACGCGGACAGCTACCGCGAAATCACACGCCGGATCGGCCAGCCTGCCGGCGATATCCTGTTCCTGTCCGACGTGGTCGAAGAGCTCGACGCCGCACGCGATGCCGGCATGCGTACAGCGCTGATCGACCGGCGCGAAGACTATCCGCAGCCGCGAATCGACGCCGCCGCACACGGCCACCTCCGCGTCGAACGGTTCGACCAGATCGACCCCGAAACGGCCGTACGCACGCCATGATCCGCCTGCGCGTCCTGCTGCTGTGCTTGCTGGCGCTGGTCTGCGTCACCGACAGCGTCGCCGCGAAAGGGCTGACCGATCCGGCGCTGCGCGAACGCCAGCGCGTGCAGCTCGATGCCGCGCTTGCGAAACTGGCGCCGCAGCGTCCCGGCCAACCGGATCTGTATGTGGTCGGTTTCGGTGGCGACAGTACCGAAGACGTGTTCCGCAACGAAACCGTTTACCTCGAAACCCTGATGTCGGAGCGGTTCGGCGCGCGCGATCGCGTGCTGACCATGATCAATCACAGCGACAGTCTCATCGTCACGCCACGGCCGTTGGCGACGCTCGAAAATCTTCGCAAGGCGCTCGACGGCATCGGCAAGATGATGGATCGCGACGAGGACGTGCTGCTGCTGTTCCTGACCATGCACGGCACCCCGCAGCATCAACTGTTCGTTCAGATGGCCCCGGCCTACTGGGACTTCATCACACCGGAGCAATTGCGCACAGCGCTGGACGACGCCGGCATCCGCAATCGCGTACTGGTGATTTCCGCCTGTTATTCCGGTGGTTTCGTGCCCGCGCTGAAGAACGACGACACGCTGATCATCACCGCCGCGCACAAAAACAGGCCTTCGTTCGGCTGCGGCGCGGATTCAGACGCCACCTATTTCGGGCGTGCATGGCTGGTTGAAGGCCTCAACGAGACCACCGATTTCGTCGCTGCGTTCAACAAGGCGAAAACGCGGATCGCCGAACGCGAATCCGCTGGCGGATTCCGTCCATCCCGTCCACAGATCGAGATCGGCAAGAGGATCTTGCCGCATCTGCAGGCATGGCAGTCACAGCTGGTCGCGGGGCCGAAAGTGCCCTACGCCTACACCTCGCCGCAGACGACAGCTCCGAAGCAGGACAGCACCGCCTCAAAATCATCAGCCGAACCCATGCCGAAAAAGAAGAAGTGATGCCGGCGGAAAAACCGCGACACGCTATTCAGTGGATCTTCTCGCCGCGCGCGAGCATCGCAACCAGCGTCTCCACCCGTTTCGCTTTCGTTTCCGCTTTTTTGGCCGTCTGTACCCGCCAGCACACGGCGTAACGGTTGGTCTTGTCGAGCGACTCGAAAAACGTTCGCGCCTGTTTGTTCTTCGCAAGCGCTGCCGTCAGTTCTGGAGGTGCTTCCATGTTGCGCGCACCATCGTAGGCCGCATCCCAGCGTCCATCGGCTTTCGCTGCCTCGACTTCACGCAAGCCGGCTTCGCGCATCCGGCCTTCGGCGATCAGCCGCTCGACCTTGCCGATATTGATCTTCGACCACAGGCCTTTCGGCCGCCTTGGCGTGAAACGCTGCAGGAACCAGTCACCGTCGAAGCTACGCTTCTGGCCATCGATCCAACCGTGGCACAGCGCGACTTCGAGTGCCTGATCGTAGGTGACGGTCGCGATCCCTGAATCCTTCTTCGCGATCTTGAGCCACAGGCTTTTCGCCGCAGGATTCGCGACCAGCCATTGCTCCCATGTCGCGGGATCGGCGAACGGCAGGATGGGCAGATCATCGGGCATTGCGGCCATGCTTACTCCTTCACGTCCTGCAGCCGGTATTCGCCTTGCGCACGCACCTCGCCACGCCAGGCGTCGAATGCGCGCACCTCGATGCGATGTACACCTGCTGGTAGATGGGTAGGCAATGCGCCCCGCCATAGATGCGCCGAGTCTTTCGCTTCAGGCGAACGATCGTAGCCCCGCAGCGTCTCGGCATCGGCATCCAGCACGTTTTCGCGCAACAGATTCGGATCCGGCGCGGCAACACGGCGCATCGCCATCCATTCGCCTTCATCGATGCGGAACTCCACACGGGAATCCTCGCGCCCCATGTACACATTGGCGTAGACACCGAACGCTGGATACGCGCCTCGCCGCAGCACTTTCGGTGCAGACAGGCCAATCTGGCGGTCCTGGGGATCCCGGGCGACATGCCAACCCAGCGTGTACTGTCCTTCGCGACCGATGCCGAGGCTGGCATAGCCGTTCGGCGTGCCA
Organism: Lysobacteraceae bacterium; assembly: GCA_041751895.1. Classification (GTDB taxonomy): domain Bacteria; phylum Pseudomonadota; class Gammaproteobacteria; order Xanthomonadales; family Xanthomonadaceae; genus Lysobacter_I. The sequence continues at coordinate 9,383 of JBGSID010000133.1, read as the reverse complement.
TCGGCCATGGTGGCATCCGGAATACCGGCAGCATCCTTGGCCCCGGTCCAGTACGCGCCGCAGGCCGCACCGACGTTGTATTCGTGCAACGGCGCCGCGCCCTGCCAACCGGTGCGCGCATCGTGCATCCAATGCTGCTGGGTGTGATTGTGGCCACTGAGTAACAGGACATGCGGGAACGGCTGCAGCAACGCGAACAGCCGCGCACGGTCTTCGTCGCGGAAGGTGTCCTGCCCCTCCGGCTCGAACAATGGAATATGCATCGCCAGCACGAGCAGGCGATTTTTCGGCACACGCGGCAGATAGGCCTCAAGGAAAGCGAACTGATCCTCGCGCAGCCCGCCGACATAACTCGGATGCGGGCCTGGTCGATAGATCACATCGTCAAAACCGACGAACACCGCTTCGTCTTCTTCCCACGCGAAGGTATCCGGGCCAAAAGTGTTGCGGAAGGTCGACAACGAATCCTCGTCGCGCAGTGCGTCGACATCGAGATCGTGATTGCCGGCGACATGCAGCCAGGGCACGCCGATCCGCCGGGTCTCGGCATTGAGCGCCGGGTAGAGATTGAGCGCGTCGTCAACGATATCGCCGAGACTCAGCCCCAGTTCCGGCGCGCGACGCGCTTCGCTTGGGCGCTCCGCAAGCACGCTGTCGACGATGTCACGAGCGTAGTAATCGACATCGACCCGCGATTTCGTCTGAGGATCCGCGAAAACGCGCACTTCCAGCCAACCGTCGCCTGTTGGCGCACGGCGCAGACCGATATCGAAGCGGCGCGGAAGCGGGCCGGCAGCAATGCCCCCGTACCGGAGCGTCGGTGCCGTGACCACAGGCAGATGTCGCCATGCCCCGGGCCGGGCCGGGTCAGCGCCGGACAAGCGCCAACCGGCGGGCTTGATCACGAACACCGTCTGCCCGGGCAACACCGACAGGCGGTACTGGCCCCTCTCGTCGCTGATCGCCAATGCGCGGCCGTTGGAGACGGCTACATCTGGAATCCCGGGCTCATCGCGCCCCTGTCGTCCATCGCTGTTGCGGTCGTCGAACACCGTGCCGGACAGGGTTTCCGCAGCATCGGACGCGGCAACGTTCGCGGCCGCAGCGAGCAGACACAGCAGGAACATGCCATCTCGAATACGCATCGTTACCTCTTTTCTGGCCGCATCGGTACAGAATTATGCCCTCGCAGACACGACCCGTGGATACCGACATCGGCATCCACCTGCAGTAAGATCGGCGCTGATTCGGATTGCGGGGGAGATGCATGCTGTTCCGACGCGCCTGGCTGTGCGCTGCCACCTTCGCGACCGTGCTGATGTTGTGCGCAGCCGCGTGTCAGGCCACGAGCCGGCAGCCGACAGCGGAGCTCGTCAAAGGGACGACCTCAACCCCGCTCACGCCTTATCTCAGCTACTTGCACGACAAGAGCGCGGTCTATTCTCCGGAGGATGCATGGCGACGCATCGACGCCGATGGTTTCGAGCCGGTCCCGCCGGAAAAAACCGCGTTCGGCTTTCAGCATGGTGCGTACTGGTTCCACGCCAAGCTGATGAACCACGATGTGGACGAGCAGTACTGGATGCTCGTGCAGCGCTTCGCTCTGCTCGATCGCCTCGACCTCTATGTCCGCTATCCCGATGGACACATCGCACATCAAGCCAGCGGCGATCGCCTCCCGTTCTCGGCACGCAGCATTCCCTACCGTCATCCGAATTTCCGGGTTGAATTACCGGCCGATCAAACCGTTGAACTGCTCGTTCGCGCGCAGAGCGAAAGCTCGATGCAGGTACCGTTGGATCTGTACACCCCCGCTGCGTTCACGTCGCTCTCGCGCGATTCGCAGTTCATCATGGGTCTGTACTACGGCATCCTGATGGCGCTGTTCGTCTACAACCTGGTGCTGTGGCTCACGCTGCGCGATGCGAGTTATTTCTGGTACCTGTTCCACATCACCGCGTTCGGACTCGTGCTGTTCACCCTGAACGGTTTCAGTTTCGAATATCTGTGGCCGGAAAACCCTTGGCTTGCGAATGTCGCGGTGCCACTGTCGATCTGTCTCGCCATCGTCGGCATGCAGCAGTTCGGGCGCACGTTCCTCGAACTGCCCAAGCGATTTCCACGCGGCAATATCGTCAGCATCTGCATCATCGTGGTCTGCACGCTACTGGGCCTCGCTGCACTGTGGCTGCCGTACAGCATCTCCACCCCATGGGCCACGCGTGCGGTGATCGTCAGCGTGCTGTGGACGGTCACAGTCGCGATCGTCGTGCTGCGGCGTGGCTACATGCCAGCGCGGCTGTTCCTGGTCGCATGGGCGGTCTTCCTGACCGGCGCCGCAGCGATCGCGGCACTCGCCTTCGGCCTGTTGCCGAAGAACGTCATGACCGAATACGGCGTACAGATCGGATCAGCGCTGGAAATGCTGTTGCTCTCGATCGCACTGAGCTATCGCTACGCGTCGCTGCGCAACGAGAACGAACGCATCGCCGCCGAAGCCAACCTGCAACTCGAACGGAAAGTCGCACAACGCACCCAGGAAGTGCGCAGCACGTTGATGCAACTGGAAGATGCACACCGCCGCCTGCGCGATTTCAGCCGCCGTGACGGACTCACGGGGCTGTACAACCGCAGCCACTTCCATGAAACCTTCAAGCAACTGCTGACCGATACGCGCAGCACCCGCAAACCACTGTCGCTGCTGATGATCGATCTCGATCACTTCAAGTCGATCAACGACCGCTACGGTCATCTGGTCGGCGACGATTGCCTGCGCTGGGCGGCACATCGGATCGGACAGGCATTGCGCACGCACGAATCATCGTTGCTGGCACGCTTCGGTGGCGAGGAGTTCGTGGTGGTATTGCCGGGGCACGATCTGCGCGACGCGGTGGGCATCGCCGAAAACCTGCGCCAGAAGCTGGTCGAAGAGCTCTGCGTCAGTGGCGAGCATCGCCTCCGTGTGTCGGCGAGCATCGGTGTGCACACGGTCGAAGCAGAGGCCGATGTGGATTCCGATGCTGCGCTGACCATCGCCGATCAGGCGCTGTATCTCGCGAAAGCGAATGGCCGGGACTGCGTGCGGACGTCGATCACTGCAGCATAGGCATCGCGTGTGCCCTGGCACACACGATGATCACCCGCGACGTTTTGCCAGCACCTGCTTGACGTCATCGAGATTCAATCCACGCGCGCGCAGCAGCACGATGAGGTGATAGAGAAGATCGGACGCCTCGCCCAGCAAGTCATCGTCGCTTTCGACCACTGCCGCCAGGGCAGTTTCCAGTCCTTCCTCGCCAACCTTCTGCGCGATGCGCTTGATGCCGCTCTCGAACAGTTTCGTCGTGTAGCTGCCTTCTGGTCGATCGGCTTCGCGTCGACGGATCAACGCATCCAGATCGCCCAGCACATCACCTGGCGCCGACGGGAAACAACTTGCCGTACCGAGATGACAAGTCGGGCCCTGCGGGCGCGCCTGCACGAGCAAAGTGTCGTTGTCGCAGTCGACCTCCAGGCTCACCAGCGTCAACACATGACCGCTGCTTTCGCCCTTCGTCCACAGCCGCTGCTTACTGCGGCTGAAGAAAGTGACTTGCTGCAGTTCGAGCGTTTTCGCCAGCGCTTCTCGCGACATGTAGCCGAGCATCAACACCCGGCGGCTGTCGGCGTCCTGCACGATGGCCGGAAGCAGACCGCCCTGTTTGTCCCAGGCGAGTGCGTCCGTATCGACTGCATTCGCAGGGTATGTCGTGGTATCGCTCACAACCTCACCTCGATGCATTGTGCGCGAAGTTCGCGCTTGAGATCCGGAATCGCAATCGCGCCGGAGTGGAACACGCTGGCGGCGAGCGCGGCATCGACGTCGGCTTCACGGAACGCATCGACGAAATGCGAGACCTCACCCGCGCCCCCGGAAGCGACCAGCGGCACATGGCAGATCGCGCGCACCGCCTTGAGTTGTTCGAGGTCGTATCCCTTACGCACGCCATCGCTGTCCATGCAGTTGAGTACGATTTCGCCTGCACCCAGCGCCTGCGCTTCGCGCACCCAGGCGAGCGTGGCCTTGCCCAACGCTTTGGTCTTGTTCGGATCGCCGGTGTGGCTGCGCACGCGCCAGACCCCGTCGGCATCTCGCATCGAATCGATGCCAACGACGACGCACTGGCTGCCATAGGCTTCGGCAATCTCGGTAATCAACGCCGGCCGCTCCAGCGCAGGCGTGTTGATCGACACTTTATCGGCACCCGCGAACAGCACTCGCTGCGCGGTCTCGACATTACGGATGCCGCCAGCAACGCAGAACGGAATGTCGATGATCGATGCAACCCGCCCGACCCAATCGACATCGACCGCGCGACCGTCCGGGCTGGCACCGATATCGTAGAACACGAGTTCGTCGGCGCCCTGATCGCGATAGCGGCAAGCGAGTTCGACGATATCGCCCATATCGACATGATCGCGGAAACGCACGCCTTTGACGACACGTCCGTCACGGACGTCGAGACAGGGCACGATGCGGACGCTCAACATGCCAGCGCGTCCTCGATGGTCATACGACCTTCCAGCAGCGAACGTCCCAGCACCGCACCAGCGCAGCCGGCATCGCGCGCGGCAGTGATATCGGCAACATCGCGCACGCCGCCGCTCGCCTGCAGTGCAAAACCTTCATCACGTGCGACGATCATTCGATACAGATCGATATTGGGGCCACGCATCATCCCATCACGGGCGATATCGGTGCACAGCAGATGCCGCGCACCGGCATCGCGATAACGGCGCAGACATGCATCGAGAGCGAGCGCGGCGTTTTCCGTCCAACCATGGATCGGCAATTGCCAGACACCGACATCGTCCTGTCGCGTATCGAGCGCGATGGTGATGCGTTCGGCGCCGTAGCGCTGCAACCAGAGGCCCACCAATTCCGGCTCGCGCACGGCCAGCGAACCGATCACGACGCGCGACGCGCCTTGTTCAAGCATGGCCGCAACGGCCGCCTCATCACGTACACCGCCACCGGTCTGCACCTGCAGTCGACCGTCCTCGGCGATTTTATTCAGCAGCGGACCGAGCGTGTAGCCGCCTTCACGCGCGGCATCCAGATCGACCAGATGCAGCCAGCGCGCGCCGGCATCGGCATAGCGCATCGCGACGTCGAACGGATCATCGGCATAGCGCGTTTCACGGGCATAGTCACCCTGCTGCAAACGGACGACGCGACCTTCGCGGACATCGATGGCGGGATAGGCAACGAACGGAATGACGGCACTCATGCGGGCAGCTTCAGAAAGTTGTCGAGCAGACGCAGACCGGCTGCGGACGATCGCTCGGGATGGCATTGCACGCCGAAACGCCTGCCACGACCGACGACCGCCGCGAAACACTGGCCATGATCGGTTTCGGCAAGCACGCATGGAGCGGAGTCTTCGTCGACCAGCACCGCGTAACTGTGGACGAAATAGGCATGCGCGCCATCGTCGATGCCATCGAGCAGCGGTGATGCGGCACCCTTCGCATCGACGACCTTGCGCAGCCGATTCCAACCCATGTGCGGCACGCGCAGGCCGGGAGCGCCGGCAAGCTTGCGCACACGCCCGGGCAACAGCCCAAGACATTCGACATCGCCCTCTTCCGACGACGCGAACAGCAGTTGCATGCCGACGCAGACACCGAGCAAGGGCACTTCACTCGCGCGGAGTGCGATATCCAGACCACGCGCGCGCAGCAATGCCATCGACGGCGCTGCGGCACCAACGCCCGGCAGGATGATGCGTTCGGGGTCGCCGAGTTCATCGGCATCGCGCACCAGCCGTGGACGGGCACCGATGCGGTCGAGCGCATAGCGCACCGAGCCCAGATTGGCGCCGCCTGCGTCGATCAACGCCAGATCTCCCGTATTGGAAACGACTGCCGTCACAGCGCACCCTTGGTACTTGGCAATGTGTCGCCTTCACGCTTGAACGACATCCGCAGCGCACGTGCGACCGCCTTGAAGCAGGCTTCGATCTTGTGGTGATCGTTGTCGCCGCGCACGGAGAGATGCAGGTTCAGACCTGCGGTTTCACACAGCGAACGGAAGATGTGCGGCACCAGTTCGGTCGACAGTTCGCCGACTTTGTCGCGCTTGAATTCGCCGTCGAACACGAAATACGGTCGCCCCGACCAGTCGAGTGTGGCGGACGCCTGCGCTTCGTCCATCGGCAGGGTGAAACCGTAGCGCGCGATGCCGCGCTTGTCGCCCAGTGCCTGACGCAATGCCTGGCCGAGCGCGAGCGCGCTGTCTTCGACGGTGTGATGCTCGTCGATGTGCAGATCACCGTCGCAACGCAACGTCAGTGCAAAACCGCCGTGCTTGCCGAGTTGTTCCAGCATGTGATCGTAGAACCCGAGACCGGTTTTCACATCCGGATCGGCCTCGCGGTCGAGATCGACGTCGACTTCGATCCTGGTTTCTCTGGTTTTCCGTTCGACGCGGGCGATGCGCGGCGCATCGGCAAGCGCATGGGCGATCTCCGTCCAGTCCACGCCATCGCCGAACTGCGGCGACTTCAGCTTGAAGCCACGAATCCCGAGATTGACTGCGAACTCGATGTCGGTCTCACGATCGCCCACCATCGCCGAACGCGCCCAGTCGATGTTCCGGTCACGCAGTAGCGGCTGCATCAATCCGAGCGCGGGCTTCCGCGTTGGTGCGTTCTCATGCGGGAAGCTGCGGTCGATCAGGATGTCGCGAAAACGGATGCCCTGGCTTTCGAAGATCTGCAGCATCAACGCATGCGGGCCGTCGAAATTCTCCTGCGGGAATGCTTCGGTGCCGAGCCCGTCCTGATTGGTCACCATCACGAAATCGTAGCCGGCATCGCGCAGACGCAGCATCGCCGGGACCACGCCATCGACGAATGCGAGCTTGGCATAGGCATCGATCTGGAAATCAGCCGGCTCGCGGATCAACGTCCCGTCGCGATCGACGAACAGGATCGGCTTCGACACACTCATGCCGTCTTCTCCGCCGTCACCGCTTCGTGACGCAATGCTGCAAGCACGGCGTCGTTCTCCTCAGCCATGCCGATCGTGATGCGCAGCGCATCGCCAAGTCCTTGTGTCGCGCGCATGTCGCGCACGACGACACCGGCGGCGAGCAGGCGTTGATACACGGTTTCAGCATCGTCGAACCGCACCAGCAGGAAATTCCCGGCACTCGGATAGACACGGCGTACGCCCTGAAACTCCGACAGCGATGCGTACATCCTTGCGCGCTCCGAACGGAGCATCGCGACACGCGCGTCCGCCTGCGCAAGCGCGGATGATTCGAGTGCGCGCAAGGCGATTTCGGCGCATGGCTGCGGCACCGGATAAGGTGCCTGACAGCGACGCAGGACCTCGATCAACGATGCATCCGCCAGCAGGCAGCCGATACGCGCGCCGGCCAATGCATGCAGTTTCGACAGCGTCCGCAGCACGGCGATATTCGGATATTCCTCGATCAGCGAGGCTGCGGAAGGCGCATCGGCAAATTCGATGTACGCCTCGTCGACCACCACCATGGCGCGGCCGATGAGCGACTGCGCCAGCGCACGGATCGCGGCGAGCGAAATCAATTCCCCTGTCGGATTGCCGGGCGAGCACACGAAGACCAATTTCGCACGGCGCGCGATCGCGAGGTCACGCATCGCCGCCAGATCGGTCATCCAGCCATCAGGACGCTCGATCATCGGCGCCTCCACCAGCGGCGCTCCCTGCAGCCGCGCGCAGACCGCATACATGCCGAACACCGGAGGCGCGATCACCACCGGATCGTATTCGGCACGACACAGGGCGCGCACCAGCAGATCGATGGCCTCATCGCTGCCGCGACCGATCAGCAATTGCTCGGCCTTCACGCCATAGAGTTCCGCCAGTCTCGCGCGCAGCGCTTCAGGCTGCGGCTGCGGGTAACGCCGCAACGCACATTCGGCATCTGCGGCATTCGCCCAGGGCGATTCGTTGGCATTGAGCCAGACGCTGCCGTCGACCGCATGGCTGCGCGCGGATTTGTAACCAGCGAATGCGCGCAGGTCCTCACGGACCAGATCGAGCACGCTCGTCTTCGGGCGCGATTCCGCACTCGTCGCAAGCGGCGCATTCATCTGGAGGACTCCGCCTGCAGGGCCGCCATGCGGATCGACACGGCGTTCGCGTGCGCCTGCAGGCCTTCTGCGGCGGCGATGCGGATCGCACTCGGGCCGATCTTCTGCAGACCTTCGCCGGTGACACTTTGCACGCTGATCGAGGTCTGGAAACTGGTGACCGACAAACCGCTCCACGCACGTGCGGCGCCACCGGTCGGCAATACATGATTGGTGCCGCTGCAGTAGTCGCCGAGCGCTTCGGCAGCATAATCGCCGAGGAACACAGAACCTGCGACACGGACGCGATCCAGCCAGCTCTCGGGTTCGCGCAGGGCGAGGATCAGATGTTCCGGCGCATAACGGTTGCTGATCACGAAGGCATCTGCGATCGAGCCGACACGGATCAACCGCGACTGCGACAGCGCCTCGCGCGCGATCGCTGCGCGCGGCAATGGCGCGAGCTGGCTCACCATCGCACGCGCAACATGCGCGATCAGCACATCGGAATCGCTGAGCAGGATCACCTGAGAATCCGGGCCATGTTCGGCCTGGGACAACAGATCCGCCGCGACGAACGCGGGATTGGCGCCACCATCGGCGATCACCAACAACTCCGAAGGCCCCGCCGGCATGTCGATCGCCGGACCACCTTCGATCGTGGACACCTGACGCTTGGCTTCGGTCACCCATGCATTCCCGGGCCCGAACAATTTGTCGCAGGCGGGCACGCTTTCGGTGCCGATCGCCATGGCTGCGATGGCATGCGCGCCACCGAGCTTGAATACCTGGCGGACACCGCACTGGCGGGCGGCGAACAGCACCGCAGGATCGGCCGTGCCATCCACGCGCGGCGGCGTGCACACCACGACTTCCTCGCAACCGGCGATGCGCGCCGGCACGCCGAGCATCAACATCGTCGAAGGCAACGGCGCGCTGCCCGCGGGGATGTATAGACCTACGCGGGCAATCGGACGCACGATGCGGCGACACTGGACGCCAGGCGCAGTTTCGACGGTGTATTCACGCGAGCCGCTGTCGCGATGGAAGGCATCGATCCGTCCTGCAGCATCGATGATCGCAGCCTTGAGTTCGGGATCGAGCATGGCTTCGGCTGCGTCGAATTCCTCCGCAGAGACAGCAAAAACATCGAGCGAGGCGCGATCGAGCAGTCTTGAGAATTTGCGCAGCGCAGCATCGCCATCGGCGCGGACGCGGGCGATGATCTTGCCCACGCCCAGCCGCACGGCGGCGGCAGAGTCCTGGGTCGGTCGGCGCAAC
>JBGSID010000132.1:0-43388 GCA_041751895.1 Lysobacteraceae bacterium | reverse complement strand
CGTGACCGAAACGAAGATGCTGGCCGTGTGGCGCGATGTGCTCGGACGCGAAGAGCTCAGCACAGACGACGATTTCTTCGCGGTCGGCGGCGATTCGCTGTCGACGCTGCCCCTCGCATTCAAGCTGCATGCCGCACTGGGCGTGGAGCTGCCGCTGTCGGCAATCTTCGCCACGCCGACAATCATCGGATTGTCCGAGACCATCGACCGCATCCGCCGTGGCGACGAAGGCGATGTGCTCGACCTGCACGCCCGTGCGACGCTGCCGCCCTCCGTTGACGCTGCCCGCGTGGCACCGCCGATCATGCCGCGCGAGTCGCCGAAGTCGGTGCTGTTGACAGGCGCCACCGGATTCCTGGGGGCCTACGTCTTGCGCGATCTGATCGATCTCAGCCGCGCGGAAGTCGTGTGTCTGGTGCGCGCCGATACCATCGAGGAAGGGCTTCAACGCATCCGCCGCAATCTCGACACCTACCGTCTCTGGCGTGACGGTGATGAGCATCGCCTAGTGCCGGTGCTCGGTGATCTGGGTAGCCCTCGGCTCGGGCTGAGCGAGGATGCCTTCGATGCCTTGGCGCACCGCGTCGATGCCATCGTGCACAACGGCGGGCAGGTGAATTTCATCGCGCCTTACGATCATCTCGAAGCGGCCAACGTCGGCGGCACCCGCGAAGTCTTGCGCCTCGCGACCACCGGCCACCTCAAGCCGGTGCAGCTGGTGTCCACGCTGGGGGTGTACGTCACGGCCAAACACCTCGGCCAGCAGGTGTTCGAGGGCAGTGAGCCGCCGGATGCAGAGGGGCAGCAGGGCGGCTACAACCAGAGCAAATGGGCGGCGGAGAAACTCGGCCTGATCGCACGCGAACGTGGTGTGCCGGTGGCGATTCATCGTCCTGCACGCATCACCGGCGATCGCGAGCATGGCATCGGCAATATCAACGATTATTTCTACGCGTGGATCCGCGGTTGTGTCCAACTCGGAATGGCGCCGGATATCCACGGCGACTTCTTCGACATGACGCCGGTCGATTATGTCGCCCGCGCCGTCGTGGCCGTATTGCTGGGTGCGGGGGATGCCAACGGCAATTATCACTACTTCAATGCGCGTACTTTGCCGGTCACTGATGCGGTGGCAACGATCGATGAGGCGGGATGGCCCATCGCACACGTGCCTTATGGCGAGTGGCGGCAGGCACTGATGCAGGCGGCGGTGGAAGGCAGCGACAACCCGCTGCGTCCGTTCGCGGGCCTGTTCCCGGAAGCACTTGGTGACGACGTCCAGATGCCCGATTTCGACTGCACCGCAACGGAGGCTGCAGTCGAGGCGCTGGCCGGCGCATGTCCTCCAGCGGATCGGGCGTTGTTCGGCCGTTATCTGGCGTTTCTGCACGAGGTCGGCGCGCTGCCGGCAACGGGGGGAACTGCGCGATGAATGCTCCGGCCGTACGCAGCGCTGGCCTGCGCGATTTCCTGTTGATCTGGTTCGGCCAGCTGATTTCGGGCGTCGGCTCGCGTCTGACCAGCTTCGCGCTCGGCGTCTGGGTCTACGACACCACCGGTTCCACCACGCAATTCGCGATGGTCTTCGTGGCGATGTCCGTGCCGGCATTGATCGTGTCGCCGTTTGCCGGTGCATTGGTCGACCGCTGGGACCGCAGGCGGATCATGATCGTCTGTGAATGCGTGTCGGCGGGCGTGATTGCCGTCATGGCGCTGCTGGTTGCGACGGGCCACCTCGGGATGTGGATGATCTACGCGGGTGTCGGCCTGTCTGCGGTGACCAACGCATTCCTCCAGCCTGCCTACGCGGCCAGTGTGCCGCTGTTGGCCAACCGCGACCAACTGGTGCGCTTGAATGGAATGATCCAGACCGGGCAGGGGTTTTCTCTGGTCGGCGGGCCGGCGCTGGCCGGTGTGCTGATGCAGTTCATGGGAGTCACGGCCGTGCTGGCGGTGGATGCGCTGAGTTTCGTCGTGGGTGCCGTCTGCATCGCGCTCGCGAGCATCCCGCGCCCTGTGCGCGAGCAGAGCGATGACCCCACCAGCCTCCTGCAAGAGGCGCATGAGGGCTGGCGCTATGTGGCCGAGCGTCCGGGCCTGCTGGGTTTGCTGTCCATCAGCGCCATCAGCAGCTTTCTGTTCGCCATTGCAAGCATTGCCATCACCCCGCTGGTGCTGAGCGTCGCGCACAATGACAAGAGTCTGCTCGGCTTGCAGATGTCGTTGGCCTGCAGCGGCCTGCTGGTGGGCGGTTTGATGATTACCGCCTGGGGTGGCCCGAAGCACAAGATCAATGGGCTGCTGGGCTTCAGCCTGATCAGCGGTCTGGCGATCGCGGCGCACAGTCTGGTGCCGTCGCTGACCTTGCTGATCGTGGCGGGTTTCATCATGTTCCTGTCGATTCCACCGGCGCAGTCGGCCAGTTACGCGCTCTGGCAAAGCAAAGTGCCGTCGCAGCTGCTGGGACGCTGCATGGCGATACTGCGTATGACATCCGAATCGGCGTTGCCACTGGGTTATCTGCTGGCCGGACCGCTGGCAGAGTATGTGTTTGAACCGGCGATGATGCCGGGCGGTGCGCTTGCGGACAGCATGGGGAAGATCATCGGCATCGGGCCAGGACGGGGTCTGGCTTTGATGTTTCTGGTCTTGGGGCTGGCCGTAGCCTTGGTGGCTGCTGCCGGGTACGCAATACGTTGCATACGTCGGGTTGAACAGGACATTCCGGATGCGCCTTTGCCGATGGTCGCAATTTGAGTCGATTCGACCATTCGGGCACAGGACACAGGACGACAGGTAAAGCAGCAGGACAAAGGACCACAGGATTCATGGTGAAACGGATAACCGGCAGCGGATCTGGGAGCAGGTGGGCGGCAGGGATGGATGCCCCCAGCGATGCTCTCCGCGCAGGGATTCAAAGCGACACCAACTAGAATCCGGCCGTCCCGGGCATCGCCCGGTTGGCGGATGCGGCATGAGTGACATGCGCCGTTTCTTCGTGCAGGGGAACGTCGTCGGCAACATCGGTGGCTCGGGCCGAGGAACCGGGCAATGGGGAGAGGGATCCGGAGGCACGCGGGACGCGGCATGCAGGGCGCGCGGACATCATCGTCCGTTCGGCGGCAGTCGTATTGAACTCGCGCAACGTCCGCATCGTGCGGATTATCCATGGGAAGAACGCTAATGAATGCTAACAATCCAACTACGGCAAGCTGCCCGCATGCGTTAGGCACGGAGCTCTCCTCTGGTCCTGCCGAGCCGACGTTGTCCTTGCGGCGCGCATCTGAAATCGATGCGGAGAACAATCAGGATGCGTCGCTGGAAGCCACCGTGGCATGGGTCCGCAAGTTCCTTGCGCGGCCGCATCCCGATCTTGGTCGTGCTGGGCCGGTCTGTCCGTTCACGCCGATGGCGCTTGAACTCGACACCATCTGGATGGTCGAGGTGAAGGAATCCACGCCGGATCCGCTCGCGATCGAAGCCGTCATGCAGAAGTGCCGCCAGGTGTTCATGGAAACGGAGCCGCGCAACGGGCCGCTCGCCATCAACAAGGTCTTCATGGTCGTATTCTCGGGAATGACAGCTGGCGATGCGCCATGGATCGATACGATGCAGGCGAAACTGAAACCGGGCTTCGTCGATATCGGCCTCATGCTCGGCGAGTTCCATTCCGACAACGAGACGCCTGGCCTGCGCAACGAGGCATTCAGGCCATTGCGTAGCCCGATTCCGATGCTGGTGATCCGGCATATGGTCGAATCCGATCTGCCGTTCCTCAAGCGCGAGAATGACAAGCCGGAAGTGCGCATCTCCTATCTGCGTTCATACCTCCGCCAGCTCGGCACGAGTCTCCGCCGCAACTTTTTCGATCAGGCGCTGGACGCGCTGGTGGATGCCGAGATCCAACTGCGTGCCGTGCGCAATGGGGCTGGCTGATGACGGAGGCTTCCGCAGACAGACAGTCTGTCGCGATCATCGGAGGCGGGCTGGCTGGCTCGCTGCTGGCGCTCGCCTTGTCCGAGCGCGGCTATGAAGTCGATGTCTACGAACGTCGCGGTGATCCACGCGTGGCCGGCGCCGAGAGCGGGCGTTCGATCAATCTCGGGTTGTCCAAGCGCGGCATCCAGGCGCTGACTGATGTCGGCTTGATCGATATGGTGATGCCGCTGACGGTGGTGATGCGCGGCCGGATCATCCACGCGCCAGATGGTGGTACGCGATTCCAGCCATACGGCAAAAATCGAGGTGAGGTGCTGTATTCGATCGACCGCAGCGAGCTGATCCGGTTGCTGCTGGATCGTGCCGAACGCCAGCCCGGTGTGAATCTGCATTTCGAACACCGGTTCGTGTCCGCAGACAAAGCGCGACGCGAACTGGAGATCGAGTCCGAGGGCGTGCCCCGACGGATCGCCGCCGACTGGGTGATCTGCGCCGACGGTGCGTTTTCGCGCTGTCGCCCGGAAATGCAGCGCGGTCTGCGTGCGGATTTCCATCGCGAATATCTGGAATGGGGCTACAAGGAACTGACGCTCGCCGCCGGTCCGGACGGGCAGTCGGTGATCGATCTGACCGCACTGCATGTGTGGCCGCGCGCGCATTGCCTGTTCGTCTCGCATCCGAACCGCGATGGCTCGCATACGCTGACCCTGTTCCTTCCGCATGAGGGCCCGGACAGTTTCGAAACCGCGACCACGCCTGACGGCATCCGTGCGTTGTTCCAGAAGTATTTCCCCGACCTGTTACCGATGCTGCCCGCGCTGGTGGAACAGTGGGTCAGTCGGCCGACCGGTGCGCTGCTGACCACCAAGACCGCGCCGTGGCGTTTCGAGGACTGGATGGTGCTGGTGGGCGATTCAGCGCACGCGGTCTATCCGTTCTACGGCCAAGGCATGAATTCCGCATTCGAGGACTGCTCGGCGCTGCTCAGCGCGCTCAAGGCGCATGGCGGGGATCGCGCGCACGCGTTCGCCAGCTACGAACAATCGCGGCGTCCGCATACCGATGTGCTGATGGAATTGTCGAAAGCCAATTTCATCGAGCTTCGACAGAAGGTCAGTTCGCCGCTGTTCCTGGCGCGGAAACGTCTGGACGTGCTGTTGAACCAACTGATGCCGAAGGCCTGGCTGCCGATCTACACCATGGTCTCGCACACCACCATGCCGTATGCCGATGCCCTGAACCGCGCACGCAAACAGGACCGCATCCTCGGCGCGGCCGCAGTGTGTCTGGTCGTGGCGATCAGCGGCGGTGTCTGGTGGGCGTTGCATGGCTGAGGCCGTGTATGTCCGGGAGAATTCTGTCCGGGAGAACTCTTTCCCGGAGAACAGGGCCGGGATGGCCCCTGTTTTTTTGTCCGGGAACCACTCGGAGAGTTTTTCTCCATGACGGCGTCGTTGTTTCGCCCATTGCTGTCGTCATCGGTGCTGCTGGCCGAAATGCCGCCGGAGCGCTCGGATCCTCTGGCATTGCATCCGGCCGAACGTGCCCTGATCGAACGTGCTGTCTCCAAGCGCCGGCATGAGTTCGCGGCGGGCCGCCAGTTGGCCAGGGCCTTGTTGCGCGATGCGGGCATGCCGGCAGGTGCGTTGCTGGCGGATGCCGATCGCGTGCCGGTCTGGCCCGACGGGATGTTCGGCTGCATCACCCACTGCAACAGTCTCTGCGCAGTCGCCGTGGCGCCTGTCGCGAATGTGGGCGGTATCGGCATCGATGTCGAACCGGCCCAGCCGCTGCCCGACGAACTGAGCAATACGATCCTGCGCCCACGCGAGCAGGAACAGCTGTCGCTGCTTCCGTCTTCGTTGCGGCCGTTGGGCGGCATTCTGGTCTTCTCGATCAAGGAAGCGGTGTACAAGGCGATCTACCCGCGGCAGCGGCATTTCCTCGATTTCCAGGAAGTGGAGCTGACATGGACCGGCATGGATGAGCTGGCGGGCGAGGGGGCTTTCGAGGCTGAAGTGCTGGTGCCGGCTGCGGCATTGCCGGGGTTCGCACGAATCGCCGGCCGTTATCGCGTCGCCGATGGCCATGTCGCCAGTGCGGTGGTGTTGCCGCCGATGGGTTGGAAATAACGCGGCACGCCAGCGTTGTTGCGGGCTGATGCGGTGAGTCGGTATTGCGAGTCGCTGCGCGCGACTATTGCACGGTCATTCGATGTGCCCGAAGCCGCTCGTAGATGGGACGGCAGCACTCGGCAACCTTCAGTGCGTCTCCCGACAACGTGACGTCGCGCGGTCGCCATGTCTCGAAACCGGTCGACCGTTGCACTGCCTCGTACCAGTAAGGCGCCCACACGCCATCGCTGTCGCGCGGGCCGGCAGGCCACGTCAGCATGCGCGGCGTGAATGCGATTCCCAGCCGCACACACAATGCACGCAGATGCGCCTCAGGAGCGCGCAGGAAATCGTCGGCGTCGATCACCACCGGCGTTTCGCCGGTCCGGTCGCACAGCAGATCGAACAGCAATCCTTGTTGCGGCAGGCCAATATCGTCCGGCGCCACCGTGGCGCGCGACTTGAGATATGACGACACAACCTCGGCGGGGTCGCGGATCAACATCACGTTGCACAGGTCCAGCACCCAGTCGATCTCCATGCCCGGCAGCAGGTGATGGGTCATGTGCTTCTGGTACCAGAGTGGTTTGTCGCCCGGCACCGCGCCGAGCAGGGCATTGGTCACCCGTCGCCAGTCGGTCTCGCCGGCGGCGATCACTTCGTCGCGTCCGGGATGATCCAGTCCGGTGGCCGCGAGATATGCCGCATACAGCGGCTCGTCGCTGACCACGCAATCGTCGCGGTTTTCCCAGGCGCGCATCATCGCCGTCGAGATATTGCGCGGCCCGCTCCACATCGCGATGCGCAGCGGCGTGTCTGTCGACGCGCGCGTCACCTGCGCGCTCATGCGAGTCGCACTCCCGCGCGGAACGCCACATCACGTGCGATCAGATCGCGATACAGCACCTGCAGCCGCGTCACCATTGGCCCGGGCAGGGCGTCGCCGTCTCTGTTGTCGTGATGACCGATCGTTCTGCCATCGACGCTGCGCACCGGTGCCAGCCCGGCGAAGGTGCCGGTGGTGAAGGCCTCATCGGCCGAATACACCTGGGCCAGCGTGAAGTTCTTCTCGAAACAGGGAATGCCGGCTTCGCGGCAAGCGCGCAGCACGTTGGCCCGGGTAATGCCGCCGAGGCAGTAATCGCCGGTCGATGTCCACACTTCGCCTTTGCGTACGATGAAGAAATGCGTGGAATTGCAGGTCGCCACGAAGCCATGCGGGTCGAGCATCAGCGCTTCGTCGGCGCCGGCCTCGATCGCCTGAATGCACGCGGTGATGCAGTTGAGCTTGCTGTGACTGTTGAGTTTCGGATCCTGCACGTCGGGATAACCACGACGCACGTGTACGGTGAACAAGCGCAGGCCCGCAGCGAGCGTTTCGGGCTTGGCGACCTTGAATTCCGGAATGATCACCACCGTCGCCGGTCCGACAGTCACGCGCGGGTCCTGATACGGCGTGCGCTTCACGCCGCGCGACACCATCAATCGCAGATGAGCACCCTCGTGCATCGCATTCGCGGCGAGCGTGTCGTAGATCGCGCGCGTCAGCTGCGCACGGTCCAGACCGATATCGAGTGCAAGCGCTTTGGCGCCTTCGAACAGCCGGTCGAGGTGTTCGTCGAGGAAGACCGGGTGGCCGCCGAAAATGCGCAGGCCCTCCCAGACCCCGTCGCCGAGCACGAACCCGCTGTCGAAAACCGAGACGGTCGCTTCCGCGCGCGGCTTCAGCGCGCCATTGATCCAGATCCTGATGTCGGCATTGCGCGGATCGTCGTGGAAATCGTGGATGCTCTGCGCCATCGGTGGTTCTCGTCGTGGATGGTCGAGTGTAGAACCTGCCGTCAGCGCTTGGCAGCAGGGCAGGGGCGGGGAATGTGCCCGAATATCGCCTATACCGCTGGAAAGCCTTGGATTCGTTGACTTTCGGCCTTGCGGCGCCTAACTTTGCGCGATCAGTCACTGAACAAGGTGGCCCCGGGAAACCGGTGCCGAGTGTGCGACATGAGCACTACCAGCACCCACTGAACACGACGCCCGAGGCCCGCGACCACGCGAAGCGCCTTGGGCGCTTTTTTATTGTTCTTTTTTGCCCCTCACGCTCGCCCGCAATGCTCGCTCCTCCCTCTCCCCGCAAGCGGGGAGAGGATGCCCGAAGGGCGGGTGAGGGGCGATGCCGACACTGACCCATATCGATGAAATCCCCATGATCGCAATCACGCTCCCCGACGGCAGCCGCCGCGAATTCGAATCTTCCCCCACGGTCGGTGATGTGGCCGCCTCCATCGGCGCCGGTCTGGCCAAGGCCGCGTTGGCCGGCAAGGTCGATGGCCAGCTCGTCGATACCAGCTACCGCATCGAGCGCGACGCCGCACTCGAAATCGTCACCGACAAACACCCCGACGCGCTTGAGGTGCTGCGTCACTCCACCGCGCATCTGCTTGCGCAGGCGGTGCAGCGTCTGTTTCCCGGCGCGCAGGTGACCATCGGCCCGGTGATCGACAACGGCTTCTACTACGACTTCGCCTACGAACGCCCGTTCACGCCGGAAGATCTGCCGGCGATCGAAGCCGAGATGCAGAAGATCGTCAAGGAAGCGCTGCCGGTCTCGCGCAGCGTAAAGTCGCGCGACGAGGCTGTGGCCTTCTTCAAGGGCATGGGCGAAGCCTACAAAGCCGAAATCATCGAAAGCATTCCCGCCGATCAGGATCTCTCGCTGTATTCGCAGGGCGATTTCATCGACCTCTGCCGCGGCCCGCACGTGCCGGGCACCGAGAAACTGCGTGCCTTCAAACTGATGAAAGTTGCGGGTGCCTACTGGCGCGGCGATTCCAACAACCAGATGCTCAGCCGCATCTATGGCACGGCGTGGCTCAATGACAAAGACCTGAAAGCCTATCTGCATCAGATCGAAGAAGCCGAGAAGCGCGACCATCGCAAGATCGCCAAGCAGCAGGACCTGTTCCATCTGCAGGAAGAAGGCCCGGGCCTGATCTTCTGGCATCCGAAGGGCTGGGCGATCTGGCAGGTGGTCGAGCAGTACATGCGCCAGGTCTACAAGGACAGCGGTTATCACGAGGTGCGCTGCCCGCAGATCCTCGACGTGACCCTGTGGCAGAAATCCGGCCATTGGGACAATTACAAGGACAACATGTTCTTCACCGAATCGGAGAAGCGCACCTATGCGCTGAAGCCGATGAACTGCCCGGGTCATGTGCAGGTGTTCAATCAGGGCCTGCACAGCTACCGCGATCTGCCGATCCGCTACGGTGAATTCGGCGCCTGCCATCGCAACGAGCCCTCGGGCGCGCTGCACGGCATCCTGCGCGTGCGCGGCTTCACCCAGGACGATGGGCACGTCTTCTGCACCGAGAACCAGATCGAGGACGAAGTCCGCGCGTTCCACCAGCAGGCCTTGGCGGTGTACAGCCACTTCGGCTTCACCGACATCCAGATCAAGATCGCGCTGCGCCCGGAATCCCGCCTCGGTGACGACGCCACTTGGGACAAGGCCGAGGACGCCCTGCGTTCGGCCCTGCGCACGGCAGGCGTGGAGTGGGAGGAATTGCCCGGCGAAGGCGCTTTCTATGGCCCGAAGATCGAATACCACCTCAAGGACGCCATCGGCCGCACGTGGCAGCTGGGCACAATGCAGGTCGATTTCATGATGCCCGGCCGCCTTGGCGCCGAGTACGTGGACGAGCACAGCCAGCGCCGCCACCCGGTCATGTTGCACCGCGCCATCGTCGGTTCGATGGAGCGTTTCATCGGCATTCTGATCGAGCACCACGCCGGTCAATTCCCCGCCTGGCTGGCCCCGATCCAGGCTGTAGTGATGAATATCACCGATGCGCAGGCCGATTATGTTGACGAAATTCGGAAAACCCTTATGAATCAAGGCCTCCGGGTTACGGCCGATTTGCGGAACGAGAAAATCGGCTATAAGATTCGCGAGCACACGCTGCAGCGGGTGCCGTACCTGCTGGTGGTCGGAGACCGCGAGAAGGAAAACGGCCTGGTTGCTGTGCGCACGCGGGTCGGGGAGGACTTGGGTTCCATGTCCGTCTCCGATTTCGTCGCGCGCGTCGCCGACGAACCTGCCGCAGTATGATGTGAATGCCGTCCGGCGCTTTGCCGGGCGGTCCGATACCCCTTGGAGATTGCGATATCAGTACCCCCCAGGACAAGCAGAACCGAAAGAACAGCGAAATCCGTGTGCCGCGCGTACGCGTGATCGGCAGCGACGGTGAGATGGTCGGCGTTCTGTCGCGTGACGAAGCCTTGGCGAAAGCCGAGGACGAAGGTCTCGACCTCGTCGAAATCCAGCCCAACGCGGACCCGCCGGTCTGCCGGATCATGGATTTCGGCAAGTTCAAGTTCGAAACCCAGAAGAAAGCCGCTGCTGCGAAGAAAAAGCAGAAAATCGTCGAGATCAAGGAAGTCAAATTCCGTCCGGTCACCGACGAAGGCGACTACAGCATCAAGCTGCGAAAGATGCGTGAGTTTCTGGAAGATGGCGACAAGATCAAGGTCAACATCCGTTTCCGCGGTCGCGAAATGAGCCATATGGAGCTCGGTCGTGCAATGGCGAACCGGATTGAAGCCGATCTTGGCGAAGATATCGTGATCGAATCCCGTCCGCGCCTTGAAGGTCGACAGATGGTGATGATGATCGCGCCGAAGAAGAAATAACCTTCGGCCGAACATCTTGATCACAAGCGTCACCGGTTGCGGTGACGGCATGACAGACCCCGAGGCGCCTCAAACGCCGCGGGGTTTTGTCTGTTTCGGTTTGCACGACATTTCTTGCCGTGTTATCAAGGCGCCCGAGGGCGCTCCGGCCCTTGCACAAGGAGGGCCGCATGTCCGTGATCGACAATCCAGTATCACCATACGAAATCTTTTCCGATCAGGCCGCCGCAGCATTGGCCGAGGCGCTTGCCGTTGGCGATATCACCCTGGTCCGTGATCTGGCCAAGCGCGTCGATCTTTCGATCACGGGCGACAAGCACGTGACGCTGTTGCAATGGGCCCTGCTGAACCAGAATCTCGATGGCATGCAGGCCCTGCTCGATGCGGGTGCGGATCCCGCGCAGCCGGGCATGGATGGCGATACCGCCGTCCATTTCGCCTGCATGGTCGAAGACCCTCGTTTCCTGTTTGTGCTACTGGCGCATGGCGCCGACCCAAACGCCACCAATGCCGACTCGGGAGCGGTTCCGCTGCGCTCTGCACTCATGACTGAGCGCAAGGAGCAGTTCCGCATCCTGCTCGCCGCCGGTGCAGATCCGGACCGCGCTGACTTCTTGGGCAATACGCCGCTGCATGTTGCTGGTTTGATCAACGAACCGCAGCGTGCGTTGGATCTGCTTGAGGTGGGCGCCGATCCCGTGCGCCGCAATGCGCAGGACGTGACTTTCCAGCGATATCTGTTCATGACCCGGCCCGATCTGCTTGACGCGGACACCAGTCGCGCATGGGAAGCCGTGCTGACTTGGCTGCTTGCGCACGGCATTCCGCTGGACAGCGCTTCGGCCTGATCGTCGTCATTGCGGTCGCGCGTTCGGTCGCGCGTCCAGCCACTTTACAAACACCGCATTTCAGGAGCTCTGCCATGGAATACTTTCGCGGCTTGTTGAAGCCTCACATGATGCCGCCGCCTCCGCCTCCCCAGAGTGAGCCGATCAAGGCGGAAACACTGGCAAAAATGGCCGACGGCGCATACGACCGGGGGAGCGAGCGTCAGGATCAGATCGACGGTTTCACCCGGATGACCGACAAGGCCTTGCGCGATAAGGGTGTCGATCCTGCCATGTTGCACACGCCCAGCGGCATGCATGCAGAAGTGTTCCGCGACGAACGCGATGGCCGCACCGTGTTGTCCTACCGTGGCACCGATATGCCCAAGGTGGATGTCGTCACCCGGCCTTTCGATGGGCCGACCGGTGTCGACCCCGAGATCGACATGATGAACGCTCTGCGTGGAAGCGAGCAGTCGTTGAAGTTCAGTGGCGTCGGCCAGAGCGCGCGCGACTGGATGGCCAATTTCCGTCAGGGGTTGGGTTACGAGTCTCAGCAGCACAACGACACCGTCGTGCTGGCGAAACAATGTGATATCGCCTTCGGTGACAAGTTGGTGCTTACCGGGCATTCCAAGGGGGGCGGCCAAGCCGAACTGGCAAGTGTGGTGCTCAACAGGCCGGCAATGACCTTCAATCCTGCGGGTGTGCACGATGAGTCCATGCTCAGGGTCGGCGTCGATCCTGGGCGAGCCCGCGAATTGGCGAAGGATCGGATCACCAGCGTCATCACGCAGGGCGAAGCCGTCGACTTCATCCAGGGCCGCGAATTCATGGGTCTGAAGACGCCGGTGCCGCTGGGGAATCGCGTCGAAATCGTCCCCGTCGATGAGTCGCTCGGCAAGGTCGCCAGGCATTTGATGACGCCTGGAGTGCTTCCTCTCGTCGATCAGTTGCAGGGTCGGCAGATCGAAATGCCGAAGCAGCCTGCTGTCGAGGCTTCGTCGCTGTTGCGCCAGTCGATGTTCGGCTCTGGCGGTTCCGGCATGTTGCGCTTCCCGATGTATGGCGGCTTCGCCTCAGCCATGGTGGGGATGCAGCACGAAGCGCAGGTTCCCAGTCTTTCGAAGGAAGCCCATCCCTTGCATGGTCTTTATCAGCAGGCGCTGGAAAAGGTGCAGGAGCGGGGCGAAACGGGTCAGGATGCCGCCCGCATCTCCGGTGCGCTCACCGTGGCCGCGCAGAAAAGTGGCATGCATCAGATCGACCAGGTCGTGGCCAGTCGCGACGGTGCGAGCTTGTTCGCGACCCAGGGCGAACTGGGGTCTCCAGCCAGCCGGATCGCTTCGGTCGATGTGGAGCAGGCCAAGCAGACACCTTTGAGTCAGAGCAGCCGGGAGTCGTTGGATCTGTCCCGGCAGCAGGCGCCGACCTTGGAAATGCCTGGCCAGCAGCGCGGGCTCCATCACGGATGATTGTGTAGGATCAGGGCCGGTCGTCCATCAGCGGGCCAGATCGGTCCACTCCCACCGTAGGAGTATCATGTTCAGCGTTCATTCCCGCGTCAGCGTCTTCACCGCATCGCTTATCATGGCGGCGTGTGCGGTCATTCCCGCCTGCGTAATGGAGAAACCGATGTCAGCAACTGCCCAGACCCGTGCCGTCACTGCACGGGAAGTGTTTGCCGAACCGCGCGTGGCCGAACTCGCGCAAGCGATCGCGGACGGCGATGCTGCCCGTGCGCGCAGTCTTGCGACAGGCGTCGATCTCTCCACCCGCGGCGACAAACACGTCACGTTGCTGCAATGGGCGCTGCTCAATCGCAGTCTCGCCGGCATGAAGGTCCTGCTTGATGCGGGGGCCGATCCTGCCCAGGCGGGTATGGATGGGGACACCATCGTTCACATGGCTGCCATGGCCAACGATGCGTCGTACCTTGCCGAACTGCTTTCACGCGGCGTGAATCCGAATGTCCTCAATCCGGAATCCGGAGCCAGCCCGCTGCGTTCTGCGCTGATGGGCGAGCGCGACGCGCAGTTCCATGCGCTGCTGGCTGCGGGGGCGGACCCGGATCTTGCCGATCGCCTGGGCAACACGCCGCTGCATGTCGCGGGTCAGATCAATGAGCCGGCGCGCGCGCTGGATCTGCTCAATGCGGGTGCCGATCCGATGGCCCGCAATGCGCAGGGTGTCACGTTCCAGCGCTATCTGTTCATGACCCGCGCGGCGTTGCTCAACGCCGAAACCAGGCGCAGTCGCGAGGCGGTCGAGGCTTGGCTGACGTCGCACAACATTCCGCTCGAGAGCGCGCGCTGACGCCGCGTTGACACATCGGCGGGCATCGTAATTCGACGGTCGGGACGTTCTCCGGCCAATGATTCCGGTAATCGGGGGTAGCTAGAATGAATGCACAGATCGATCCCAACAGTCAGCAGAGCGGGGCGCCGTCGTTACAGGCCGTCCCCCCCGGGAGGCCGTCGTTTGGCGACGAAGTCCGTGGCATGGCCCCACAGCAGATCGATCTGACGCTCGCCAAAGTGGTCCGCGACGTCTACGACTACGACAACAACGGCAAGCAGGAAGGCGTCGATCAATGGCGCCCGCTCGGTGCAGATGAGTTGCGTCGCGTGGGTGTCGATCCGACCCTGCTCAAGAACGAGTCCAGTGGTTTTCTCGCAGTGGTTTACGGCGACGATCAGGGGCGTCACGTTCTTGCCTACAGCGGCACCGATGAAGCCAAGGACTGGGCGACGAATCTCGGTCAGGGGCTGGGGTTCGAGACGTCGCAGTACAATCAGGCGATCGCGCTTGCCAAACAGGCCAAAGTCGCGTTTGGCGATGACATGGTCATCACCGGGCACTCTCTGGGTGGCGGTCTTGCCGCTGCGGCTGCAGTTGCCACCGATACCCCGGCGGTCACCTACAACGCAGCCGGTGTGCACAACAAGACCTACGACCGTATCGGCCTCGATGCCGATGCGGTCAAAGCAGAGGCCGAGAATGGCCTGATCCGCCGCTATGCGGTCAAGAACGACATCCTCACCGAGCTGCAGGAAAACAAGCCGATCATCCGTCACCTGATGCCCGATGCCGTCGGGCACAAGATCGAATTGTCCGATCCCGATCCCCTGAGTTTCTGGCAGAACCTCAATCCGGTGAAATCGATCAAGCACGGCGTCGAGACGCATCTGATCGATGCGGTGATTGCGGCCCAGGAGAAGACCTACGGGCATAGTCTCGAGCCGAAAAATGGCCTGATGTCGCACCCGGATCACGCCTTCAACCAGCAATACCAGCGCACCTTCGACCGGCTGCAGCCCGAGATGGCGGCGCAAGGGGTCGGCGTGCGTGAAACCCAGAACGTGGCCGGAGCGCTTGCGCTGGAAGCCCATCGCAACGGTGTCGTCCCCGACCAGGTCACATTGGGTAGCAATGGTGAGCGGGTGTTCGCAGTCCAGGGTGATCGTGCCGAAACCCAGCGCTACGCCCAGGTCGAACTGCAAAGCAGCATGCAGATGCCACTTGCAGAGACCAGCCGACAGTCGCTGAACATACTTGCCGCACAGACGCAGCAGGTGGGCGCGCAACCTTCGCCGGACCTTGTCTCGGAGCAAGGCGCGCCCTCGCGCGGACGTTGATTTCAACCCCCTGATTTGCAAGAGAAACCGGGCGCGGGCATAATGGCCGGCCCGGTCAGCCGGGTTGCTGCATGTTTTACCCATTAGGACCCGCCGCTGAATCGGAAATGTGTTTCCGAATCAAAGGCCTATCACCGGCAGGGCAGGACGGAAAGAGTGGCTCACACCACCGCCCCAGTCAGTACTCGAAACGACCCCAAGGATTCCAATGCCCAAGATCAAGACCAATCGGGCGGCGGCCAAGCGCTTCCGGAAGACAGCTTCCGGTAAATACAAGTGCGGCCACGCCAACAAGAGCCACATCCTCACCAAGAAAGCGACCAAGCGGAAGCGCAATCTCCGGCAGACGAACCACGTTCGTGCCGAAGACGCTGGCCGTCTGGACCGCATGCTTCCGTATTTGTGAGGAGATTGAACAATGGCACGAGTTAAACGTGGTGTAACGGCGCGTCGCCGCCACAAGAAAATCATGAAGCAGGCGAAGGGCTACTACAACGCCCGCCGCAAAGTCTTCCGCGTCGCCAAACAGGCGGTCACCCGCGCACTGCAGTACGCCTACATCGGCCGCAAGCAGAAGAAGCGCAATTTCCGCTCGTTGTGGATCGCGCGTATCAATGCCGCTTCGCGTTCCAACGGCATGAGCTACAGCCGTTTCATCAACGGTCTGCTCAAGGCCGGTATCACCCTTGATCGCAAGGTGCTGGCCGATATCGCCGTGCACGATGCCAAGGGCTTTACCGCGCTGGTCGACAAGGCGAAGAGCGCACTCGCGGCATAAGTCGAATCTTCCCGAGCCTCCGCGCATGCGAGCGCGGATGACCACGGGAGATCACTGATCCATGCATGGGGAAGGGCGCAAGTCCTTCCCCATGTTCGTTTATGGATCCCCGAATTCTGCAATACCCAATTCTTTCGAGTCGGACATGAGCGATATCGAACAACTCTCGGCGCAGGCCATCGCCGACATCGCTGCGGCGAACTCTCCCGACGCGCTTGAGGCGTTGCGGGTCTCTCTGCTCGGCAAGAGCGGCAGCATCACCGTGCAGCTGAAATCGCTCGGTGCGTTGCCTGGAGATCAGCGCAAAGCCGCAGGTGAGGCAATCAATCGTGCCCGCGACGCCATTGGCGACGCATTGTCCGCACGCAAGGTGGAACTCGATGATGTCGTGCTTGCAGCAAGGCTTGCCGGCGAAACCATCGACGTGACCTTGCCGGGTCGCGATGCGACGCGTGGTGGTTTGCATCCGGTCTCGCGCACACTGGAGCGGATTGCAGAGATCTTCGGCAGGCTCGGCTATGAACTGGCTGATGGCCCCGAGATCGAAGATGACTGGCACAACTTCGAAGCGCTGAATTTTCCGCCGCATCACCCGGCGCGCGCGATGCACGATACGTTCTATTTCGGCGATGGTCGCCTGCTGCGCACGCATACTTCCGGCGTGCAGGTGCGCTACATGAAGGACCTGCTCGGCAACGGCGGCGCCCCGCCGCTGCGCATGATTGCTGCGGGCAAGGTGTATCGCAGTGACAGCGACCAGACCCATACGCCGATGTTTCATCAGGTCGAAGGTCTGCTGGTCGACGAGCATGCCAGCTTCGCGGATCTCAAAGGGACGCTCGCCGAATTCGTGCGCGCGTTCTTCGAGCGCGATTTCGAGATGCGCTTCCGTCCGAGCTATTTCCCGTTCACCGAGCCTTCGGCCGAAGTCGATATCGCTTGGCAACAGCCGGACGGTTCGACGCGCTGGCTCGAAGTGTTGGGCTGCGGCATGGTCCATCCGAACGTGCTGCGTAACGTTGGCATCGATCCCGAGCGTTACACCGGTTTCGCCTTCGGTCTTGGCGTCGAACGGTTCGCGATGCTGCGCTACGGCGTGAGCGATCTGCGCGACTTTTTCGAAAACGACGTTCGCTTCCTGAGGCAGTTCGCGTAGGGCGGGCTCAAGCCCGCCCTTGATGAGATGTCGATTCGCATCGTGCGCATGACAATGCCATTCCGATCATTGTCGACGCATCCGATCGTTTGAAATGGCGGGCCAGGGCCCGCCCTACGGTGATGAGATGAAATTTTCTGAAAACTGGCTGCGCCAACACGTCAAGACCGACGCTTCGCGCGATGAACTCGCAGCGACGCTGACAGCGATCGGTCTGGAAGTCGAAGAGATGACCGTGCTTGGTGCGGCGCTTGACGGCGTGGTGGTTGCGCGGATCGTCGAATGTGCCAAACATCCGGAAGCCGACCGCTTGCAGGTTTGTCAGGTCGATGCAGGCATGGGCGCGCTGCAGCAGATCGTCTGCGGTGCGCCGAATGCGCGGCCGGGCCTGATCGCTCCGCTAGCCACCATCGGAACCCAGGTTGGCGAACTCACGATCAAGGCCGCGAAGCTGCGTGGTGTCGAGTCCAACGGCATGCTGTGCTCGGCGAAGGAACTCGGCATCGATGCCGATGCCTCTGGTCTGCTGGAACTGCCGGGCGACGCGCCAGTGGGTACGCCGCTCGCTGACTATCTTGGTCTGCCCGATGCCAGCATCGAACTGAAACTCACACCGAACCGCGCCGATTGCTTCGGCGTACGGGGCATCGCTTTCGATGTCGCCGCCGCACTCGGCAGTCAGGTCGAACCGCTTGATGCCTCGCCCGTGCCGGCGCAAAGCGACGCGACGCTCGTGGTCGAGCTCGATGCCGGCGCCAAGGTGCCGCGTTTCGTCGGGCGCGTGATCGACAACGTGAATGCTGCTGCCGCGACGCCGCTGTGGATGGCCGAATACCTGCGTCGCAGTGGCGTGCGACCGATCAGTTTCCTCGTCGATGTGACCCAGTACGTGATGCTGGAACTCGGCCAGCCGATGCACGCCTTCGACAAGGACACGCTGCACGGGCCAGTGGTGGTGCGTCATGCACGCCTTGGTGAGCAAACGAAACTGCTCGACGGCCGTACCGTAGCGCTGGACGATGATTTTCTCGTGGTTTCGGACAGTCAGGGCGGCAAGGCCGCGCGCGTCGTCGCACTCGGCGGCATCATGGGCGGTCACGACACTCGCGTCACCGACACCACACGCAACGTGTTCCTCGAAGCGGCGCACTGGATTCCGTCCGCGATCATCGGTCGCAGCCGAAAACTCGGCATGCACACCGATGCTGGCCATCGTTTCGAACGTGGTGTTGATCCAGAACTGCCCCGGATCGCAGTGGAATACGCAACGAAGTTGATTCTCGATATCGCCGGAGGTATCCCCGGCCCGGTGATCGAAGTCGTGCGCGAAGCCGATCTGCCGAAGGCGCAGATCGTCGGCCTGCGTCGCGAGCGTCTTGCGCGTGTGCTGGGCGTGCGGGTGGCCGATGCCGAGATCGAACGGATCCTGCGTGCGTTGGGACTGGGAGTGGAGGCAACCGAGGATGGCTGGCGCGTGACAGCGCCAACCCGTCGCTTCGACATCGCGATCGAAGAAGATCTGATCGAAGAAATCGCTCGAATTCACGGCTACAACGCGATCCCGACCACGCTGCCGGGTGCCGCGACCCGCGTCGTGTCCCCGAGCGAGACGCTGTTGGACGAGGTGACCGTGCGTCGTCAGCTCGTGGCTCGTGATTTTCTCGAAGCGATCAATTACGCCTTCGTTGATGATGCACTGCTGGGCACATGGTTGGCTGCCGAAGGCGGCGTGCCGCTGGCCAACCCGCTCAGCGCCGAGCTCGGTACGATGCGCACGATGCTCCTTCCGGGGCTGACTGCTGCGTTGGGGCGGAATGCCGCCCGGCAGCAATCCCGGGTGCGGCTGTTCGAGATCGGCAAGGTATTCGCTGCACGCGTTGGCGAAGCGCCGCTCGAAACGCGTCGGGTCGCTGCGGTCGCCTGCGGTGATGCCCGTGCCGAGCAATGGGGTGTGCAGGCTGAGCCGGTCGACTTCCATGATCTCAAGGGCGACCTGGACAGTCTGGCTCTCGCTGCCGGTGCGACGTTGGACTATCGGCCTTCGACCGCCGAGTGGGGGCATCCGGGGCGTTCTGCGGATGTGTATCGCGATAGCGTGAGAATCGGTTGGATCGGTGAATTGCATCCGAGATTGCAGAAGGGCTTGGACATCGATCATCGGGCGATGGCTTTCGAGGTCGATCTTGCGCGTCTGCAGCAGCGCCCGCTGGCGCGTGCCACGGGGCTGAGCCGCTATCCGTCCGTCCGCCGGGATCTCGCGTTCGTCGTCCCGGAAACCGTCTCCTGGGCGGCCCTGGCAGGCACCGTCGAACGTGCCGCAGGCCCGTCCTTGCGGGGTGTCCGGCTGTTCGATCGCTATGTCGGCAAGGGGGTCGAAACCGGGTGCAAGAGCCTCGCTATGGGCTTGATTCTGCAAGAAGAATCACGCACTCTCACGGATCGCGATGTGGATGGGGTGGTGGCTGATGTCATCGCCGCGCTGCGCGGGGAGCACGGCGCGGAAATACGGTCGTGATCCAGGGCTCGGCCGGTTTCCGCAGGTCTGGCCGTGGTGCGATATGGGCTCGTTTTGGGGGAAACGGATGGCATTGACCAAGGCTGAAATGGCCGAGCGACTGTTCGACGAAGTCGGACTGAACAAACGCGAGGCGAAGGAATTCGTCGATGCGTTCTTCGACGTGCTCCGCGAAGCGCTGGAGCAGGGCCGTCAGGTCAAGCTGTCCGGATTCGGCAATTTCGATCTGCGCCGCAAGAACCAGCGCCCCGGCCGGAACCCCAAGACCGGCGAAGAGATTCCGATCTCGGCCCGTACCGTCGTCACCTTTCGCCCCGGCCAGAAGCTGAAGGAGCGCGTTGAAGCGTATTCCGGAGGCATCACCGATGCTTGATCCAGGCAGTAATCGCGAACTCCCCCCGATCCCGGCGAAGCGCTACTTCACGATCGGTGAGGTCAGCGAGCTGTGCGACGTCAAGCCGCATGTGTTGCGCTACTGGGAGACCGAATTTCCCAGCCTCAAGCCGGTGAAGCGCCGTGGCAATCGGCGCTACTACCAGCGGCATGATGTGCTGATGGTCCGCCAGATCCGCAGTCTCCTGTACGAACAGGGCTACACCATCGGTGGGGCGCGGCTGCGTCTCGATGGAGACGGTGCGAAGCAGGAGTCGTCGATGAGCACGCAGATCATCCGTCAGGTACGGATGGAGTTGGAAGAAGTTCTCCAACTGCTCAAGCGCTGATTGCCCGAGGCGCTGGCCGTTCCGGTATTCGAGCGGGTACAATGTTCGACCTGTCCGGGGTATAGCGCAGCCTGGTAGCGCACTTGTCTGGGGGACAAGTGGTCGTCGGTTCAAATCCGGCTACCCCGACCAATTCACCGCATCACGCTTGGCAATCTCAAGCCGGCCTGAACGCGGACATCGAAGCCCGGCGATGCCGGGCTTTTTTGTTGGATACTGCGCGGCGTTTGCCCCCTCATGGATTCGAGCATGTTCCTTCGCGTACTCACGCCCTGTCTGTTTTCTTTTCTGTTCTTCGTCATCTCCGGCACGGGCTTCGCTCAGACCGCTACCGCCGTCGAGTCTTCATCGCAGGCAGACGATGCGCCGCCAGCCGATGCCCTGCCGTTGTCTGCGGATGTCAGCGATCTCGACACCATCGTCGTTTCGGGTCGTTACCCCGGTCCTGGGCTGTGGAAGGTGGGTAAGGGTGAACACACATTGTGGATTCTGGGTACGCAGAGTCCGCTGCCCAAACGTATGGAATGGGATTCCGCGAACGTCGAACGCCATGTCTCCGATGCGCAGGAATTGCTGATGCCTCCGGCGGTGAAAATGGATGCCGACGTCGGTTTCTTTCGCGGGCTGACGCTGTTGCCGTCGCTGTTGAAGGCACGCAAAAATCCTGATGGAAAGGCTTTGAGCGAGGTACTGCCTGCGGAGCAATACGCACGATGGCAGGTGTTGAAGCAGCGTTACATCGGCGGTGACCGCGACATTGAATCGTGGCGGCCGGTTTTCGCTGCGCTGGCGCTTTATGACAAAGCGATCACGCATACGGGAATGACCCAGGATTCGATCGTGGCGGATGCGGTGCGAAAAGCCGCGAAGCGCAGCAAGGTCAAAATCACCACGCCCACAGTGACGATCAAGATTGCTGACCCGAAGGCGACCTTGCGCGCATTTTCAAACGAATCATTGAACGATCAGGAATGCTTCCGTCGCACGCTCGATCGGATCGAAACCGACTTGGGCACGATGGCCGGTCGTGCGAACGCGTGGGCGCAAGGCGACATCGAAGTGCTGCGTGATCTGCCGTACCAGAATCAGTTCACCGCATGCAACGCGGCGTTCAACGGAACAGACATTGCGCGCAAGCAGGGCATGCAGGACTTGCCGACGCGTTTGGAAAACGAATGGATGTCGGTCGCGGAAGCATCGCTGGGCCAGAATGCGATCACGTTCGCCGTGCTGCCGATGAACCTGTTGTTGCAGCCGGATGGTGTGCTCCAGCGCCTTGCCGCAAAGGGTTACATGATCGAGGAGCCCTGATTTCGATCTCGATATCAGGCAGTAAGCATCTTTTTCGGGGTTTCAGCGATGGATCGCCATCCATTTCTGAAACCTCTGTTGTAGGTTTTCCAGAAGGGATTTCTGGAGGCGCTGATGACTGTCGATGCTGTCAACATCCGCTGAAACAACGTCGTTCGATACCCTCGATCGAATGGATGTGCGGCATATCCGAAACAGCAGCAGCGAAAAACGCCCGATGGCCGTCAACCTGCGGCGGAACGTGTCGTCTGGATATGTTGTGCGTTGAGTTCAGGCCAGCGGGCAAGGACTGCAGCTCGAATCCCTGCGACATCCAAGCCGGCTTCCGCCAGCAGATCCTCTCGGCTGGCGTGTTGCTGGAAGGTGTCGGGCAGGCCGAGATGCATGATCGATATCTGTGCATCCGCTTCCGCCAACAATTCCGCGACACCGGAGCCCGCACCGCCAGCGACGACGTTGTCCTCAAGCGTGACGAAGCCGTCGTGTGACTTGGCGAGTTCGAGGATCAAGGTCCGGTCAAGCGGGCGCACGAAGCGCATGTTGACCACGGTGAGGCCGAGTTCATCGCCAATCTTTTCGGCGGCGGGCACGATGGCGCCGAAGGCGAGCAGGGCGATGCGTGTGCCGTGACGGCGGACCTCCGCCTTGCCGATAGGCAACGTATCCAGCGTTGGTTCGATTGCCACGCCTGGGCCGGTGCCGCGCGGGTAGCGCACCGCTGCGGGGCCCGGGTACTTGTGTCCTGTGCTGAGCATCTGCCGGCATTCGTTCTCGTCGGCAGGTGCCATGACCACCATGTTCGGTACGCAGCGCAGGAAACTCAGGTCGAGATTGCCGGCATGGGTCGCGCCGTCGGGACCGACTACGCCGCCGCGATCGATCGCGAACAGCACATCGAGGTTCTGGATCGCGACATCGTGGACGAGCTGGTCGTAGCCGCGTTGCAGGAATGTCGAATAGATCGCGACCACCGGCTTCGCACCTTCGCAGGCCATGCCTGCGGCGAGCGTGACGGCATGTTGTTCGGCGATGGCGACATCGAAATAACGGTCCGGGTATTCCTTGCTGAAGCGCACCAGGCCGGAACCCTCACGCATGGCCGGCGTGATGCCCAGCAAGGTCTCGTCTGCAGCGGCCATGTCGCACAGCCAGTCGCCGAAGACATCGGTGTAGGTGGGTTTTTTGGCGCCGGGTTTGCTGACCACGCCCTGCGATGGGTCGAATGGCGCGACGGCGTGGTAGCCGATCTGATCACCTTCGGCGAGCTCGTAGCCCTTGCCCTTGGTGGTGATGACGTGGAGGAGTTGCGGGCCTTTGAGCGTTTTCAGTGTCTTCAACGCGGCAACCAGTGATTTCACATCATGGCCATCGATCGGGCCGGTGTAGTGGAAGCCCATTTCCTCGAACAGCGTGGACGGCACGAACATGCCTTTCCAATGTTCTTCCCAGCGACGCACGAAGCGCGCAGTGCCGCTGGTGCGCTTGTCGCCCAGGAGTTTCTTGCCGCTCTCACGAAGCGCGTTGAGCGTGCGACTGCCTGTCAGCCGGCCGAGCATTTTGGTCAGTCCGCCGACGTTCTCGCTGATCGACATCTGATTGTCGTTGAGCACGACGAGCAGATCGGGTTCCGTATCCATGCCGCCGGCGTGATTGAGCGCTTCGTAGACCATGCCTGCGGTCATCGCGCCGTCGCCGATGACCGCGACGGCGCGGCGATCGCTGCCGGATCGCGCGGAGGCGATGGCCATGCCGAGCGCAGCGGATACCGACGTAGAGGAATGGCCGACGCCGAAGGTGTCGTATTCGCTCTCTTCGCGCTTCGGGAAGGGTGCGACGCCGTTCTTCTGTTTCACCGTGTGAATGGTGTCGCGGCGACCGGTGAGGATCTTGTGCGGGTAGGTCTGATGGCCGACATCCCAGACAATGCGGTCGTTCGGGGTGTCGTAGAGGTAGTGCAGGGCGACGGTGAGTTCAATCACGCCGAGACCTGCACCGAAATGACCGCCGCTGCGACCAACGGATTCGATCAGATAGGCGCGTAGCTCATCGGCAATCGCCGGCAGTTCATCTTCGCCGAACTGGCGTAGATCTGCGGGGAATTGGATGCGGGAAAGGCGCGGATAGCGTGCGCCGTCGATCGGAGAAGGGGAGACGGAGTCGGCCATCCGCATATTGTCCCCCGTTCCGCTGCAGTGCGGCAAGGAACGGAGGATGTGCGGTTCAGCGGCCGCGCAGGCGGTCCAGCAATCCCCCGGATTTTCCACCGTCGCCGACCTGTTCGGCAAAGCCGGTGGCGAGGTTGGCATTGATGAAGTCGATGACATCTTCTGCAGGTACGCTGCTGGCCGCAGTGATCTCGGCAATGGTCGACGGCCCTTTCATCATTGCGGTGGCGATGCGGAAATGGCGCGGATATTCGCGCTCGGTTTCAGGCCACTTGCTCAGGATGAAGCGGCCTTCCGGGTGGAAGCCCGGTAGCAGCTTGCCGCCGCCGGCGAGCAGGCCGCCCAGCCATTGCAGGCGCGAGAGTTGCTGGGCGGCGCCTTGCTTGGCGACTTCGGTTTGCCATTGCTGGTCGTCCAACTGCTCGAAATCGCGCAGACCCACATTGGCGACAAAATATTCGACCAAGGGTTTGAGGGTCGATGGGCCATGGTATTGGCGCTGTACGAAATCGATGAGGATCGCTGGACCTTGGCCGGTCTGGAAGCGTGCGCGCCCGGTGAGTGCGCCCGGGCGGAGCCAGTGCGCGAACGCGGTGTTGCGCAAGGCCTGTGTGGGCGGTTCTTCTTCGGATTTTGCGGGTTGCGTCGCGATTGGAGCAGGTGCAGGAACAGCAGGCGCTGCAGCCGCTACGGGTGCTGGGGGACGAGCCGGAGCTGCTGGAGCTGGAGCTGGAGCTGGAGCCGGAGCAGCTTCAGGTGCTGGCGGCGGCATCGGGATTAGCGCTGGCGCAGGGCGAGGGGCGGCTTCTGGGGGCGATGCGTCTGCGGGTTCTCCGCCGAGTTCACTCAGCAGAGCTCCCAACTGCTCTGCGTCGAATGGGCGAAGGAGGCGGAAATCCGCCTGTGTCCGTGGTGCTGTGGTCAGGCCGACGACTTTCTTGCCGGCGGCATGCAGGCGCAGCCAACTCATCGGGCCGTACATGCTGTCCATATCGACGATCACATAATCGGCATCGCCTTCTGCGACCATCCGCCAGCGGCCGTGACGCTCGTTGGCTTGGTTGAAGGCCGCTTTCAAGGCGACCTCGGTGGCTTGATCCATCCCTGTCAGGCCCAGTTTGAGCGACATGTCTTCAGCCCGTTCCCGTAAACCATGCAGTGTCGCGAAGCGCGTTTTCCCCGTCAACGCGCGTGATGCGGCGCTTTATACCCTTTTGCGTCAGTTTGCGCCTGCGAAAGAGATGGCGTGCCGCGAAGAATGCGACGGTCCACGCATAAATCTTGCGTCAGGTCAGGATGTCGAGAGGCTGCGCGGATTTTTTGGCAGATGGGTTTTGAGGAACGCCATCTGATCGGCCAGGATGTTGCGGTTCGACAGGATCAGATGTTCGATCCAACTGGGTCGATAGGGCACTGCCAGCAGCGGCATCGACGCCTGCTGCGGCGTGCGACCGCCTTTGCGCGAATTGCAGTGGAAGCATGCCGACACCACGTTTTCCCAGATGTCGCGTCCGCCGCGTGAAATCGGCATCACATGGTCGCGGGTGAGCAACTGGCGACTGAAATGTTTGCCGCAGTACAGGCAAAGATGCTGGTCGCGTGCGAACAGCGCGGGATTGCTCAGTGTCGGCGTCGGATCGAGCGCGTACCCGCGTGCGTGACCACGTGCGGCGACGATCGGATGCAGTTCGAGGATGCTGCGCTCCCCGGTGGCGCGGCTCATGCCGCCGTGAACGCGAAGGCAGGGCTCACCAAGGGTCCAAGCCACCGCGCCGCGCGCATACAGGCAGGCGGCATCTTGCCAGCTGATCCAGTCGAGTACGCGGCCATGGGCGTCGAGAGACAGCAGGCGCACTGCGTCGAGGTGCGCGGGGACTGCGCCTGTCGTGTGGTCTGGATAAGTCAGGTCGTGCCGGGTGCCGGCAGCAAGCATGTTCGACAGGGCGTCATGGGGCGCCCGGCGGGGAGTCCCGTTGGGAGTGATCCGGTCAGGGATCAGGCGCAACTTTGGTGTGTCGGCCTCCATATGGTTACCGAGCATACCCCCTTTCGATGACAACTGTCGCGATCGGGGGCACGGCGTTCGCCGGCCCCGGTGCGCGCGGCGATCATTCGCCGAATGCGTCTGCGGAAAGCGTCATCAGCGGCGCGGCACCGCTGGCGATCGATGCGATGTGTGTACGGGTGCGCGGCAGAATGCGTGCGAAGTAGAACCGGGCCGTTTCGCGTTTGGCGTCCTTGAATGTCTGAGGCGCGGATGAGGCTTCAGCGGCAGCCACGCTGCGTGCCCACCAGTAGGCCAGCGTCGCGTAGCCGGAATAGAAAAGGTAATCCCATGCTGCAGCGCCGATTTCGTCGGCGTCGGCAACTGCGCGCTGGCCGATCTGTCCCGTGAGTTGCTGCCACTCCTGCGCGATTTCCTGCAGTGGGCCAACGAATTCCGCGAGCGCGGTGTTGCCCGCTTCCGCTTTGCAGAATTCCGCGATCATGCCGAGGAACACTTTCAGGCCTGCGCCTTTGAGTTGCATGGTCTTGCGGCCCATGAGGTCCAGCGCCTGGATGCCGGTGGTGCCTTCGTACATGGTGGTGATGCGGGCATCGCGTGCCAGCTGTTCCATGCCCCATTCCTGGATGTAGCCGTGGCCACCGAAGCACTGCTGTGCGTGGTAGGTGCATTCGATCGCCCACTCGGTGAGGCAGGCCTTGACGATCGGTGTAAGAAAACCGAGCAGGGCATCCGCTTCGGCACGTTCGGCTTCGTCCTTGCCGTAGTGGACGGCATCCAGCAACAGTCCGGCCTGATAGCCGAGCAGGCGACCGCCTTCGATCAGCGCCTTCTGGGTCAGCAGCATGCGCCTGACATCCGGATGAACGATGATCGGGTCGGCCGGTTTTTCCGGAAATTTCGCGCCCGACAGTGCGCGCATCTGCAGGCGGTCGCGCGTGTAGCGCAGCGCGTTCTGGTACGCGCGCTCGGACAGTCCGAGCCCCTGCAGGCCGACCGACAGGCGTGCACCATTCATCATGGTGAACATCGCCATCAGGCCCTTGTGCGGTCCGCCGATGAGCCAGCCTTCCGCGTCGTCGAAGTTCATGACGCAGGTGGCCGAAGCGTGGATGCCCATCTTGTGTTCGATCGCGCCGCAGCGCACCGCATTCGCTTCGCCTTGCGTTCCGTTCTTGTCGACCTTGATCTTCGGCACGATGAACATCGAAATGCCCTTGCTGCCGGCAGGCGCGTCCGGCAACCGTGCCAGCACCAGGTGGACGATGTTGTCGGTGAGGTCGTGTTCGCCGGCGGTGATGAAGATCTTCGTGCCGCTGATCGCATAGCTGCCGTCTTCACGCGGCACCGCACGCGTTTTCAGCAGGCCGAGATCGCTGCCGCAGTGTGGTTCGGTCAGGCACATGGTGCCGGTCCAGCGGCCGTCGACCATGGGTGCGAGGAACACCTGTTTCTGCCATTCCTCGCCATGATGCA
Organism: Lysobacteraceae bacterium; assembly: GCA_041751895.1. Taxonomy (GTDB): domain Bacteria; phylum Pseudomonadota; class Gammaproteobacteria; order Xanthomonadales; family Xanthomonadaceae; genus Lysobacter_I. The sequence goes on along the minus strand of JBGSID010000132.1, from coordinate 16,053 downwards.
TCAGCGCTTCGGTGGCGCCGTGAGAGAGCAGCGGGAAATTGCCCCAGGCCAGATTCGCGGCGTGGATCATTTCCTTCATCGCAGTGCCGACCGAGTGCGGCATCCCCTGACCGCCGTACTCGGCCGGCGATTCCAGCCCGGTCCAACCACCCTCGGCGAACTGCGCATAGGCTTCCTTGAAGCCGGGCGTCGTGGTGACCTTGCCGGTTGCCTTGTCGTACACGGCGCCGTGTTGATCGCCGACGCTGTTGAGCGGCGCGATCACGGTTTCGGCGAAGCGTGCGCTTTCCTCCAGCACGGCATCGATGAGCTCACGATTAGTGTCTTCGAAACCGAGACGGGAGAACGTGCGTTCGCTGTCGAGCACATCGAACAGCGCGAAACGGATATCGGCAAGCGGGGCTTTGTAGGTATTCATGCGTATGTCGTCATGGGTGAATGAGGAATTCGAAGAGGCGGTGGTCGGCGGGCGGCGCGATCATTCCTGATCAGGCGGCTGGCGACATGTCTGCTATCGTTTTTCGGGGGTATTTGTCGAAAGCGGGATCCATCGTCTTGAGCAGCAGGTGGCACAGTCTTGAATAGTCGAATGCAGGCGGTTGATGGCTGCACGAAACGATTTCCGGCTCAGCGCATCACACCGGGCAGGCCGGGGACGGGGCTCAGTGCGCTGTTGCGTTTGATCTTGTAGTCGCGGGTTTTACGATCTTCTGCGGCGGCGGAGATGGTGCCGTCGAGAGCGTATTTCAGGCTGCGACGGTCGGCGAGCGCGCCAGCGACGATGATCCGTGCGGTTGCGTCTGGCGCCAACTTCACCGTGGTGACATCTGCCGATTCCGGGCCGATGGTGAGCCCCGGCGATGCCTGCAGCGCTCCTGCCAATTCGGTATCGACGCGCAGCTCGAATGCGAGGTGGTCGAAGCGCATCGGCACGCTGCTGAAGTTCTGCAGCCGCAGTTCGACCGACCACTGGCCGTCGGCATCGACGGTGAGTTGCTGGATGCTGGCGGTCGGTTCGGACACCCTGCGGATCGGGCCACCGGCACAACTGGTCAAGGCCAGAAGACACAGCGCGGTCGCGATGGCCGCAAGCCAATGTCGAGCGGAAGGCCGCTTCGCACACGGGGGCTGGATCCTGTTCTTCACGGTAGCGCTTTCCAGGGGCGTGCTTTTCAAGGTCGTGCTCTCCAAAGCCGTGCTCTCAAGGTCATGCCGGGCCGCCAATACTAACGCGACCCTACGCTCCGGTATGTAGTTGCGGCCCCGCCGCCGTCCGTCGGGTCATTGCAGGTTGCGCTCAGCGCAGCGGCGCGCTGACGATCAATGTGTCGAGGTCGTAGCCCATCGCGACGGCTTCCGCCTTGAGCGCTTCGAACTGCGTACGGCTCATGCTGGGCGTCCGTGACAGGATCCACAGATATTCGCGTCCCGGTTCGCCGATCACGGCCCACTGGTATTCGGGGTCCAGCGCGATCACCCAGTAGTCGGCCCAGGTGAAGGGCAGCCACGCCAACCAGTCAGGGGCGAAACGTACTTCCAGCCGGCCCGGGTGGTCCGCGTCGCGTCGGGCCAGACCGTCGACGACCTTGGTTTCACCATCCTGATCGCGGCAACTATTGCGGACGCCAACCAGGCCGTCGTCGCGCAAGGTGTATTGCGCAGTGATCTCGTCCGCGCACTTGCGTTGGAAGAACATCGGCAGGCGGGCGATCTCGTGCCATTGCCCGGCGTAGCGGGTGATGTCGAGGCTTTCGACCGAAGTCACCTCGGCGGCTGCGGCGGGCAGTGCGAGCGCAACGGACAACAGCAGGGCGAAGCGGCGCATGCGAACCCCCGTGATACGCAGCCCGATGCGGGCAGGCCGATCATAGCCGGAAGACCTTAAAAACCCGTTGGGGCGACCGCTCAAAGTGCTGCCGATCCCTCGGTACTCCCAGACGTATCCCCGGCAGGCGATCTGCAAGTGAATGTACAGAGTGAGGGCAAAAAACTCGCATTTCCGCGAGATTTTCGAGGTCTTACGGACCGTATGGAACGGTCTGGAATCGCGATGCGCTGGCGGGAATGGGAGTCGAAGCCGCGATATCCTTTCGTTACCCCCACCAGCGGTCGATCGCTTCGCGGCTCGCTTATAGCGCCCGGGCCGAGCGAGGCAGCGCAGGTTCTCGGAGCGGGTCCGGGAGGACGTAGACAGCGCGCAGTAGCACACCCCGTCAGATATGACAGGGTGCAGCAGTCCGCTAGGTGGCAGCTACACTTCTCACATCAGCGCCAGGGGGTTTGCTCGATTGAGTGAGCCGGATATCTGTGTCGAATTGGCACCATTTGGCAAGGAATCCATCGCCGACAGGCGACATGTTGCCGTGCGCGGCAACCGTCTGTCGATTTTTCGATAAGGATTCAATCTGGTGGCAGTGTCCAATCACAATCACAATCGCAGAGACGCCGATGTCCGATCCTGTGGGTCGCGGCTGCGCGCCCGTACATTGGGCCGACGTGCTTGCTGCACGCTGATCGAACACAGAACAGGGCGATTACCATGAAAAACAACCCGGGCATGCCGGGCTGCACACTCGTGGCGCAATGACGCGTTGGCTCAGCGGCAGTCGCCGCTGGTTGTTGCTGATTGCACTGCTGGTGGGTGTGGGGGCAGTGGCGGCGGCGGTATTGGCCCCCACGCCGGCACCCACCTACTGCAACGGCAGCGGCTGCTACGACACGCTGGACGAGGCCGAGTCGGCCATGCGTGGTGGCACGGCATACAAAGGCGCCGACGCTCTGCTGGAGCACATGAACACGGCCCAGTTCAGCCCGACGACGCTGCGCATGCAGTATTGGCTGCGCAAGCGTCCAGCGGATCTTGTGCGTACGCCGTCGTATTTCGCGAACTACGGCCCGCGCGGCACCAGTACGGGCGCCTGTACGCTGGGAGACGATCAAACGGCACTGCCGGGCTGGTGCGCCGATCTGGGCGCACTGACGAGTCTGGCGCAATCACGCATGCAGGCGGCCCGCCCGGGATGTACCGTCACCGGCACGGTGATCACCGACGAGTTCGATGCGCCGGGTATGGAGTCATCAACGTCTGCGCGCGGCATCGTGAACTATGGCCTGGCCTCGTACCTCACGTCCGGCACCTGCATCAACGGCAGTACGTGGTCGGAGCTATGGTCTGTCGCCAAGAAACGACCAGTCTATTGCCGCACCGGTTTCAGGCCGATCTTCGCAGCGGTCAACGATGCGACGTTGGCGCAGGACAATGTATGCGAAGGCCAGAACGGCGATGTTGCCTACATCAATGTGCCCATCCAGCAGTGCGGCAGCTGCGCGGGCAGCCGCAGCCCGGTGTATCCGGCCACCGGCGAGAAGCAGCGGCACGAAGACGACTTCACGTTCGCGGGCCAGACCTTTACGCGTCACTATCGCTCGCTGCGCCAGTTCCGCAACAACCGCAGCTTCGCTGTGGCGTGGAGCCACACCTGGAGCGACCGAATCATCAGCGGGGCGGTATCGGCCCCGTATGTGCATGTCGATGAGATCGGCAACTACGAGGGCTACACGCTGCTCAGCGGCAGCCGTTATCGTGGTGAAAGTTCGGTGGACCGCGTGCTGGAGCGCATCAATGCGAATGGCATCGGTTGGCGGCTGCGGATGCCAGATGGTGAAGTCCGCGAATTCGATCTGAACGGCTACCTGATCGCGGTGCGCAACCTCAGCGATCCGCTGAACGACATCGCACTTGTTTACAACGCGGAGAAGTCGGTCTCGACCGTCACCGATGCGCAAGGCCGCATGCTGCGTTTCGAGTATGCGAGCAACCTGTTGCGGCGGATCGATCTCCCGGACGGCACCGCTGTTGCCTACGATTACGACGCCAATCTCAACCTGACCGGCGTGACCTATCCAGGGAACGTGACCAAGCAGTATCACTACAACGAGCCGGGACTGGCCGGTGCCATTGACCAGCGTCATCACCTGACAGGCATCACTTCCGAAGACGGCCAACGCTACGCCTCGTTCGGCTACGACGCGCGCGGGCGGGTGACGTCCAGCCGTGTGTTGGGCACGCCCAACGAGCTGACCACGCTCAGCTACCCGACCGAGGATAACGCGACCATTCAGACGATGGAGGGCGACAGTCGGGCCTACACCATCCAACCGGGCACCTATCGCCGGATCCTGGGCGCGGTCGACAGCGAGGGCACGCAGGCGCAGACGTTCGACACGCAGGGTCGCTTGGACACCAGCACCGACAAGCGCGGCGTCGTGACCCGGTACGAGTATGCGGCGGATTATCGTTCGGCCACGGTCGTCGCTTTCGGCACGGATGAGCAGCGACGTGAGGAAGTGGTGCGGGACCCGATCACGCGAGCGCTGACCGAGCAACGCACGTTCGACCAGGCCGGTGTGCTGGTGGCGCGGACCACGTGGACGTACAACGCCCGCAATCAGGTATCGGCGGTTACGGCATTCGACCCCGACTCTTCAACTGGGGCGAGTCGCAGCACCGCGATGACCTATTGCGAGGCGGCGGACGTGACTGCGGGCGTGTGTCCTCTGGTGGGGTTGGTCACGAAGATCGACGGTCCACGCACGGGCAATGCGGATGTGATGACGTACGCCTACCGCATGACCGATGAGCCGACCTGCGCGGCGTCGCCTGCGACCTGTCCCTATCGCAAGGGCGATCTGTGGAAAGCGACCAATGCCCTCGGTCATGTCGCTGAAACGCTGCGCACAGATGGTGCCGGGCGGCCGCTGTCGGTGCGCGATGCCAACGGCATCGTCACCGATATCGAGTACGACCCGCGCGGACGGATGACCGCGAGCAAGGTGCGCGGCACCGACGATGGCAGTGAGGCAGACGACCGGATCACCCGGATCGAATACGACCCGGCCGGGTCCGTGCACCGGGTGATCCTGCCCGATGGCGTCTACACGCAGTTCGGCTACGACGCCGGATTGCGGCTGACCTCGATCGCCGACCCGGCTGGTAACACGATGGTGTTCACGCTGAACGCTGCTGGCGAGCAGATCAACGAAGCGACGAAAGATGCCAGCGGCGCGCTGCTGCGCACGCTGTCGCGCACCTACGATACGCTGGGGCGGCTGCAGACGCAGTCCGACGCCGACCTGCAGCCGACGACCTTCGGCTACGACAAAGAAGACAACCTCACGCTCGCGACGGATGCGCTGAACCGCAAGACCGCCCGCACCTATGACGCACTTGGTCGGCTCAAGACCACACTGCAGGATGTGGACGGTATCGCTGCGCTGACGCAGTACCAATACGACACGCAGGACCGCTTGACGCAAGTCACGGACCCCAATGGCTTGCCGACGATCTATGGCTACAACGGTTTCGGCGACCTGCTTACGCAGGAAAGCCCGGACACCGGTACCAGCACATCCACCTATGACGAAGCGGGTCAGCTCAAGACACGCACTGATGCGCGCGGGATCACCGCGACCTACGGTTACGACCTGCTCAATCGCGTCACCAGCGTGAGTTATCCCGACAGCAGCCGCAATGTCAGTTACGACTATGACACCGCGCCGGTCGATTGCCTCAACGGCGAACGCTTCAACAAGGGGCGGCTGTCGGTGATGACCGACAGTAGCGGCAGCACCGGCTACTGCTATGACCGCTACGGCAACGTCAGCCGTAAACTGCAGCTCACGCAGGGCCGCACCTACGTGCTGAATTACCTGAATACCGACCCGCGTGGCCGCCTGCCGGGGCAGGACTATCTGGTGCAGAACCCGCCGCCGGGGAACCAGTTCATCGGCCTGATCCATCCCGACGGCAGCAGCGTGCGGATCGTGCGCGACGCACAGTCGCGGCCGGTTGAACTCAAAGTCACGCTGGCTACGGGTCAGACCACAACATTGCTGAGCAGTGCGGCCTACTATCCGTTCGGCCCGGTCAGCCGCTGGACCTACGGCAACGGTCGCATCCTGCGTCGGTCGCTCAATCAGAACTACCAGCCGGGGTTCGTCGAAGACACCACGGTGGGCGGGATCAGCGAGGGCTACAGCTTCGATGCGGTCGGCAATCTGGAATCGCTGCGCAAGGCCGATCAACTGGACCCCGCGAAGCGGAAGTACGGCTACGACGGTCTGAACCGGCTGACGGAAGTGCGCGACGGCGCCAACGCGGTGTTGCAGGGGTATACGTACGACAAGACCGGCAACCGCACCAGCAGGACGGACGCCGGTGTCGCGACTACGTACATCTACGGGCCGGCCCGCCACCGGCTGACGCAGATCGAGCAACAGAGCCGTCAATACGATAGTGCAGGCAACACGACGCGGATTGATCTTGGCGGCAATACCGACACGCTGCCGCCGATCGATCCAGAAGGTCCTCCGGGCACGGGAACGATGGCGGCCCACAGCACGCTCCTTGCAAGCAGCACCGTACGTGCCGCCAGCGCTAGCGTCACGGCGGCCGTGCGCGAGTTCGTGTACGACGACAGCAACCGCATGCGTCAGGTGAAGCACGACGGTATCGTGGCGATGGACTATCTGTAAAACGGCAAGGGCGAGCAGGTCTACAAGACCGGCAGCGGCAAGACGGTGGTCACCGTGTACGACGAAGTGGGCCACTGGATCGCCGACTACGATGCGTACGGCAACGCTATCCAGCAGGTGATCTGGCTGGACGATCTGCCGGTGGGCTTGCTCGTAGGCACGGGTGCGAACCAGAAGCTGTACTACATTGAAGCGGATGCATTGGGTACACCGCGAGTCGTCATCGATCCTGATCGCAATGTGACGGTCTGGCGCTGGGATCTTGCCAACGAAGCGTTCGGGGATAGTGCGCCGGATGAAGACGCAGACTCGGACGGCATCCCGTTCGTGTTCGATATGCGGATGCCGGGGCAGCGCTGGGACAGTGCGACTGGGATGAATTACAACTACTTCCGGGATTACGATCCGAGCACAGGTCGGTATAGCCAAAGCGATCCGATTGGGCTTAGTGGCGGAATTAATTCTTACTCCTACGTAGCTGGGAATCCATATAGGTATTTTGACATGTATGGTTTGCAAGTATCCATAAATATGAATCAGCACTATGTGCTTAATGAGCAAACAGGAATTCGAGAAGTTACCCCTGCATGGTTATATGCGAATCAATATCAAAACGTGCCTGGTGAGCTTTCACTTAACGGGCACGGAAATAACGCCGAGATTTATGACGAAAGGACTAGAGAGAATGATGACGCGAATGTATTCAAGCGCACTGCAGAAGAAATTGTTGAAATTATCGTAAATCATCCGGACTATACATTAGATGTTGATGTAAGGCTGCTAACTTGTCGTTCTGCAGACGGCGAAAATTCAATTGCAGAACAGATAAAAGACTTGCTTGTGGAGAGAGGTGGTAGAAATAATGTCATTGGCTCGCCTGATAGAATTGAGGCAAGGGGCAAGAATTTTAGAACTTTTTTTGATTCAAATAACGATCTAATAAAGCAGTCAGAAGAGCCGTATACAAACAACTGGATTATTTTTTCAGCACGTCTTCCAGGAAATTAAAATTATGAAACATTCCGTTAAAAAGTTGTTCGCAATTTCTGTGTTTTTAGCAATAAATTTTTCATGTTATGGCCGTGACGGTAATGGCGCAATTCATGATTTGGAAAGAGCGGCTTATTTAGGAGATAAGCAAGCGGCAATGCGGATGGTCGATTACTATCTTTTTGGTTCTGGAAATAATGAAAAAAAAGCTCTTTTTTGGATAAAAAAGTATTCAGAAATTTCAGGAGAAAGCCCTCTTTTACTCGCGCAGCTGCTCCTTAATTCAGATGATAGTGCTGATGTTGGTCAAGGAATTTTATTGTCAAAAAAGCTGTGTCGTGATGGCGATCCTGTTGCCGCTATAGGTCTTGCAAAGTATTTTAAAGACTCAGAAGAGCAATCTGCATATTGGTATCGACGCGCAGCATTGCTTGGCGATTCGCTTGGAATTAGAAAATATGCAGATCAAATTTCTAAGGATAATGACCGCATCAGCAAAATCGAATATGCGGCATGGAAACTTGTTTTGTATTCAATGTATCCGGAAAATGGGGCGGCTTCATTAATTGAGAAAAAAAAGGTAGAGGAATCTATTTTTTTATCGCCAAATCCGGATGTGTTCTCAAGTCAAATTTCAATGATGGCGAATGTGTATTGTGAAAATATAGAGTCTTGCCGGTCTTCTAGCATCAAGTTTTTTTTTGAAAAATAAATTAAAAAAATGAAAAATTAAGGTGAGATTAGGCCGTAAGGCGTAATCGCATTGCCGAACGATACAATGAGGGCGGCACCCGCGTAGCGGATGCCGCCGAATGAAAGCAAGCAAGAAGCCTGCGCGGTGCTCGGGCTTCTTGTTTATGAAGGCCTGTAACCCGCGCAAATCGGCGTGCTGGAGCGCGCCCTAAACCTATCGAAATTCTCGTAGAGTGCGCCTTGGCGCACCTTCTGACGGCCGTACGGCGCGTTCGTAGGGTGTAACCCGCGAAGCGGATGCTGCCGAATGGAACAAGAAGCCCGCGCACTGCGCGGGCTTCTTGTTTTACGGCCGTACGGCGCAATGACGACACGGCGTAGGGTGGAACCCGAGCAGCGGATTCCACCGTCTTTTCGGCGCCGGTTACGATTCAATGTCGAAATGGCGGATGTGTCGTGATGGCGGAATCGCCTTTGGCAGTTCCGTCCTACGCCTGACGTTGCGCTTTCGGGGTTTTCTGGCGTGAAAGGCCTGTAACCCGCACAAATCAGCGTGCTGGATCAGGCAGGCACGACCGTACGGCGCAATGAAGGCCGTAAGGCGTAATCGCGCTGCCGTACGACGCAATGAGTAGGGCGGCACCCGCGTAGCGGATGCCGCCGAATAAAACAACAAGCCCGCTGGCATCTCTGCCCCCGGATGGGGCTGGTGCCCCCAAATGTGCCCCCGCATGCCGCCGGGTTGCAAGGGTTTTCATGGATGGCATCGGACATAAAAAGGGCCGAAACCCTTGTTTTTATTGGGGATTTCGGCCTTCTTGGGACGTCTTGAAACTCGCAAATGGTGGCCGGGGAGGGAATCGAACCCCCGACACGGGGATTTTCAATCCCCTGCTCTACCAACTGAGCTACCCGGCCACTTGCGAGCGCGGAATGATACGGGGCTGGAGCCGCTAGGGCAAGCCGGCCGGGCGCTGAATGTGCAGGCGGGTGGACTTGCGTCCGCGCCCGGGAGGGGCATCATCGGGAAAGACCCTTATTGTTTCCGGAGGCTTCCATGCGCCGCATGATCATTTTTCTCGTCTCGCTGTCTGCTGCGATCCTCCTATCGAGTTGCGCAACCAATGCCGGTCTGCGCGATCAGGAGCGCCTCGCGCTGTATCGCACGCATGCCGGTGAGCCGGTCGACAGCATCCAGTATCTCGGTAGCTACAATGGCTGGACGCCGCTCGGTGGTGGCGCGTTCGCACTGTGGACGCGACCGAGTCAGGCGTGGCTGGTGGAGCTGTACTCGCCCTGCACCGAGCTCGATTTCGCCGATACCATCGGGTTCCGCGATCTGAACGGCCGACTGAGCGCGCGTTTCGATCGCGTCTACGTGAGCAGCCACAGTCTGGTGCCGATCTCGTGCACGATCAAAGAGATCCGTCCGCTTGATGTCAAAGCGATCCGAAGCGCCGAGAAGGATGCGCGCGACGCCAGGAAGATCGCCGATCCGCCTGCTGACGCTCAGCCTTCAGGCACGTAACCGGCGGGGGCTTCGGCGCCGCCACCGAACAGGAACTTCTCCATCTCGCCCTGCAGGAACTTGCGGTGCTCGGGGTTCATCGGTGAGAGGCGGTTTTCATTGATCAGCATGGTCTGGTGCGCCAGCCATTTCGCCCATGCGTTCTTGCCGATATTGGCGAACACGCGTTGGCCGAGTTCGCCGGGCCAGGGTGCGAAATCGAGGCCGTCGGTTTCGAGCTGCTCGTAGGTGCAGAACACAGTGCGGGGCATCTTCAGGTATCCGGTCAGGAAGGGATGGTCTGCAGCAGGCTGCGTACCGGTGCAGGGATGCCCAGCGAGGGAAGTGCATCGAGTGCGACCCAGCGCAGCGCGTCATTGTCGTGGATGCGGTCATGCAGTGCGAGGTCGTCCCATGCCAGCGGATGTATCCGCAGGCGGTAGTGGGTGAAACCGTGATGGATTTCATCGAGCGCAGTGCCTTTGCCGTAATCGCCGTTGATGTGATGCTGGAACCATTCGCGCGCGGTGTCGTGATCGACCGCTTCGGGCAGTGACCACAGCGACGCCCAGATGCCGGTCGGTGGCCTTCGCTGGAGTAGCACATGGTTATCCGTGTTGCGGATCAACAGCACCACAGCGGTGCGTTCCGGCAATGGTTTTCCGGGCTTGGGCGTGGGCAGCTCCGCCACGCGGCCATCGCGCAGTGCGATGCAGTCGTTCTGCAGCGGGCAAAGTATGCAGGCAGGGTCGTGGCGAGTGCAGAGGGTGGCGCCGAAATCCATCTGCGCCTGGGTGTAATCGGCGAGACGTTCGGCCGGGAGCAACGATTCGGCGATCGCCCATAGTTTTTTTTCGTTCGCAGGCGTGCCCGGCCAGCCGTCTATGCCGAATACCCGCGCCAGCACGCGTTTGACGTTGCCGTCGAGAATCGCGTGAGGATCGCCCCATGCCTGCGAGAGGATCGCTGCGGCGGTACTGCGGCCGATACCGGGCAGTGCGATCAGGGCATCGATGTCGCGCGGCAGTTCGCCGTCGTGCCGTTCGACGCAGCGTTTCGCGGCAGCGTGCAGATTTCGGGCGCGGGCGTAATAGCCGAGCCCCGACCATAACGCCATCACGTCGTCCTGCGGCGCTGCCGCCAGTGCGCGCAGGTCGGGCAGGGCGGCGATGAAACGCTCGAAATACGGGGTCACCACCCGCACCTGGGTCTGTTGCAGCATGATTTCCGACAGCCACACGCGATATGGCGTACGCGGATGCTGCCACGGCAGATCGTGGCGTCCGGAGACGTCGAACCATGCGAGCAGAGCAGGGGCATAGCGTTGGGTGTCGATCATGGCGATGTCACGTCTCCATCATCGAGAACGATGTCCACGCCTTCCAGCGTCGCGCCGGAGATATCCAATTGAGGCGTGGTCAGACGGCCACTCAGGGGCGGCAGCGGCGAGCCGCCGGTTTGGTCGATCCAGTCGAGTACGGCATAAAGCTGAAAACGTCCTTCGAACAATGTCGTGTCGCGATTCAGGCGTAATCCAGCGATGTCCGTGAGATCCGGCTGGCCGGTGTAGCGCAGGGCGAACGGCATCGGTGACTTCGATTTGGAGACGGGGGTCGGTAGCGCGGGCCACGAGGCCGGCCACTCGGGCAATGCCCCGTCGAGTTCGATGACCAGCCGCCTGCCCAACGCGAGTGCGCCGTGTGCGTCGAAATCAGGGATCGGCTCATCACCGCGCAGCGCCATGCCTACCGGCGCCAGCACCCAATTGGCTTGCTCGAAACGCAGTGGGCCGTACAGACCGAGTGAAAACGGCAGCCTGGTGTCGCCGGATTCGAAGCGCGCGGACAGGCCAAGTCTTGCGGGTGTGACCGTCAAGGTGTCGTTGCCCAGATGCAGTGGCCCGGAGAGGTTCACTGTCGAGGGAAGGCGCCAACTGCCACGCTCAATGGAGAGAGAGCCGACGACTGCAACACCGGTGGTGTTGGCTGGCTTGGTCAGCGCGACCGCGAGATCGAATGGGATCTTGGTTGTCGGATCGGAATAGCGGCCCTGGATACGGGCGTCGACCGGTTGGTCGGGATGCAGTGACGGCAGTCGCACGTCGATACCTTCGATCCGCCAGTCGTGGTTCTCGATGAGGCCACCCGTGACGCGCAAGCCATCGGTGAGTACGGGGATCTTTGTTTCTGCAGTCGTCGGACGTTTCGCGAGCCATGCCTGCAACGCGGGAATATCGAGCACCGGTGTATCGAGTTCGACACGTTCGATGGTGAGGTCATCGCCACCGCTGCGCAGTGTCGACCACGGCAGCGCGAGCAGGACACGGTCGGCGCGCAGCAACGGCGTCTTCACGCCGGCCTCGCGTGCGACCAGTCCGCGAATCACCAATTGCGGTTTTCCGCGCAGCCGTACTTCGGCGTCGCCGCTCGCGGTGATCTCCAGGGCCAGTGCCTTGCCGACGCGGTCAAGCACCAGTGGCACCAATTGCTCCGGTTGCAGCAGCCAGGTCGTCACTGCCGACAGCAGTGCGGCCGCGAGGCCCAGTGCAATCAGCAGACGCATCCAGCGTCTACGGCGCGGCGGCGCGGCGGCGCCGGGTTCGCTCATCCGCCCAATGCTTCCGGCAGCAGTGCGTCGACAAAGGCTTCTGCGCTGAAGACGCGCAGATCTTCCGAGCGCTCGCCGATGCCGGCGTAACGGATCGGAATGCCGAATTCGCGTGCCAACGCGAACACCACGCCGCCCTTGGCGGTGCCGTCGAGTTTGGTCACGACCAGACCGGTCACGCCGGCAGCCGCATGGAACTGCCGCAGCTGCGACAGCGCGTTCTGGCCGGTCGTGCCGTCGATCACCATCAACACTTCGTGCGGCGCGGCAGTGTCGATCTTGCCGAGGACGCGCTTGATCTTGCCGAGTTCGGCCATCAGGCCCTGTTGCGTGTGCAGGCGTCCGGCGGTGTCGGCGATCAGGACTTCGGTGCCGCGCGCTTTCGCGGCCTGCAGCGCGTCGAATGCCACGGATGCGGGGTCGGCGTCCTGGCCCTGAGCGACCACGGCGACACCGTTGCGTTCGCCCCAGCTCTGCAACTGCGCGACTGCGGCAGCGCGGAACGTGTCGCCAGCGGCCAACATCAGCGTGTGGCCTTCGGCTTTCAAGCGGTGTGCGAGCTTGCCGATGGTGGTGGTCTTGCCGACACCATTCACGCCGACGGTGAGAATCACGAAGGGTTTTGCGCTGCGATCAATCACCAGCGGTTTGGCGACCGGCGCCAGCATCGCGATCAGGTCGGCACGCAATGCCGCGAGCAGCGCTTGGGCGTCGGCGAATTCGCGCGACTTCATCCGCTTGCGCAGCGACTCGATCAGTGGCGTGGTCGCCGAGACGCCGACGTCGGCGGTCAGCAGGGCGGTTTCGACTTCGTCGAGCAGATCGTCGTCGAGTTTCGGGTTGCGCGAGAACAGCCCACCGAAGCTGCGGGCGAAACTGCTGTTGCGCAGGCGCTCACGCCAGCTGACGGTTTTGTCGGTTTCGCTGGTTTGCGCGGGGTTGTCTGGGAGATGGCTCTGTGCGATCTCATTGACGGGTTCGAGTGTGGGCGCGTGCTCAGGCACATCAGCAATGATCGGCAACGTCGTCGCCGGCTCTGCCTCCGGCGTTGCAGCGATCAGCACGGTTTCGGTCATCACCGAGGTGTCGGCCGTCTCGGCGAGCGCTGCTGCCGGCGTTGTCGCATCGATGGGCGTTGCGGACGGCTTCTTGCGGCGGAAGAAGGGGATCATTGCGAGCGGTTGTCCTGAATCTTGTTGCGGGCTTGGATTGCGCGGTCCGGGATGGCGCCGCAAATGGCGATTCTCAAGTCTTTTCGACGCGTCAAGGCGGATGTTTGCGGTTTTCGCCTGCCCAGAACAGACGCCGGCGGGTGACTTGATTGAGGTTCATCAGGAGGCAAGCGTCGAGTGGCTCTGCGCAAACGGCATCGGCTGTTGGACAATGACCGGCATGTTATCACCCGCCCTACAGGACTCCCGATGAACCGGGGCCGCCAGAAACCCGGTTCCGTCCCGCCTCCGGGCGTCGTCCGCATCATCGGTGGCGAGTGGCGTGGTACCCGCCTGCCGGTGGCCGACCACGACGGCCTGCGGCCGACCGCCGACCGAGTGCGGGAGACCCTCTTCAACTGGCTGCAACCGATGTTGCCTGGTGCGCGCGTGCTGGATCTGTTCGCCGGTACCGGCGCGCTGGGTCTGGAGGCCGTCTCACGCGGCGCGCGGGAGGCGGTTCTCGTCGAACGCGACCCACGGCTTGCGGAAGGCTTGCGTCAGCTCGCGGCCAAACTGCCCGGCGGTGAGCGCGTACAGGTGGTCTGCAGTGATGCGGTGTCCTGGCTGGGCACTGCCCATGACCGTTTCGATCTGGCCTTCGTTGACCCGCCGTTCGCTGGCGAGCTGTGGCAGCCGGCGCTGGCTGCGCTGGATGATCGCCTCACCGACCAGGCCTTGCGCTATGTCGAGTCGCCGCTGGCATTGCAGATCGGCTCGGGTCCGGGCTGGCGGCTGCACCGCGAGGGCGTGACGCGCGAAGTCCGTTATGCCTTGTGGCGCCGCGCGCCAGCGGGTCCCGGTGCCGCCTGAACGGCTGCTACACTGGCAGCTGTTCCCGCCTGCGGTGTGCTTTCGACGTCCATGACCACGGCAACGCCCATACCCTCCGTCAGAATCGCGGTTTATCCCGGAACTTACGATCCGATCACCAATGGTCATCTGGATCTGGTGGAACGTGCCGCGCCGCTCTTCGAAAGACTGGTGGTCGGCGTGGCCGAAAGCCCTGCCAAGCGTCCTGCGCTGCCGCTGGAGCTGCGTGTGGCGCTGGCACGCGATTCGCTGGCGCACCTGCCCAATGTCGAGGTCCGTGGGTTCGATTCGCTGCTGGCGCACTTCGTCAGCGAAGTCGGTGCCGGCGTTCTGCTTCGAGGCCTGCGGGCGGTATCCGACTTCGAATACGAGTTCCAGCTGGCCAGCATGAATCGGCATCTCATCCCGGATGTGGAAACGCTGTTCCTGACACCGGCCGAACAATATGGCTTCATTTCCTCTTCGCTGGTGCGCGAAGTGTCCCGCCTCGGCGGCGATGTTTCCGGCTTCGTACCGCCAGCAGTGAACCAGGCGCTGCAGGCCGAGTGGCAGCGCAACCGCGAATGACCCCCGTATCCGCTGTTGCTGCAAGCGTTGTACCGCCCATTTTTTCTTGTGCTCAAACCCAGGGATTTCCACCTATGAAAACCATCGCCAGATTGCTGCTGATCGCCGCCCTTTCCGTGTCGTTCGCCGCCTGCGACAAAGGTGAGGACACCACGAAGCAAACCGTCAAGGCCGAAGTGCCGGTGCCGGTCAATGAAGATGCCGGTGCTTGGCGCGAATATGTCACCGACGTCGTCGGCCGCAATATGCAGGGCGTGACCAGCCAGCCGTTCGTCTACCTGTTGCCGGCGGAAAGCACGGCGGACTTCCAGGGCAGCTACGACCGCCTGCTCGATAAGGCCAAGTCCGATATTTCGCGCGGCATCCTGCCCGGCAATCTGCTGGCGTATTCGTCGGCATCGCTGTCGTCGGTCAAAGCCGCCGACATGGTCGTTGCCGCGTTCGAGGGCGTGAAAGAGGACAGTCTGAAAGACGTGAAGGTATTGTTCATCGGCAAGCCCGAAGACAACGATCGTGTGAAGGCCGCAGTGGCGCCGGCCGGCGTGAACTACGTCTTCATCGAGACCAAGTGAATCATCGCGACACGGGCAATTCACGACAGATGTGTCCGCCCGGCGTGAGTTCGCTTGGTGCTGTTTCGGTTGATGCGGTTTCGCCCGTAACGACGTCTGGCATGACTTCGCTCCGCTCGCTTCGACCTATCCCGTGCATGCATGGGATAGGTTTTGAAGCAAGGAACGCGTACTTCTCCCGCTTATGTCGCTGATCATCAACGCACTTTGCGTCAACTGCGACGTCTGCGAGCCGGTGTGCCCGAATCGTGCGATCTCGCAGGGCGAGACGATTTATGTGATCGATCCGGCGCGTTGTACCGAATGCGTTGGCCATTACGACGAACCGCAATGCGTGGTGGTGTGCCCGGTCGAATGCATCGACCCTGACCCCGCGTTCCCGGAGTCGAACGATGCCCTGCTGGCGAAACTGGCGCGGCTTCAGGAGGAAAACGCATGAAGATCAGATCTCCGTTCGCACCCGCTTTGGTATGTGCGCTGCTGTTCGCGGCACCCGTCTGCTCGGCCGAGATGGCGCCGGTCACGCAGCAACGCGCCGCGCATCCGCCCGGTGCCGCCG
>JBGSID010000131.1:0-4171 GCA_041751895.1 Lysobacteraceae bacterium | reverse complement strand
GCGCGGCCATTGTCGGAGCAGCGCTTCGTGGGCGACGCCGAAACCCGGGCGACCGTCGCGCAGTTCGCCAACGAAGAGGCGGGCGCGGATGAAGGTTTCGGCGAGTTTGCGTGCCGCATCGTCCTGCAGCGAAGACCAGCGCACCCAGCGCGCGCTGATCGAATCGCTGTCGGGCTGGATCACGATCAGTTGCGCGAGGATCGCGTCGAGTCGGGCTTTGGCGTCCGCAGGCAGTTCAGCGAAGACCTCCTCGGCGCGATGGGCGAGGGCGCCTTCCAGGCCACCGATGTCGCGATAAGCAGAAAACCGCAGTTCGCCGGCTTCAGTTTTTCTTTCATACAACGCCTGCAGGGTGTGTTGCAGCAAAGGCAGGGCGTCGGGGTGTTCTGCCGCTGCGTCCCGCAGCACGTCGTCCAGTCGCGACAGTGTCTGCGCATCTTCCTCGAACGTCAGACCGGCCAGCATCGCTGGAAGGCGGATGATTTGCGCGATCTCGCCCGGGCGCGGGGTCAGCACGTCGAGATGGCCATCGCCGGCTTTGCGTTCGGCGATCGCGGGCATCGCCTCGATCAGTTTCGGATAGAAATCGCTGCGCGCGATCATCGTCACCAGAACCCGTGGGCTTTCGCAAAGCGCTTCGATGATCCGTGATACTTCGGCGCGATCATGGCTGTCGATGTGTTTCGACGCGACCAGGGTTTCGGCGTGGTCGATCACCAGCAGCAGGTGCGCGTATGGTTGCTGGGCGAGTTCTCGCGATGCAGATCGACGGAAGGCGTCGTCGATGATCCCGGTGATGGAGTCCGGGGCTTGCCTGAGCGTCTGCGCAAGGTCGGCCTCGGGTTGCGGCGCGAACACCGGGCGTTCGTCCAGTGTCCAGGTCGCCAGTGCGGATGCGAGTCGTGTCAGTACATCGCCGTCGTCCGTGCTTGCCAGATCGCAGGTGGCGACCGACAGGGTACGAAGGCCGTCGAAGCCGCTGTCCTGCCGCAGCAATGGGATCGCGCCGGCACGCAGCAGTGAGGTCTTGCCGCAGCCGCTGGCGCCGACGATCAGGACAAAACGCCTTTGATTGTTGATCTGGCTGCGCATGGCCGCGAGCAGTTCCGCAGTCATTCGGCTGCGCCCGAAAAAAACGTCGGTATGTTCGCCGTCGAACGCGCTCAGGCCGACGTATGGGCTTCGATCCGACCATGCCGTGGTCTGGATCGCGCTGCTGCGGTAGTCGTCCGGAAACGAAACGCTGGCGATCAGCCGATAGCCGCGCTTGCGGATGGTCTCGATATAGCGCGGTGCGCGACTATCGTCGCCGATCAGCTTGCGCAGCTGTGCGATGGCTTTGTGGACCGGGTTGTCGCCGTAGAAGGTGCCCCGCCAGACCTCGATCAACAGTTGTTCGGCGCTGACCACTTCTCCGGCGTGCTCGGCCAAGGCGACCAGGACTTCCATCACCCGGGGTTCGAGTGCGATTTCGGTGCCGTCGAGGGCGACGGTCAGTCGATCCGGCTGTACAAGAAGCGCACCGATGCGGAACCGGGAGTGTGCGGCAAGTGTTTTGATTCGGTCCGTGCGTTGTTGCATGGGTGTCCTGCCGGAGATGCGAAATGAGCAGCATTCCAATCGCGATGCATCGTAACAATTGCGATCCGTGTGTGTAGCGTCGTTCGCCTCAAAAACAGAAGGCCAGCATGCGCCGGCCTTCTGACAGCGTCGTTGCGCTTGACGTCAGCGCTTGCGATCAGCCTTTCGTTGCAATGGGAGCCTCCTGCCAACCGCAGCTCTGGCCTTCGTTCTGCTGCTTCAACCACTCCTGCAGCGGGGCGAAGTATTCGAGCACGGCGGAGCCGTCCATCTTCTCGCCGCCGGTGAGTTCCTTCATGGTCTTCTGCCATGGCTGGCTCGCGCCCTTGCCCAGCATCGCCCAGTATTTCTGGCCGGCTTCCTTGCTGCCGTAGAAACTGCATTCGTACAGCGGGCCCTTGTAGCCGGAGGCATCGCAGAGGGCTTTGTAGAACTGGAACTGGAGGATGTGCGACAGGAAATAACGCGTGTAGGGGGTGTTGCCCGGCACATGGTATTTCGCACCCGGGTCGAAGAACTCCTCGCCACGCGGGGTGACTGGTGCAACGCCCTGATACTTCGCCTTCAGTTCCCACCAGGCCTGGTTGTAGTGGTCGGGCTTGATCGAGCCGTCGAACACGCCCCAGCGCCAGCGGTCGATCATCAGGCCGAACGGCAGGAACGAAACTTTCGCCAGCGCCATGCGCATCTGGGCGTTGATCACCGCTTCCTTGCTCTGGTTCTGGGCGTCGACCAGACCGATCGACTGCAGATACTTCGGCGTCATGCCGAGGACGATGGTGTCGCCGATGGCTTCATGGAAACCGTCGTGCGCGCCGGTCTGGAACAGCGGGGGCTTGTCGTTATAAGCGAGGTAGTAATAGACGTGGCCGAGTTCGTGATAGATCGTGGTGAACTCTTCTTCATTCGGCTTGATGCACATTTTGGTGCGCACATCGCCGGCCATGTTCATGTCCCAGGCGCTGGCGTGGCAGACCACGTCGCGGTCGCGCGGCTGCAGGAACTGGGTCTTGTTCCAATAGCTCTCCGGAAGTTTGGGCATGCCCAGTGAGACGTAGAAATCCTCGGCACGCTGCGTCATCTGTTTTGCGGTCTGCAACTGCGCTTCGCGGTCGGCATCGACGAGTGCTTCGCTGCTGGCACCGGGCCCGATCTTGGCCAGGGCCTGTGCACGGTTCTGCTGATACTGCTTCTTGAGTGCGGACGAGATATCGAGGCTGCCCGCGCCCTTGTAGGGTTCCAGCACGTCCCAGAGGTTGCCCCAATCCTGCTGCCACATGTTGCCCATCAGATGTGCGGGCAGCATGCCGCCCGCGACCTCGCCCTTGTCGGCGCCGTATTTGGCCTGCAGCTTGGTGCGGGTGTAGCAATGCAGTTGTTCGTAGAGCGGTTTGACCTGGCCCCAGAGGCGGTCGGTTTCCGCTGCAATCTCTGCCGGCGTCATGTCGTAACCGGAGCGCCACATCTCGCCGGCATCGGCGAAGCCCATGCCCTTGGCGCCTTCGTTCACCAGTTCGACGAAGTTGGCGTAATCCTTGCGCATCGGCTGCGAGATGGTGTGCCAGCCCTGCCAGGCTTCGAGCTGGGCGTCGTAGTCGCGACTGGTGGCAAGGACTTCGCTGAGTTCGCCCAGGTCACGGCATTGCTTGGCGTCGCCTTCGCCGGTGCAGTATTTGCCGGCGCCGTAGTCGCCTTCCATCTTCGAGGCGATGCGAGTGAGTTCAGCCAGTTTCTTTTCATCGTCCGGCGGCGGCATCGCGGTCGAGAGCTTCAGCAGGAGGATGGAGCGGGCGCTCTCGGGCGACATCTTCTGGCCTTCAAATGGCTTGGCGGCCTTCAACCAGGTATTGAGCTGTGTGAGGAAGCGCTCGTTGGCCTTGGCGGCGACGGTCTGGCTGTCGTCGTTGATATAGGTCGAGGAGATCCACTGCGCTGCCGTCAACTCGGGGTAGGTCGCCTTGAATTCCTGATTGACCCGGGCGACGAAGGCGTCGGCATTCTTGTCGGCTTTTCCGGCGGTGGGGCTGCTGCCATTGGCGCTGGTGCTGCTCGGTGCGTCTTTCTGACAAGCACTCAGGGAAAGCAGGCTGCTGCCGATGGCGAGGGCAAGAAGCGTGTTGCGATAGTTCACGGGTGATCTCCGGTGGCCGGATGGCTTAAGTCGGGGAGGCTAGTGTCCCCGGCCCGTGCGCGCAAGGGCGAGGCTGGGCTGACAGACTCAGCGATGCAGCCCGTCGATGACCGAGTATCCGGAGGCATCCCAGCTGTCAGGCAGGGAATCGGCCTCCCAGACGTGGAAGTCCGGGTCTGCGAGCAGGGTGTCCCGGTACGCTTCGGCAATGGCCGGCATCGGCACCGCATAGGTCCGCAGCCGCGCGGCGACGGGCGTGAAGAAGGCGTCGGCGATGCTGCGCTGGCCGAACAGGAAGGGCCCGGTTGCGCCGTGCTGTTCGCGAGACGAGGTCCATAACGCTTCGATCCGCGCGAGTGCGGTACGGGTGTCTTCCGGCCAGTCGGGCTGGTGCGCCAGCCGGCGATGGATGTTCATCGACAGATCGCGGCGGACGGCAGCAAAGCCCGAATGCATTTC
>JBGSID010000130.1:0-18055 GCA_041751895.1 Lysobacteraceae bacterium | reverse complement strand
GGGCGCAACCGACAGCCCGACTGCGCGCATCGCTGGCAGGTCGGGCAGGTCGTCGCCCATGAAACAGACCGCGTCGAGGCCGATGCCGAGTTCTTCGCACAGCTCACGCACGCAGGCGAGTTTGTCCTTCACGCCGATGTGGGCGCGCACCTTCAATTCCTGCGCGCGGCGACGCGCGACTTCGCTGTTGCGGGCGGTGATCAGTGCCACTTCGATCCCGACTTCACGCAACAGCACCAGGCCTTGGCCATCGTGGACATGGAAGGCCTTCAGCTCGCGGCCTTCGTTGTCGAAGAACAGCCGGCCGTCGGTGAGCGTGCCGTCGACGTCGAAACAGGCGAGACGGATATTGGCCGCGCGGGCCATCAGCCTGCTGTCGGTGGCGCCGAGGTGGCTGAGCGATGCGGTTTCCATCATGTCGCGTCCGTCATCACGTCACACGACCCGTGCGCGCAGCAGATCGTGGATATTCAGGGCGCCAACCACGCGGCGTTCGCTGTCGATCACCAGCAGTGCGTTGATCTTGTGTGTTTCCATCCGCTGAGCAGCTTCGATTGCGAGTGCGTCGGCATCGATCGTGACCGGAGTGCGGGTCATGACCTGATCGATCCGGGTGCTGCGCACATCGGTGCCGGCATCGGCCAGCGACCGGCGCAGGTCACCGTCGGTATACAACCCGAGCAGGCGGCCGTCGTCGTCGACCACGGCGGTCATGCCCAGACGCTTGCGGCTCATTTCCAGCAATGCATCGCCAAGAGTGGCGTCGGCGCCGACGCGGGGAATCTCGTCGCCGGCGTGCATCACGTCGGCGATATGCAGGAGCAGACGGCGGCCGAGCGCGCCAGCTGGGTGAGAGCGGGCGAAGTCTTCTGAAGTGAAGCCTCGGGCTTCAAGCAGGGCCACCGCGAGGGCATCGCCCATCGCCAGCGACGCGGTGGTGCTGGAGGTGGGCGCCAGCGCCAGAGGACAGGCTTCGGCTGGAACGCTGACGTCGAGATGGACATCTGCCTCCCGCGCCATGGTCGATTGTGCTCGACCAGTCATCGCAATCAGCAGATTGCCCTGTCGCTTGAGCACCGGCAGAACGGTCAGGATTTCATCGGATTCGCCGGAATAGGACAGTGCGAGCACGACATCGCTGTCGGTGATCATGCCGAGGTCGCCGTGGCCGGCTTCACCCGGATGGACATAGAAGGCAGGTGTGCCAGTGGAGGCAAGCGTCGCGGCGACCTTGCGTGCGATATGCCCCGATTTGCCCATGCCGATGCAGACCACACGTCCGCGGCAGGCCAGCATGAGGCGGCACGCGTCCGAGAACTGACCATCGATCCGCGCCGCGACCGCTGACAGGCCGTCACGCTCGATCTCGAACACCCGACGGCCGCTGGCAGCCAGAGCGTCGTCCGAAACGGCGCCGGCGGGCGCGATGGGGGAGTGAAGTGAGGCATTCGCCATTGGGGTGAAGTCGGCTTTCCGTTACGCTAGTCGGCCAATTCTACGCACCCCATCCCGGGATTGCCCGCACCGCCCGTGAACGCAGCGTCGCGCTGCACAGGACTCACCCCATGAATCCACAGACCATCCGCCAGCTGATCGAGCAGGGCCTGCCCGGCGCCCAAGTCCTTGTCGAGGGCGACGACGGGGTCCATTTCGAGGCCCTAGTCGTGGCAGAAGCCTTTCGTGGCAAATTGCCGCTCGCCCGCCATCGCATGGTCTACGCCACGCTCGGTGAACTGATGGGCGGTGAGATCCACGCGTTGGCGCTGAAGACGTTGACGCCCGAAGAAGCGGCCTGACCGATTTTGCAGGAGCGACGGAAGTCGCGACCGCTTTCCTGACAGATGTCTATTGTCGATCGCGACTTCCGTCGCTCCTACATCCCATCGAATCGCGGCTTGCGCCGCTCCTACACAAGAAGACCATGCAAAAAATCGTAGTCACCGGCGGCGTACCGCTCCACGGCGAAGTCCGCATCTCCGGCGCCAAGAACGCGGTGCTGCCGATCCTCTGCGCGACCCTGCTCGCGGATGGGCCGATGGACATCGGCAACGTGCCGTATCTGCATGATGTAGTGACCACGATCAAGCTGTTGCGCGAACTCGGTGCAGATGTTCAGCACGACATCGACAACGGCCATGTGCGTGTCGATGCGCGCAGCGTCAACAGCCACGTCGCGCCCTACGAACTGGTGAAGACGATGCGCGCGTCGGTGCTGGTGCTGGGGCCGCTGTTGGCGCGTTATGGCGCGGCGGAAGTGTCGCTGCCCGGCGGCTGCGCGATCGGTTCGCGCCCGGTCGATCAGCACATCAAGGGTATGCAGGCGCTCGGCGCCGATATCAGTGTCGAACACGGTTTCATCAAGGCCAAGGCCGATCGCCTGAAGGGTGGCCGCGTGGTGTTCGACATGGTCAGCGTCGGTGCGACCGAAAACGTGCTGATGGCGGCGGCGCTTGCCGATGGCGTCAGCGTGCTCGAAAACGCCGCGATGGAGCCGGAGATCGTCGATCTGGCCGACTGCCTGATCGCGATGGGCGCGAAGATCGAAGGCGCCGGCACCAGTCGCATCACTGTGCACGGTGTCGAGCGACTGCACGGTGGCCGTCATGATGTGGTGGCCGATCGTATCGAAACCGGCACGTTCCTCGTGGCTGCGGCCATGACCGGTGGACGTATCGTCGCCCGTGCCGCGCGGCCGGAGACGCTCGATGCAGTGATCGACAAGCTCACCGAGGCCGGTGCCGAGATTTCGGTCGATGCCGACAGCATCACCCTCGACATGCACGGCAAGCGGCCGAAAGCGGTCAACATCACGACTGCGCCGCATCCGGGGTTTCCGACCGACATGCAGGCGCAGTTCATGGCGTTGAACTGCATTGCGGACGGCGTGAGCATCATCAGCGAGACGATTTTCGAAAACCGCTTCATGCACGTGCAGGAACTGCAGCGTCTGGGCGCCGACATCCGCATCGAGGGTCATATGGCCATCGTGCGCGGCCTGCCGCAGCTGAGCGGCGCACCGGTGATGGCGACCGACCTGCGCGCGTCGGCATCGCTGATTCTTGCCGGTCTGGTTGCCGACGGAGACACCATCATCGACCGCATCTACCACCTCGATCGCGGCTACGAGCGGATCGAGGCGAAGCTGTCGGGGTTGGGTGCGAAGATCCGTCGGATCGATTGAGCGGTTGCCGGCACGGCGGGTTTCAGTCCGCCGCGCGGCTGGTAGAGACCGGCAGCCGGGCCGAGACCCGCGCTGCCGTCGTCATCAACGTACTGAAATGATCCTCAGATCAATATCGTCCTTGCCGTTCTTGCGCTGCAGGATGCGGGCCGGAAGCGGCAGGCCTTCGACGACCCAGATCATCATCTGTTTGTTGCCGTTGGTGTTGACCACTTTGGTCGCCTGACGCGGTTTTCCGCCGATGGTGATCGTTTCCTTGCCGGCGACCGTGAAGTCCATCGACTTCGCCCGGCCTTCGTCGACCAGCCGGTAGTGCAGGGGTTTGCCTGCGAGCACGTCACGAGCAATCGCCAGATTCATCAGCAGGCCATCGACATCACCGGTCTGCAGTGCGATCGGGCCTGCGCGCTCGGGTTTCACGTCACCGCTCCAGCGCGCTTCCGCGCCGGCCCAGTCATAGACCGCACTGCGACGGATCTTCTTGACGAGCAGCAACGATGCATCGGTGCCTGACAGCGGCCGCCACTGGCCGTTGTGTTCTTCGAACACGGTGGCCTGCGTCAGCTGTGCGACCTGGTTCGCGATCTTCAGCGTGTATTTCCAGCGGTCGCCGCTCTGCGGCTCGATCGCCATGCTGCCGTTTGCCGAGAGCCCCATGTAGCTGGCCTGGTAATCGGCGGAGAACGGTTCCAGTGCCCGGGCAGGTGCCGCCAACGCGGACGCGGCGAGCGTTGCTGTCAGCAGCAGGCCGCGGGCGACGGAGGAGAGGCGGATGGGCATCTTGAGATTCCTTTGTGTGTCGATCGGTTGAGTTTCGATCAGTGGTATTCGATCAGACGAAGATCGACGGCATCCTCGCCATCTTCTCGTTGCAGGATGCGGACCGGTGTCGGTACGCCTTCTGCGACCCAGACGATAGTGTCGTCGTTACCGCTGTTGGTGCGGGTGACGCGTAGTGTCGAGTAGCTTAATTCACCCACTTCGATCGTCTCCGGCTCGGTTGCGACGAGGTAGATGTGGTCACGCACCCGACCACTTTCAACGAAACGATAGCGCAGGGTGATGTCCGGGTGGGCGTCGCGGATGATCGCGAGATTGATCAGCAGGCCGCTCATGTCGCCCGTCTGCAGCGCGACGGGCTGTTGATGACGTTTTTTGATATCGCCCTGCCAGCGCGCGGTGTGCTGCGCCCAGTCGTAAACGCCGACGGATTTGCTGCCGAAGAACAGGCCTTTGCGGACGGTGCTCTGACTGATCGGGCGGTACCCGTTGTCATCGTTCTCGAAGACAGTGCTCTGCTGCACATTCAGACCCAGCACACCGGCCAGACCGCGATGACCTTCGATGCCGAGGTCGATGCGCCACCGCGGCGTCGCTTCGCGGACGACCTGCATGGTGGCGTTGCCGGCAGGTTTGCCGTGGTACCACGCCTCATAGCGTGCGACGAACGGTTCCAGTACCGGTGCAGGGGCTTCGATGTGTTCTGCTTCCACGCGAAGTTGCTGCGCGTGTGCCGACGGCAGCACGCAGCAAAGGAGCAAAGCGGGAATGGCGGAAAGTAGGCGCATGACGGCAGGCATCATGCAAGGCGCTGGTTGGCTCCCAGCTGAAGAGGGGTAGGTTGCACCTTGTTGTTCAGGTGGATGCGACCTGCTTCGAGCTGCAGCGTGCCATCTGCGAGCAGGCGCACGGTCTCCACCAGTAACGGATGTTCCACCTCCCGGACCCGTGTTGCGAGGCTTTCCGCATCGTCGCCCTGCAGCACAGGCACGCGCGCCTGGGCGATGACCGGGCCGCCGTCCAGATCGGCGGTGACGACATGCACGCTGGCACCATGCTCGTCAGCGCCGGCATCCAGAGCCTGTTGGTGCGTGTGCAGACCCTTGAACGCCGGCAGCAGCGAGGGGTGCAGATTGATCATCCGATCCGGTCGCGCTTCGACCTCCGTCGCCGAGATCAGCCGCATGTAGCCGGCGCAGACGATCAGGTCGGTCTTCGCGGCATCGACGTGGGCGAAGAACGCGGCATCGAAGTCGGCACGCGACGAGAACGTTTTCGGCGACAGCGAGGTAGACGGGATATCTGCCGCAACCGCGCGCAGCACCGCGAGCGAATTCGGTTTGTCCGAGAACACGCCCACGATCTCAGCCGGAAGTTCGCCTCGAGCGATGGCGTCGATCAACGCCTGCAGATTGGTGCCGGCGCCGGAGGCGAGGATGGCGATGCGATAAGGTCGTGAAATGGTAAGTCTCGCTCGGCAGGAAAATTCAGCCGCCATGGGGGGATTGCTTTCTGACTCGACGCTTCCAGGCCAGGCGTCAGATTTCCTGCACAGTGAGTTTGAGCGTGTGGGAAGTGCGGCCCGTGCATCGCACCTGATAGCGCTTCCCGGCAGATGCTTAAAAGTAAGCCCACGCAAGCGAATCTCTGAGACTGATGACACAAGTGGCGACCACGTGGTATTGGCCAGGTTGGATCACTGCACCATCGAACCTGTGAAGATTCTTGATGCTTTTGCGAGGGGTTTCAGTGTTGATGTTATGACTTGATGTCTTCGATCCAAGCGTATCGTTGATGCTCATGTCTTGTGTGTCCGGGTGGATGGCTTCCACACGAGTGCTGACGCCATTCGCACGACGGGATTCCTGATTTTCTCCCCAAAACACCAGGGCGACTGCTTCTGCACTCATGTCGGGAGTGGTGCCTGAGTAAGCCAGATTGATGCCATTGCTCCAGCCACAGAGAAAAGCCCCCAGCGACACAATCAGTATGTTACGGAACCGTATGCTCAATGACTTCGTCCAAGTGGCTCAACCGATCCGCACCCGCTCGCCATCGCCAGCGGCAGTGACTTGGCCGATTTGCCAATGCGGGAGCGCAAGCCGGTCGAGTTCGCCCACAAGCGCAGATACAGCGCCCTGCGGTGCGATCAGCACGAAACCGATGCCGCAGTTGAACGTGCGCCACATTTCCTCGTGTGCGACCGCGCCTTCGCGCTGCAGCCACTCGAATACCGGCGGCAGCGTCCATGACGATGCGTCGATGTTTAGACCGAGACCCTCGGGCACGACACGGATGATGTTTTCGGTCAGCCCGCCGCCGGTGATGTGCGCCATGGCATGGATGCTGTCGCCATGTGCGCTGCCGAGCAGTTCGAGGATCGGCTTGACGTACAGCCGTGTCGGCGCCATCAGCGCGTCGACGAGTGTCGTGCCGCCGAGGTCGAGATCGGCCGGGCGGCCGGCGCGGTCGTAGATCTTGCGGATCAGCGAGTAACCGTTGGAATGCGGGCCGCTCGACGCGATACCGATCAACACGTCGCCTTCACGGACCTTGGCGCCATCGAGGATCTTCGATTTCTCGACGCCAGCGACGCAGAAGCCGGCGAGGTCGTATTCGCCCGGCGGATACATGTCGGGCATTTCTGCGGTTTCACCGCCAATCAGCGCGCAGCCGGACAGCTCGCAGCCCTTGGCGATGCCGCCGACCACGGCTGCGGCGGTGTCGATGTCGAGCTTGCCGGTGGCGAAATAGTCGAGGAAAAACAAAGGCTCCGCGCCCTGCACCAGCACGTCGTTGACGCACATCGCGACCAGATCGATGCCGATGGTGTCGTGGCGGCCGAGCTGCTGGGCGAGCTTGAGCTTGGTGCCGACGCCATCGGTGCCGGAGACCAGCACTGGCTCCCTGTACTTGCCGGACAGGTCGAACAGGGCGCCGAAACCGCCCAGGCCGCCCATCACTTCAGGCCGGAAGCTGCGCTTGACCAGCGGTTTGATGCGTTCGACCAGTGCGTTGCCTGCGTCGATATCGACGCCAGCGTCGCGATACGTCATCCCTGTGGCTGCGTCCGGTGTCTGGGGCGGGATCTGGGTCACGGCGGCTCGTGGTGCGCGGGAAACCGAAATTGTAGCCGGGAGAGGCCGGCTTCTGCCGGCTTGTCTTGGCTGTCGTGGTCGAAATCAGCGCTCCAAAGCCAGCTTTGCTGCGATCCCGGCAGCCGCAGGAGTGCCGCCGTTCTTGTCGCTGCCCCGGTTCTGTCTGCTCTCGTCTTGGGCCGGCCTGCCCGAGTTGTGGCACCATTTCCCGAGAGAATCATGTTCGGGACGAAAATAATGCGGCAATCGAGGCAGTGGTCGATGCGGAATGCGGGTGGGATGCGCCGGATGACCGGCATGATTGCGGGGCTCTGTGTGGCTTTTGCGCTGACATTCGTGTTGATCTCACCGGCAGCGCATGCGCAGCGGGTCGAAGGCGATCGCGCAGCGGCCAGTGGCATCTACGAGGCCGAGGTTCCGGTCAACAGTCAGACCGAAAGCGAGCGTAACAACGGTTTCTCCCGTGCGCTGGCGCAGGTGCTTGCGAAGATCAGTGGGGACCGTTCTGCGACCGGACGCCCAGGCGTCGGTCAGGAGCTTCGCCGGGCCAAGGACTATGTCGCCGGTTACGACTATCGGCAGGATCAGGGCGTCTCCCAGACCACCGGCGCGCCGACCTTCAAGACCAAGTTGGTGGTGCGTTTCGAACAGGCGAAAGTCGACGGTGTCATCGGTGCGCTCGGCCTGCCGATCTGGCCGCAGCCGAGGCCGAAGCCCGTGCTGTGGCTCGGAATCGACGATGGCAAGGGCCCTCGCCTCGTGGCCGTGAGCCAGAGCAACGCGGCGCGTTCGGTGCTTGATCGCGCGATCGAGCGCGGTTATCGCCTTGGTCTGCCTTCGGGGAATGCCGCCGAGCAGGCGGCGGTCGGTGCGATCTGGCGTGGCGATACCGGTGCCATCGCCCGCATTTCTTCCCAGTACAGCCCGCCGATGCAGTTGATCGGCAAGCTCTACCGCAAGGGCAGTGGTTGGAAAGCAGACTGGATCTTTGTCGACAGCGGGCGAGTGCTGTCCAAGTGGTCGAGCGAGGATGGTGATGCCCGGCGCGCGATGTCGGCGGGTGCCGACGGCGCGGCGGATGCATTGATCCGGCGCTACGCCAAGCAGAGCGGTGCTGCGGGCCCGGCAGGCGCTTATCGCGTACTGATCACCGGGATCGACAGTGCCGACGACTACATCCTGCTGATGTCGCATCTCCAGGAGATTTCCGTGGTCCGCAAGACGCGGCCGGTCAGTGCCGGTCCCGAGGGGCTGCTGCTGGAGCTCGATCTGATCAGTGGTTTGCCTGGCTTCCGCAGGATGATCGAGAGTCGCGGCATCCTGGTCGGCGAAAGCGCTGCAGGTACCGATGGCCCCGAAAACGCCGAGAGTCCGGACACCATCAAGGGCAACGACGTGCCGATCTTCCACCTGCGCTGAGAGCTGATGATGAATTCCGGTTCGAACCCGCGCGGCCCTGTGAAGCCCGAATCCGTCGACGATATCGCGACCTTCTTCCGCCGCCTGCAATGGGCGCTGTTGCTGGTCGGTGTCGGTGCCTTGATCTGGCTGCTCACGCCGGTGCTGACGCCGTTTGCGGCGGCGACGTTGCTGGCGTGGCTGGGTAACCCCGTCGTGGGGCGCCTCCAGGCACGCGGCCTGTCGCGCAACAGTGCGGTGGCGCTGGTGTTCACGCTGATGGTGCTGGTGTTGATTCTGCTGGTGCTGATTCTGGTGCCGGTGATCCAGAACGAGGTGGTGCTGCTGGCGAAGCTGGTCCCCGATTACATCGACTGGATCGTGCGGACGGGCTTGCCATGGCTGCAGGTGAAGACCGGGTTGAATGTCACGACCTGGCTCGATCCCGACTATCTGCTGGAGATGCTCAAGCGCAACTGGAAAGGTGCCAGCGGCATCGCCAGCCAGGTGCTGGGGTATGTCACACAATCGGGCTTTGCCGTGCTCGGTTGGTTCGCCAACCTTGTCCTGATCCCGTTCATCACCTTCTTCTTCCTCCGCGACTGGGACCTGCTGGTACAGCGCGTCGCCGGGCTGGTGCCACGCAATCGCATCGACATCGTGTCGCAGCTCGCCAAGGAGTCCGATGCGGTGCTCGGCAGTTTCCTGCGTGGCCAGTTCATGGTGATGCTGGCGATGGGCGTGTTCTATGCCATCGGTCTTTGGGGCGTGGGTCTGGAGGTGGGCGTGCTGATCGGGGTGTTCGGTGGCCTGCTCACCTTCATTCCCTATATCGGGCCGACCACCGTGCTGCTCGGCGGCAGCGCCGCTGCGCTGATGCAATTCGGCGATTGGCAGCATCTGGCCGGCGTGCTCGTCGTCTGGGGCATCGGTCAAATGCTGGAAAGTTACGTTTTGACGCCGAAGCTGGTCGGCGACCGCGTCGGCCTGAGTCCGGTCACGGTGGTCTTCGCGGTGATGGCGGGCGGCACGCTGTTCGGGTTTCTCGGCATGCTGCTGGCGTTGCCGGTGGCGGCCGTCGCGAACGTACTGATCCGCCATATGCACGCAGGCTATACCTCCAGCCATTTTTATCTTGGAGAGCCTGCAGGGACGCAGCATATCGAGGTTGCCCAGACGCACCATGCCCGCACGCCGGATGCGGTGGAGCCGACGGACACCACGGATCAGGCGTGAATCAGCCTTTCCCGTCCGCTGCTGCGGCACAGTTGCCGTTGGCGCTGCGGTTTCCGCCTGATCAGCGTTTCGATACCTTCGTCGGCGCCCCCGACGGCGCGCTCGCGCAGTTGCGTGCGCTGGGGGCTGGAGGCGATGCGGTCGCCGGCAGCGTCTATATCGCGGGGCCTGCCGCGACCGGAAAGAGTCATCTGCTGCTCGCGACCTGCGCAGAGGCCGAGGCCGCTGGCCGACGCACCGCGTATCTGCCGCTGGCCGCCGCTGCCGGTCGTCTGCATGAGGCGCTTGATGCCTTCGAGCAGGCCGATGTTGTCGCCCTGGATGGGTTGGAAGCGGTTGCGGGGCATCGTGACGACGAGGTCGCGCTATTCAACGCCCACAATCGCGCACACGATGCCGGCCGTTGCCTGCTGTATGCCGCGCAAGCGATGCCTGACGGCCTCGACCTCACGCTTCCTGATCTGCGTTCGCGGCTCTCGCAGTGCGCACGGATCGTGCTGGAACCTCTCGATGACGCCTGTCGTTCGGAAGTGCTGCGCCTGCGTGCCAGGCGCCGGGGGCTGCAGCTCGACGATTCCGCGATCGACTGGCTGCTGAGGCATGTCGATCGCGATCTGGTCAGTCTGACCACGCTGCTTGACCGGCTTGATCGCGAATCGTTGGCGGCGCAGCGGCGTTTGACCGTGCCTTTCCTGCGCAGCGTGCTGGGCTGAAAACCGAAAAAACCCGGCAATGGCTGCCGGGTTTTGCTCGTGATGCCTCAGCTGTGGTGGCCGTGTCCAGGCCCCGGCATATGATGGTTCGGGTCTGACTGGGCGATCTGTTGTTGCTGTGACGCGAGCGTCTGTTGCTGCTGCGGCTGTGGCAACTGTTCGGCTGAGCGGAACGCCTGCATTGTGGGTTTCAGCGCAGCGTCGTTGATCGGAAGATCCAGCACCTGATTTCCAGGGTTGTCGATGTGGGCGCTATCGCCCTTGATCGCGAAAAAGGTGTGGCGATCCGGGCTGAGAACGCCCGTGTCGATCCGGTCGAGATGTGCCGTCTTCGCGACCAGTGCGACGTTCGCGGCAATCTGGTCGAGTTTTTCGGCGGGTGGCCGCTCTTTTTCGGACACATCCGTGAACGCCTTGTCGACCGCATTGCTGCTGTCCAGAAATCGCTTGTGATCCGGGTGGTCCGGATGCGTCGGCTGCAGTGAGACCTTGATGAATTGCCAGCGGTCGACGGTGTCGGCCAGCATGGTGTCCGCACTCTGCGGCAGGCGACGGGTTTCCGCGCGATCGTCCAGCAGCGCTTTGTGTTTCTGGTCCTCGCTGGCGCCATCGCCGACACGGCCGCTTGGTGCCTGGAACGAGGGCGGTGCAACATCGAGCTGATTGCCTTTCGCGGTATCGCGAGGGCCTTGGCCGTTGAAAAACTCGTCGACACGCCAGAGTTTCGCGGCATCGGGACGATGGATCAGGTTGAGGTCCGGGCGCAGAGATTCCGGCATTTTCTCCAGCAGTGGTTCGCGGTGCATGCTGTTGAGATAGTCGATCATCAGATTGCCCGCGCGGTTGGACAGCCCGTTCTCGCGCGGGCCGCCGCCGACATCGCCGTGCGCCCCCGGGACGCGCACGCCGGACAGGCTTTCATCGCCCGAGATGCCGGTGGCGATGATGTTGGAGACCGGGAATTTGCCGCGCAGCTCGCTTTCCGCAGTGATCTGGAAGCCGGACAGCACCGAGTGCGGCATCCGGCGATCATTCTTGTCTGGCTCGCCGGTGCCGACCGGGTCGAACAGGCCAACCGCCTGTGCGGCTTTGCCGGGTGCAACCAGTGAGGTGCCGTCCCGGTCCTGGATACCTTTTTCGTCGACCAGCCGGGAAAACCCTGCGGCCTGCTCAGCGCCACGGCTGAAGCCGACCGAGATCACCCGGACCCGCATTGCCGTTTCGGGCGTGCCATCGCCGTGGGTGTACTCGCTTTGCCACTGTTTGGTCTGTTCGGCCAGCTTTTCGTACATCGCTTCCAGACGGTTGCCGTAGCTGGCGCCGGTGGCATTGTCGTAGAGCTTGTAGAGCGGCTGGCCCTGTTGTGTGCCCGGACCGGCGAGATAGGCGTGTTTCACCGTACCGTCCATGATCCGGCCGTCGCCTGCCTGTTCCAGTGCGTTGAACTGTTCGCGCAATTTGCCGACATTCGTCATCTTGTCGGGTTTGCTGTCAGCGTCGTTCGATGTGCCGTCGAATAGTGCGTAGAACACCCGGTCGCGTGGGTCGGAATGCAGGATCGGAACCTGGGTCGTCGCCATCTGCGCGATCGCCCGGTCGTAGGCTTCCATCTGTGCTTCGGTCGCGGGGCGTGGCTTTCTGTCGTCATTGCCGGGCATGCCTGGCTTCCTTTGGTGAGGGGGAGGCGCGAATCCCCTATCGATTCCACTTGAGGGGTCGCGATCCGACGCTATCGGGAAGTCATGACGATTTCAACGATGGGCCCGGCATTGGCAGAGCACCGCACGCGCGCTCTCAGGTCGGCAATGGATGGCCATTGCCGATGCGTGGTGTCATAAGATTCTGATTTTGAAAGGGAATGTCCGGGGCGCGTTGACGGCTTCGTGGTTTTAGAAACGCGCGCTGCGCTTTTTCAACCGGCGGTCAGTGACTGATTCAGGGCTTCGAGACGTTCAGGTGTACCCACATCGGTCCAACGCCCGGTGTGATGCTCCCCCGTCGCCGAGTTGCGGCCCATCGCCGCGCGCAGCAGGGGGGCGAGTTTGAAGCGCGGCGGTTTCTCCTGGGCGCCGGGAGCGTTGCCGATCACCCGCCGCCAGTCATCGAACAGGCTGGGGCGGTACACGCCGATGCCGGCGAAGGTCAGTCGTACGCCGGCATCGCCGGTTTCCGCGATCTCTTCCGGATGCGGCGCACTGCTCAGCACTTGGCCGTCGCGCAGCAGGGTGAAATCGCCGCGTGGGTTGTGATCGGGATTGTCGACCATCACCAGATGCGCATCGCCGATGGGGGCTTGAGGCAGTTTCGCAAAGTCGTAGTCGGTCCAGATGTCACCGTTGAGGGCGATGAACGGCTCCTCGCTGATGCGTTCCCTGCCGAGCAACGGCAGCGCTTGCCACATGCCGCCTCCGGTTTCCAGCGGGGTTGGGCCTTCGTAGGTGTATTCCAGCTGCAGGCCGAAATCGCTACCGTCGCCAAGCATGTCCGGGAAGCTTTTCGCCAGCCAGCTGGTGTTGATGACCACATCCAGAATGCCGATCGCCGCAAGTTTCTGCAGATGCCAGACGATCAGAGGCTTGCCGCCCACCGGGAGCAGCGGTTTCGGTGTGGTATCGGTCAGTGGTCTCATGCGTTCGCCGAGGCCTGCCGAAAAAATCAAGGCTTTCATGGCGCTGCATCCCCCTCTGAGCGTCTCGTGCACTGTGCCATGGAGCTACAAGCAAGAACTGTGCCGTTAGGCATGTTGCGCGCAATCCACGCGTCGGGCATGCACGGCCCGCAACGGGCAGCTCAGGCCGGCATGCGTCAGTCCGGAATGCGCGTCAGCCCAGCACTGGCCTGACGTGGCGGTCGAGCAGTCGGCCCAGCGGCGCCAGTTCGGGGTATTGGGGCACCACGCCGTCGAGATAGGCGAGGAAGCGCGGCGCGTCGGTCAGATATTTGGGCTTGCTGTCACGATAGTTCAGGCGCGCGAAGATCCCCATGACTTTCAGGTGACGCTGCACGCCGATCCAGTCCGCATCGCGGCGGAATCGGGCCAGTGGCGGCACCGGCAGGCCGGCATCGACGGCACGCGCGTGATATCCGTCGAGCCAGGCGTCGATACGGGCCTGTGGCCAACTCAGGAACGCATCCTTGAACAGACTGAGTGCGTCGTAGGCGATCGGCCCACGAACCGCGTCCTGGAAATCGAGCACCGCAGGGCCGTCGTCGGCCGGCATCAGGTTGCGTGGCATGAAGTCGCGATGCACCAGCACCTGCGGCTGTGCCAGGGCGGCATCGATCAAGCGGCGATAGACGAGTTCGAGTGCTTCGAGATCACTGCAATCGAGCGTCACGCCAAGATGGCGGCCCAGGAACCATTCGTCGAACAGTTTCAGTTCGCGCGCCAGCATCGCCTCATCGTAGGCGGGCAGGTTTGCCGGTGGCGCGACGGCCTGTAATTTCAGCAGTTGCGCGACAGCGGCTTCGAACATGGTGTCGGCGTCGGCGTTGCCGGCTTCGATCACATGCAGGTACGTGTGGTGGCCGAGGTCTTCCAGCAGCAGGAAGCCGTGTTCGATGTCTTCGGCCAGCACCTGCGGCACGCGCACGCCACCGGTCTCCAGCAGCGAGCGCATGTGCAGCCACGGACGAACGTCTTCCTTGTCTGGCGGCGAGTCCATGACGATGCGCGGGCCGTGTGCGGTTTCCCCGCGCCAGTAGCTGCGGAAACCTGCGTCCATCGAGGCGCGTTCGAGCGCCAGTGCCGGTTCGCCGGTGGCGGCACGCGCCCATGCCGAGCGGTGGACGGCACGGGAATCAGACCCGGTTTCTGCGGTTTCGATAGGCATGGTCTTTTGCGGCATGGTTTGTCTGCGGGATGGCACAAAACCTGCACAGGTTAAACTGCCAATCGACTTTTGAGTGAAGCGAAAATGGACGATAAACAGTTCGCAGTACAGACAGTGCTGTTGTCCGGTGGCTCCGGAACGCGACTCTGGCCGCTCTCGCGCGAGGCCTACCCGAAGCAGTTTCTTCCGCTGGTCGGCGACAACACCATGCTGCAGGCCACCTGGTTGCGCGTGGCGGCCCTGTCGTCCGCCGCGCCGCTGGTGGTCGCCAATGAAGAGCATCGTTTTCTGGTCGCCGAACAGTTGCGCGTGATCGGTGCGCCGACGCCGCGTATCGTGCTGGAGCCCGTTGGCCGCAACACTGCGCCGGCCATCGCGGCGGCGGCGTTGATCGCACGTGCCGATCCACAGCATGAAGACGGCGACCCGCTGTTGCTGGTGCTGCCGTCCGATCATGTGGTTCGCGATGCTGCCGCGTTCCGTGCTGCCGTGATCGCTGCAGCGCCTGCTGCCGAGGCGGGTGCGCTGGTGACATTCGGCATCGTGCCATTGGCGCCTGAAACCGGTTTCGGCTACATCCAGGCGGAAACGGGTCAAGCCGGTTCAGATGACGGCGTGCGCAAGGTGCTGCGTTTCGTCGAAAAACCCGATGCCGCGACGGCACAGCAGTATCTCGATGACGGCGGCTACTACTGGAACAGCGGCATGTTCCTGTTTCGCGCTTCACGTTTCATCGAGGAACTCGGCAAGTACCGCCCGGATATTCTCGCCGCCGCGCGCGCAGCCTGCGAACACCTTGATCCGGACGGCGAATTCCTGCGGCTGGATCGTGAAGCGTTCGCGGCATCGCCTTCCGAATCCATCGACTACGCGGTGATGGAAAAGACCGATGCCGCGATGGTGCTGCCGGTCGATATCGGCTGGAACGATGTCGGCTCGTGGTCGGCGCTCTGGGAGGTCAGTGAACAGGATGATGACGGCAACGCTTACCACGGTGACGTGATCGCGATCGACAGCCGCAACAGTTACGCCTACGCACAGCGCATGGTCGCGCTGGTCGGTGTCGATGATCTGATCGTGGTGGAAACCGACGACGCCGTGCTGGTCGCGTCCAAAGACAAGGTGCAGGAAGTCAAACAGGTCGTCGCGCGGCTGAAAGCCGAAAAGCGCACGCAGGCTGCACTGCATCGCGAAGTGCATCGTCCTTGGGGCAGTTACGACTCTGTCGATGTCGGCGCGAGCTTCCAAGTCAAACGCATCAAGGTCAAACCGGGCGGCACATTGTCGCTGCAATCGCACGAGCGCCGCGCCGAGCACTGGATCGTCGTGCGTGGCACCGCACGTGTCACCCGCAACAACGACGTCTTCGAATTGTTCGCGAACCAGTCGACGTATATTCCGATCGGCGCGAAACATCGCCTCGAAAACCCCGGATCCGAAACATTGGAACTGATTGAAGTGCAGTCGGGCGATTATCTCGGCGAGGACGATATCGTGCGGTATGAGGATGTGTATGGGCGGGGGTGAAAGCGCCCCTCTATTACTCGAGTCACTCACCTTCCCTCTCCCCGCCCGGCGGGGAGATGGTGCCCGAAGGGCGGGTGAGGGGAAGATCAACCTCGCGCTCTTCGATTTCGACGGGACGCTCACCACGCGCGAGATGTTGCCGGAGTTCGTTTATTCGGCCGTGCCACCCCTACGGCTGGCGATCGGCAAGTTACTGCTCGCGCCTTGGGTGATCGGCTACAAATTCGGCTGGGTGTCTGGTACGAACATCCGCAAAAAAATCGTGCGCATCGGCTTTCGTGGGATGCGCGAAGCGGATTACATCGCGGCCGGGGAGTGCTTTGCGCGCGATGCCTTGCCGTTGGTGCTGCGGCCTGAAGCGATGGCACGCGTGGTTTGGCATCGGGAACGTGGCGACACGGTCGTGGTGGTCTCAGGCGCGTTTGATGTTTATCTCTCGCACTGGTGCCGTGTGCATGGTCTCGAACTGATCTGTTCGAAGCTTGAAGTGGCGGACGGTATGCTCACCGGGCGCTATGAAGGTGCGCAATGCGTGCGTGGTGAGAAGCCACGGAGGGTGCTGGAACGCTATGCGCCAGAGGACTTCGATGCGGTTTACGCCTACGGGGACACGCCTGAGGATTTCGATTTGCTGGAGATCGCCGATCACCGCTGGTATCGCGGTGAGCCGATGCTCTGAAACCGGACCGTAAACGCGACAGTGTCGTAGCCCGGATCGCAACGCGATCCGGGGATGGACATCGGAATCGTTTTTCCCGGATCGCGTTGCGATCCGGGCTACGAACTAAACCCTCTGATCAACCGAGCGACGCCAACCACTCGTCGTCGGAACCCTCGTTCACGCCTTCGAACAGGAAGGTGGAGAGATAGCGTTCGCCGGTGTCGGGCAGCATCGCGAGCAGCACAGAACCTTCCGGCGCGGATTCGGCGGCCTTGAGCGCGGCAGCGGCGGTGGCACCGGCCGAGATGCCGACGAAGATGCCTTCCTCGGCAGCGAGACGGCGCGACGTGTCGCGGGCATCGATGTCGTCGATCAGGATGATGTCGTCGGCGATGGTGCGGCTGAGCACGCCGGGCAGGAAGTCGGGGGTCCAGCCCTGGATCTTGTGCGGCTTCCATTCCTGGCCGGAAAGCAGTGCGGCGCCGGCTGGTTCCGTCGAAATGATCTTGATGTCCGGACGCGCGAGTTTCAGCACTTCGCCGGCGCCGGTGATGGTGCCGCCGGTGCCCCAGCCGCTGACAAAATAATCGAGACGCTTGCCGGCGAAGTCGCTGAGGATTTCCGGGCCGGTCGTGCTGCGGTGATAGGCGGGATTGGCTTCGTTCTCGAACTGGCTGGCGAGGAACCAGCCGTGTTTCTCGGACAGTTCCTTCGCCCTGCGGACCATGCCGGTGCCGCGCTCGGCGGCAGGCGTCAGGATGACCTTGGCACCGTAGGCGCGCATCAGTTTGCGACGCTCGATGGAGAAGGTTTCAGTCATCACCGCGACGAACTTGTAGCCGCGCGCGGCGGCGACCATCGCCAGCGCCACGCCGGTGTTGCCGGAGGTCGCTTCGACGATGGTCTGGCCGGGTTTCAGCAGGCCTTTGCGCTCGGCATCGAGCACGATCGCCAGCGCCAGACGGTCCTTGACCGAGCCGCCCGGGTTGAAGGCTTCGACCTTGACGTAGAGATTGACGTGCTTCGGCGCGAGGCGGTGGAGTTTGACGATCGGGGTGTTGCCGATGGTATCGAGGATGTTGTTGTACAAAGCCATGAGGGTGTTCCTGTGGCGGTTCGGGTAGTGGAATGCTGACGGGATTCGATGACGGTTGCGGTCATCGACATCGATATGCGTGGCGCGTATCCGTTCTCATGCGGCGACTTTCATGCGGCGACCGCCAATGCGGCACGTTCATGATCTGCGTTGTCTTCCATAGACGGCGTTTCCGCGAGCGCGCCGACGGGTTCCGCGCCGAACCAGTGCAGCTGAGCAGCGAGCGCGGCCACTTCGCCGACGAACAGCAGCGCGGGCGAGTGGACGTCATGGCGGCGGGCGAGTGCCGGCAGGTCATCGAGAGTCCCCACGATGACCCGCTGTTCCGGCCGCGAGCCGTTTTCCCGGTTTGGCCATGCAGTGCCAGAGCCGGGCCCTGAGGGCTTCAAGGCGCAGCAGTTCGAACCGGCCATCGTCCGAATAAAACCGCGCCCGGGCCACCCGGACATTGTTCAGAATCACCAGGTCATCCGATGCCACAAGCTGCGGGAAATCGGTAAAGTGCCGGTGTTCCACCGTCCCGCTGCGGCGG
>JBGSID010000129.1:0-4876 GCA_041751895.1 Lysobacteraceae bacterium | reverse complement strand
CCGGCGGCAGTGTCGCCGCCGCGCGTGCGAGCCGTTCGGGCTCCTCGGGGACCGGCATGACTTCGCCGACACGGGGCCACGATGCGGTTTCTCCGGCGTTGCACCACGGCGTAGCGGTGGCGATGGCAGGATCATGCGCAGCACAGGCAAGCAGTTGATTGGCCCAACCCGGCAAGGGGATGGCATCGCTGGCGAGCACGAGCGTATCGGCATCGCCGCAGGCCTTGAGCATCTCGTCCAGATGCGCGGCTTCGCCGATGCTTCTGGGACGGCGGGTGTAATCAGCCTGCAACGCGGTGCGCGCAAGCCAGTGTTCGATGATCGCGATGCCGCGCGGGCCAGCCTGGGCATCATCGGCGAGCCAGACCTGCGTGCCGGCGGGTGTTCCGGCATCGAGCGCGGCGAGGCAAGCGTCGAGGGCGTCGTCATCGACGCCCACCGGGATCAGGACGACAGGCAGTTCGCTCATGAGGGAAGCGGACGCGCTGCCATCCTGCGGGTGTGCGGGATCAGCGGTGCGGTTGCGCGGGCACCGGCTTCAATTCGCGTGGCTCCCGCAACGGCTCCATCGCACGGAAGCGGCGCGAGTAATCGTCGGTCATCGCACGCAGGCCCTGCTGGTCGTTGATGATGGTCGCCGTGATGAGCACCACCACTTCGGTCCGATCCTGGTTCGAGGATTGCCGGCCGAACAGGCCACCGATCACCGGGATACGGCTGAGCCCCGGCAAGCCGGTCGACCCCCGGGTGGTGCTGTCCTGGATAAGGCCGGCCAGCAGCACGGTGTCGCCGCTATTGGTGACCGCTTCGGTCTTCAGCCGGCGAGTGTTGATGCGGACATTGCCATTGGCATCGGCATCGGAACCCGGCGAACTCACTTCCTGGACGATATCCAGGAACACGGTGCCATCCTTGGTGACGCGCGGACGCACC
The DNA here is from genome assembly GCA_041751895.1 of Lysobacteraceae bacterium. Taxonomy (GTDB): domain Bacteria; phylum Pseudomonadota; class Gammaproteobacteria; order Xanthomonadales; family Xanthomonadaceae; genus Lysobacter_I. The sequence continues at coordinate 3,943 of JBGSID010000129.1, read as the reverse complement.
TTCAGGATCACACCAGTGTCGAGGTACTGCACCGAGCTGGTGGTGTTGTTGCTGCCGAGAATCGGATTGATCGACACGGTCGTGATCGGAATGCGACTACCGACATTGAGGGTGGCTTCCGAATTGTTGCGGGTCAGCACCGAACCGGTCTGCAGCAGGCGTACGTCGGTGACTTTGTCCAGGGCGGTGATGACCGCTGCCGCATCGTTCTTGATCAGGGTCCAGGCCGCACCCGGCCCGCTCACGCCGCCGATGCTGCCGCCGAGCGTGCTCCACTTGCTGGGAATCGCCGGCCCGGTCAGGTCTGGCAAGCCATTGTCGGTGATCGCTTTTTCCAGGAACCAGTTCACGCCGTAGGCCAGCTCGCCGCCCAATGTGACTTCGGCCACCTGCGATTCGATATGGACCTGCAGCGGCAGCACGTCAAGTTTCTCGATCACATCGAGAATCGAACGCCAGGCCGAACTGGTGGACCGCACCAGCAGCGTGTTGTTTTCCTCGATCGCCGACACCGCGACTTTGTCGCCGCCGACTTCGAGCACGACGCTGCCGCTGCCGCCCTGCGACGGATTCAGCGACAGGCCACCGCTGCCGAGGCCACTGCTGCCGCCACCACTGGAACCGCCACCGGGATTGATGCCGCTACCGTCGTAACCACCATCCTTGCTGCCGCCTCCCGAGCTGATGGCGCTCTGATCGGCGCCCGGAATCAGCGAGTAACCACCGCCACTGCTGCCGCCACCACGGCTGCCGCCGCCGCCGAACACTTCGCTCAGGCGGGCAGCCAGATCTTTGGCGGTCACATATTTGAGCTCATACGAATAGAGCTTCAGCCCTTCGCCAGCGCCGTCGATACGATCGATCCACTCATCGATGTCGTCGAGGTAATCAGGCTGCGAAGTGATTGCCAGCACGGCATTGGCACCGTCCAGCGGCATGAAACGGAACATGCCCGCGACCGGCGACTTGCTGCTCTCACCGAAGACTTTTTCCAGCGCTTCAACGACTTTGTTGGCTTTGCTCGACTGCAACGGATAGACGCCGACCGACATGCTCGACATCCAGTCGACATCGAAAATTTCGATGGTCCGCAGATAGTTCTCGAGTTCGGCTCGGCTGCCGGCGATGGTCAGCAGATTGCGGCCAGCGTCGACGGTGACGATCGCGTTGGGCCGTGCATAGGGCTTCAGCAGCTTTTCCATCTCGGTCGCCGAGATATAGCGCAGCGGCACCACCCGCGACTCGAAACCACGGGCATTCATCGGCGAATCGGCGCGCGGCGTGACCACGCCGGTCGCCAGCGCCTGATCGGCAGCCACAATGCTGTAACGCCCATCGCCGTAGATCATGCGTGCGTTGTTCCAGCCCAGGATCATTTCCAGCACCGACAGCGCCTGTGCGGAACTGACCGGCTTGGGCGTGGAATAGGTGACGGTGCCCTGCACGTTCGGCGCAATGGTGTAGTTCTGGCCGAGCATGTCACCGAGGATCGCCTTGACCACAGCGTGCAGCGATTCACCTTCGAAGTTGAACCGTGCTTCGCCACTGGTCGCGCCGATATCGGGCAGCCGGGCAGAGGCGGCGGCACGATTGATCACCTGACCACTGCCACGACGGATCTGGGCACGCGGGCCGCCATCATCATCGGCGCCGCTCTTGTCGGCATCCAGCGGTTCGGTCTGCACCCCATCACCGGGCGTGGTCTGCTGCGCGCCCTGCACCGGCCTTTCCAGGCCACGCTGCACGTGCGGCACGGGCGACGAGACACAAGCCGCCAGCAACACACAGAACGCGGTGGCGAAGGGAACGTAAACGGTGGATCGCAAACTCATCATCGAATTCTCAAGGGGTTTGTCCCGGCTGAGCGGCGGGATTCTGCGCTTCTTGGGCGGCCTGCTGCCGGAGTTGGGCACGACGCGCCTCGATCCGCTTGCGGATCGCGTCGAGTTGCGCCTGGGTCGACACGTTGTTGGCATCACCGCCACTGGCAACAGGAGGCGGAGGAACTTGCGGTGCCGATTGCGGACCGGGCTGATCGCCAGGTGGCGGCGGCACAGGCGCGTCGATCACCACATTGCCCGGAGATGCATCCCGGGCGATCGGCGGCGGCGCAGCACCGCCAACGCCATTGAAGACGCGCAGTTCCAAGGATTTATCGCCTTCGGGGCCGCGGAAAGTCGCACTGCGCGGCAGCAGCGACGCCAGCGTCCACTGTGGCGCGGTCTCCACCGCTTCGCCCACTTTGACGCGGACCGAGGGCGCACCATCGGCAGCGGGTTTGAGGATGGCCAGCTGTACGCCGGACGCAATCAGCACGCTGGTCAAGGTGTAGTCGAAGGTGTTGACCTGGGCTTCCTCGCCCGTGCCGTTGATGACGAACGGATGCGGCTTCCGGTCCTCGGCGAAGATCGGACGAACGCCGATTTCAGCGTACTGCGCCTGCGGCCCGGGACGCTCCGCACGCGGGATCGTGGTGGTCGGCAGCTGTCGCGCCGCGACAGGCATGTCGTTCTCACCCAAGCGCCCACCGAGGCCCAACAGCGCGAACACCCACAGGCACACCGCCCAACCGGCGATTCCGGCGAGCAGCCAGGTTTTTGGGCTGAGGCTATCGGCTCGCATCGGCGGCGGCTCCTGCTGCGGGGGCGACATAGCCGTAGAGATCGAAACTCACGTCGAGACCACCGCTGGAAGGCGCCTGGTCCGGCGAGAAATAGAACCGCTGCGCGGTGACGTTGAGATTGTCCACGAACAACCTCGGAGAGCCGCTTTCGAGTGAATGCAGCACCGTGGCCAGCTCAGGTGTGCCACAGCGAAGCCGCACCTGGACAACGGCACGCGCGAAACGCTCTTTGCGCGGTTCTGTCAGTGGCGAACGATTCTGGATCGCGCAGCTGCGGTTCTTCGGACTGGCCTCCTGCACGGCGGTTTCGAGCCGCTGGATCAGCGATGCGGTCGCCAACTCCGTGCTGGCCTCGCGCATGAACCCGGGCAACCGTGCGGTCTCTTCACGGACCACGGCAAGGCGCTTGCGGATCTCGGGCGCTTCGGCCAGCGTGGCGCGGGCACGGGCATCGCGTTCCTGCAGGCCATCGATGCGCTCCTGCAGATCAAGCATCGGCACGGTCCACCAGAGATGGATCAGCACGAAATAGGCCACCAGCAGCAATGCTGCCAGCAGGCCGAGCGCCAGCCAGCGCTCGCGAGGGGGGATGGTCGTTGTGGTCGCCGTCATGGGTCGCGCGCAGCGTTCGCGGCGCCTCTTCGTTCGGGTTTCGGCTTGGCGGTGGGCGCCAGCGTGAGATCGGCGGCAAGTGTGAAACGATCCTTGCCCTTGGTCGGATCCGGCAATAACGCACCCGTGAGATTCATCGAACTCCAGAGTTTCGAACCCTGCAGTTTTTCGACGAGACGCGGCGCTTCCGAGCTCAGGCCGATGATCAGGATCTTGTCACCTTCAATCGACACTTTCTCGACATAGGTGTTGTCGGGCAGGCGACGACTCAATTCGTCGAGCACTTCGACCGTGCTGGGGCGACCGTTACGGGTCTGCTGCAGAAAGCGCAGGCCTTCGACCAGATCGACCAGTTGTTTCTTCTCGGCCGAGACTTTTTTCGCCTGCGCGCTGCGCTGCTTGGCGATGACTTCGAACGCATCCGTCGCCGCTTCGCGGTTATGGAGGATCTGCCACAGCCCTCCACCGAGCGCGATCAGGGCAACCAGCATCAGGCCGATATTCCATGCCGCACGCGGATCACGGCGCCGACGGCGCTGCGTACCGGGCAGCAGATTGATGCCGAGCGGCAGTCCATCGGCATCCGCCATGTCGACCCCGGACAGCGTGGCGCGCAGAGGCGCCCCCAGGTCGGCAAGCGCGGTTTCGAGATTCGCGCGTGGCACCACGACGAGCTCGGCGTCGATCTGGCCATCGCCGCGACGTCCG
>JBGSID010000128.1:0-14724 GCA_041751895.1 Lysobacteraceae bacterium | reverse complement strand
AAATCATTAATAATCTTCAACAATAACAAGCGACCAATGACTAATAAAGTTCGCCAGTCACCATGGGGACGCGCCGACGGCTGGCGCCTCGGCCATGCGGGGCAGCGTCGGCTCGTGCTGGACGACGGCAGCGAACGTCATACCGTGCTGGCCCACGGCATCGGCGGCGACTACCGCCTGGAAGATGCCGAGGGCACGGTCGTGGTCGCAGGCGCGACGCTGGCCGAGAACAGCCTGTTCGCGCGTTTCGATGGTGAGGGGCGACGGCTGCATCTGGATGCCAAGCGCAACGCCAGTGCGGCGTCGACGGTCGACGTGCACGATGGCGAGCGTCGATGGCGGTTCGCGCGGGTACCGGCGTATCAGCCCGCAAGCGAGCAGGCTGGCGCTGCCAGCGACCGGATATCGGCACCAATGCCCGGCCGCATCGTCCTGATCAAGACGCAGGTAGGGGACCGTGTCGAACACAATCAGGAACTGTTGGTGATGGAAGCGATGAAGATGGAGCTGGCGCTGAAGGCGCCCTGCCCCGGCATCGTCGCCGAGATCCGCGTCGGCGTCGGCGATTTTGTCGAAGCCGATACCGCGCTCGTGGTGATGACACCATGATCGTGCGGGTCGCCTTGCTCGCCTCCCTGCTTTTACTGCTCACGGCCTGCGTCGCGTTCGAACACGCACCTGTCGAGACGCTGCAGTGTGATCCGGCACTCGCCGGTCGATGGGAATCGACCCGTGGCGAACCCCACAAGCACGACATCGTCGTCACCGCCGCTTGCGACATGCAATGGCCTGAAAACGACGGCGCCGTCTATTCGACGACGCTGCGCGGCTTCGAGCTCGAGGGTGCGCACTATCTCGTATTCACACCGGAGGCCGTGAGCCGGTTGATGTCGATGGATGACGCACTGATCCGCCAGGCACCGGAAGGCAGCGTGCTGCTGGCCCGCTACCGTGTCGACAGCAACGAAGTCGTGCTGTGGATCGCCGATGCCGAGATGATGTTGCAGGGGATCGCAGCAAAAAAACTGGCTGGCCGCAAGATCGGTGACAAGGTCGCCTATCTCGAAGGCAGCCACGACGAGGTCGCCACACTGCTGCGCAACAGCGGCGACACGATCTTCCGTTCGGACAAGGATGGCGTGTTGCACTTCAGGCGCAGCACGACGGAGGGCACTCCATGAACGACCGCGTCCGTATCGTCGAAGTCGGCGCCCGCGATGGCCTGCAGAACGAAAAGACCTTGATCGCTGCGGCGACGAAGATCGACTTGATCGACCGCCTGTCCGCCACCGGCTTGCGCAGTATCGAAGCCACCAGCTTCGTCAGCCCGAAGTGGGTGCCGCAGCTCGCCGATGCTGCCGAGGTCTATGTCGGCATCGCCAAGCGTCCGGGCGTGCGCTATCCGGTACTGGTGCCCAACGAACAGGGCTATGGGCGCGCCCGTGCCGTGGGCGTGGACGAGATCGCGATCTTCGGAGCCGCCTCCGAAGCCTTCAGCCGCAAGAACATCAATGCAAGCATCGACGAGTCCATGCAGCGCTTCGAGCCGGTCGTGGCGCGAGCGAAAGCCGACGGCGTCGCGGTCCGTGGTTACGTGTCCACCGTGCTGGGCTGCCCCTACCAGGGCGATGTCCCCGTGGCCGATGTCGTCCGTGTCGCCAAAACCCTGTACGCCATGGGCTGCTACGAAATCTCGCTGGGCGACACCATCGGCGTCGGCACGCCGTCGAAAGCGGCAGCGATGCTGCGCGCGGTCGCCGATGAAGTCCCGATGTCCTCGCTGGCCGTGCATTTCCACGACACCTACGGCCAGGCGTTGGCGAACATCCTGTCCTGCCTGGAGCTCGGCGTGCGCGTGATCGACGCTGCGGTGTCCGGCACTGGCGGCTGCCCGTATGCGAAAGGCGCCAGCGGCAACGTCGCGACCGAGGATGTGGTGTATATGTTGCAGGGCATGGGCATCGACACCGGCATTGACCTCGACGCACTCAGCTCCACCGGACGCTGGCTGGCGCAGTTGTTGGGGCGCGAAACCGGCAGCAAAGTCACCCGGGCCCGGATCGGACACGATGACTGAGACTTGGCCCGATCCCTCGCTGCCGCCCTCCGCCGAGATGACGGAAACACTGGCCGCACTGGATCTCGCCCGCCAGGACACCGCCATCGATGCCGGCACCCGCGCACTGCTCGATCGCGCGCATGCGGCACTCCGGACCTCACTCGATGAAACTGAATCCGAACGCCTGCGCTACACCGCGCTGTTCGACGCCGTCCCGGATCCGGTCAGCATCATCGATTTGGACGGTACCGTCCTCGATCTCAACAAAGCCGGGATGGCGGCGTATCGCCGGCCGCGCGAGGAGATCGTCGGCAAGCCGATCGAGGTACTGAACCCCGATCTGCCCAAGGACCACATGACGCCGGTGTGGGAAGCGCTCAACCGTGGCGAGACCTATGTGGTCGAGGTCGCGAACATGCGCGCCGACGGCAGCCGCTTCCCGGTGGAAGTGCATTCCGCCGGTTTCGAATACAAAGGCAAGAAACGCATCGTCGCGGTCGCGCGCGACCTCAGCCGGCGTTGGCAGGCGGAAACCCGCTATCGATTGCTGCTCGAATCGATCGACGTCGGCGTGATCCTGTTCGATCGCGAGATGCACGTGATCTCGGCCAATCCCGCCGCGCATCGCGCGATCGGTGCCGAACCGGGCCAGAGCATGCAGACATTGCTGCAGCCGGAGCACTGGAGCGTCGTCGATGCCCATGGCCGGCCGCTCTCGTTCATCGAATGGCCGACCACGCAGGCCTTCGACCGCGCCCAGGTCATCAGCAACACCGTGATCGGCCTGTACTACTTGCCCAAGCGGCGCATGTCGTGGATCTCGGTCACCACCGTGCCGGTGTTCCAGGCCGATGGCACGACGCCGCAGTACGTGTTCGCGATGTTCAGCGACGTCACCACCCTCAAGCGCGACAACGTCCTGTTCGACCGCGCCCAAGGGCTGGCGCACATCGGCGGCTGGGAATGGGATCGCGGCCGGCAGCGCCTCTATCTCACCCAGGAAGCGCAGCGGATCCTCGGCCGCACGCCGGCACCCGACACGATGGAAGACATGCTCACCGGCGTCTACGCGGCTGACCAGAACCGTATCGCTGCGGCGGTCGAGCGCCTGATGGAGTCCGGCGGCAGTTTCGATCTCGAACTGCAGTACCTGCGCAGCGATCACCATGCCTGCTGGGTACGCATGATCGGCGAAGCGGACACGGCCGACCCCGGCACCTCGCGTATCGTCGGCACGCTGCAGGACATCACCGAGCGCAAGCATTCCGAAGAGACGCTTCGCGTGCAGGCGCGTACCGACCCGCTCACCGGCTTGCTCAACCGCGACGCGATCCTGGTCGAACTCGAAGACCGCATGCAGGATCCCTCGCATGCAGCGGTCGCCGTGCTCTACATCGATCTCGACCGCTTCAAGGTGATCAACGATGTCCTCGGTCACGCTGCCGGCGATGAACTGCTGGCATCAGCCGCACAGCGTATTGCCGGCGCGGTCGGTACCGAAGGTCTGGTCGCACGCTTCGGCGGCGACGAATTCCTGGTCGCCTGCAATCTCGCCGACGACGAGCAGCGCCCCGAGCGTATGGCGACCGCCATCCTGCAATCGTTCCACGAGAGCTTCCGTTTCGACAACGAAGAATTCACCATCACGGCGAGCATCGGCATCGCACGCGCACCCACCGATGGTGAACGCCCGCAGGTGCTGATCCAGAACGCTGACGCCGCGATGTACGACAGCAAGCGCCGCTCGCGCAACGCCTGGCAGGCGTTCACGCCCGCACTGGCGCAAACCCAGGCCGACCGCCTGTGGATGGAAACCCATCTCCGCCGCGCCGCCGACAACGGCGAATTCCACCTCGTTTATCAGCCACAGGTCGACCTGCAGAGCGGGCGCATCGTCGCCGCCGAAGCCTTGATCCGCTGGCAGAACCACCTGCTCGGCGAACTGCGCCCCGACCGCTTCATCAGACACGCCGAAACCACCGGCGACATCGTGCGAATCGGCAGTTGGGTGCTGCACGAAGCCTGCCGCCAGGTCGCGATCTGGCGCGATGCAGGGCTCGGAATCGTACGCGTGGCAGTCAACGTGTCGTATCGCCAGTTCGTCGGCGAAGATCTCGCCGAGGCCGTGCAGCGCATCCTCGATGAATTCCAACTGCCGGGCGCGGCATTGGAGCTGGAATTCACCGAACGTGTCCTGATCGAAGACGCCCCCGACACCCTGCGCACGTTCGCCGATCTGCGCCGGATGGGCGTGATGCTCACCATCGACGATTTCGGTGAGGGTTACAGCGCGCTGAATTACCTGCGCCGCCTGCCGATCCACGGGTTGAAGCTGAGCCAGCTGTTCGTCGAAGGCGTGCCCGGCAACAACTCCGATGTCGCCGTCTGCCAGGCAGTCTCCGGCATCGCCCGCAGCCTAGGCCTCGGCCTGGTTGCAGAAGGCGTTGAATCCGAAGCCCAGCGCCAGTTCCTGCTTCACCTCGGCGTCCCGATCGCACAGGGCTTCCTGTTCGCACCCGGACTGAAGCCCGACGAATTCGCGCGCCGTCTTGAACGGGGCGGCTTGCATCCTTCCTTCGCACACTGACTGCTGCCATCACATGACGCATCCCTCCGCCCCAGCTTTCCGCATTCGCCCCATCGAGGCTCGCGATGATGCCGCCATCGCCGCCATTATCCGCAGCGTGATGCCGGAGTTCGGCGCGAGCGGCTGCGGCTTCGCCATCAGCGACCCGGAAGTGGATTGGATGCACCGCGCCTATGCCGCACCGCGTTCGGCGTATTTCGTGATCGAACGCAACGACAACGCCGGTCACGCAATCGTCGAAGGCGGCGGCGGCATCGCTCCCCTGACAGGCGGCGACAGCGGTACCTGCGAACTGCGCAAAATGTATTTCCTGCCGTCACTGCGTGGCCTGGGCGCAGGCACGGCGCTGATGGCGCGCTGCCTGGACGCCGCGCGCGGCTTCGGCTTCGAGCGCTGCTATCTGGAAACCCTGACCGGCATGGACGCGGCCATGCGCCTGTACGAACGCAGCGGCTTTCATCGCATCGACACCCCGATGGGCGCGACAGGCCATGGCGGCTGCAACACCTTTTACCTGCGTGAACTTGCCGTATAGCCTGAGCCACCGATCCAACAATGCTTCATGAGTGATGCCCGGGCACGAAGATCAACAGGGACAACGACAGCACGCCTCATGAACAGGCGTTGTGCAATGCATGCAACGAGATCCGCCGCCAACAAAAAACCCCGCCGAAGCGGGGTTTTCTGCGTCACTGTCGAATATCGGAATCAGAACTTGTACTGACCCGAGATTCCCAGCAGGTTGACACTGCTGTCGTAGTCTCCGGACAGCGAGTGACCGAACGAATCGACAAGGTCGATTTTCGGCGTACCCGGTTCGATTCGGGTGTAGGCCGCCGAGATTTCCACATGCTCGTTCATATTCCAAGTCAGACCGATCGAATACCAACGACGGCTTTCATCGGGCAGACGCGGCGTCCGCGTTGCAATGCTCGTCGGAGTTTCGTCATAGGCCAAGCCACCACGCAACGTGAGTGATTCGGACAGTTTGTATTCGGCGCCGAGCGACCAGAAGCTGGTGTCTTTCCAGTTGAAATCTTCGACAGAATCCGGATCCGGATTACCGAAGTCGATGCGGATTTCCTGCAAGGAGTGCCAATCCGTTCTTGAATAGTCACCCATCAGCGCGAGGCTGTCGTTCAACTGGTAAGCGACGCTCACCGAGGTCACGCTTGGCGTGGTCAACTTTGCAAGCGCCTTGCCATCGTTGAACAGTGCGCTGCGGCCAATGCCGTTGAAGACCGTACGCGCGTTGCCCGGGACAGTCCAGTCGGCGGTACCGGTCAACTCATGATCGATTTCCGAACGGTGCGACACACCGATCGACAGGTTGTCGATCGGACGGAAATTGAGGCCAACGATCCAGCCGATACCGGTGTCGTCACCCTTGATCACCGCTTTACCATCGGCCGACTGAGGCGCAAAACCGGGAACACCGCCCAGCGCGAGAAGCGTGCCAAAATCGACCGCTTTCGACAGTTCGGCTTCAGCGCGCTCGTACACGAGACCGGCGCCGACCGAGAAACGGTCCGGGACGATTTCATATGCAGCGGAGAGCGTCAGATCGACCGTTTTCAGGTCGGAAGTCAACGCGGAATAACGACCAACCCAACCGTCGTTGTATTCGGTCTTCAGACCGAACGGGGCGCTGACCATCGCGCCGAGGGTCAGGCCATTGTCGAGCTTGTGGATGATCGACATCGCCGGGACCGGCGTGGCGGCACCGGCATTGCCGCCGTCGCCGCCGCTGAGCTGGCCACCAAGCGCGTCGTTGCCGCTACCGTTGAAGCTGGCATTGAGGTCGATCACGGTGACATCGGACTGGATCGTGGTGCCTTCGAACGAAGTCATGGTGGCCGGGTTGTTGACAACAACCGAGGCGTCGCCGGTGGCAACGCCGGAACCGGCGAAAGCACGGCCCATGGCTTTGACGCTGTTTTCTTTCAACTGGAAGCCTGAAGCATGTGCTTGGCCGAAAGCCAACACGCCAGCGATGCCGAGCGCGAGCGCGGACATCTGGATAATGCGATTCTGCGTATGCATTGTTGTTGCGTCTCCGTGGACAGGATGATGGACTGCGCCGCGCGGCCGAGCATTTATTCCTTGCCCGTACCGCACCTGCCGGAAGCCCCCTCCCGACGTACGACGCCGTATGTACTATAACGCGGCTGTTAACCGAATGGTAACAAGCGACATTCTGCCGCAACCCATGCTTTCATGGGTCTTTTCCAGTTCACCTGCCATGTTCGTTCAGCTACCAACCCGCAAACAATCCGGCCTGCGCTGGGCCACGCCGCTGATGTTCGCAGCACTGTGGCTGGCCTATCTGTGGGCGAGCACTCGGCCCGATGCAGCCCAACGCCAGCTCCTCCAGGAATGGGGCGCGCTGACGGGCGGACCAGCGGCAGCAGACACGTGGCATGCGCTCTGGTCCACCCAGCGTGGGTTGCGCCTGTTCACGGCCATCTTCCTGCATGCGGACTGGGCGCATCTGCTGGGCAACCTGGTGTTCCTGTTGATCTTCGGCCTGCCGGCGGAACGCGCGATGGGGCCGTGGCGCTTCCTTGTGCTGTTCCTGCTCGGCGGGGGAATCGCCAACATGGCGACGGCGTTCATGATCGGCAGCCCCGAGCGCCTGGTCATCGGTGCCAGTGGCGCGGTCTCGGCCGTGATCGGCGCATATCTGGCGTTGTTCCCGCGCGCAAAACTGGGCGTGGTGGTACCGCTCGGACTCTTTCTGGAATTCATCCGCGCACCAGCCTCCTTGCTGATTGGCGTCTGGGCGATCTTGCAGGTGGTGTTCGCCTACATCGGCCCGGCGTTCGGCGCGGTGGCATGGAGCGCCCATATCGCCGGCTTTCTGTTCGGAGTCACGTTCGCGCTGATCGCACGCGCCGGGATCGCACGCCGGTTGCGCCACAATCGCGGCTTCTGAGCCATACGTGACTTGCCTGTCGACCAGATCAGCCGCATGTTCCGGATCAGTCAGACCGTTATGATCCGCACATGGCCAAGACACTCTACAAAATCACGTTTCTCAACTTCGGCAAGATCTATGAGCTGTATGCGCATCGCGTGAGCGGCGGTAGCTTGTGGGGTTTCACGGAAGTCGCGGAGCTGGTCTTCGATGTCCACGAAGGGCTCGTGGTCGATCCGACCGAGGAACGCCTGCGCGACGAATTCGGCAACACGAAAGTCCTGCATCTTCCGATGCAGAGTATCGTCCGCATCGAAGAAGTCGAGAAGAAAGGGCCCTCCGCGATCCGCGACGCCGCCAGTGGTGACAGCGTGATCACGCCGTTTCCGATGCCTGTCAAACCTCGCTGAACGAGAAAGCCAGAAAGGGCATGCTATTGCCATCGCCGGACATCAAGAACAGCCCTCAAAAAACGGATCGCGACGACGGGCATCCGGCACGACGTCGCGATCCTCCCGAGCACTACTGCAGACTCACCCGCTTGCGGTTGTCGGACGACACCCGGTCGATCAATTTGTTGTAGGGGTCGAAGCCAGCCTCGTAGGGTTCCGCGTCCACCACCAGGGTGAGCTTGGGCTGCCCGCTGGTGATGCGGTGACGCTTGAGATACAGCACCCTTTCGTCTTGCTCCTCGCCTGACGGACCCCGCGCGAAAACACCCACCTCGACCCAGTCATCCATGTTTGCCGGCGTCTCCTTGCCCTTGCCATCGGCATAGAGCTTGGCCGCGTGCAGATCGAGCGTGACCACATAGTTGCCGTCCGCGCGCTTTTTCGCCTTCGCTTCGATCACCCGGTTGTCGTAGAAGCTGATCTTCTCGAAGAGGTCGGAAATGAGTTGCTCTTGCTGCGGGCCCGCTTCAGCCCGGATGTAATCCAGCAACTCCACGCTCGTCGTATACGGCGGCTGTTGATAGCCCTTTTCCAGCAGGAACTTCTTGAGCGCACGATTCAAGGCTTCTTCGCCGATTTCCTCACGCAGACGGTAGAAAGCCAATGAACCCTTCTCATAATGGATGTACTGCTGATTCTCGACACGATACAGCGGAAGTTCTTCGACGGTCTCACCGCCTCGACTCGACAGGTAGCGATCCAGCTCATACTTCAGGAACTGGCGCATCTTGGCCCGACCATATTCCTTCTCCATCACCATCAGCGATGAATACTGCGCAAGCGACTCGGAAAGCATGGTCGCGCCCTGCATGTTCGCCCCGATGACCTGATGCGCCCACCACTGATGCGCGACTTCATGCGCGGTGATGTAGAACACGTAGTCGATCGCGTCTTTCTTGCTCAAGTCGGTAATGAATCCGATCGACTCGGAATAGGGGATTGTATTGGCGAAACTCTGCGCGAAACTGGCGTATCCGGGGAATTCGATGATGCGGACTTGGCGATGTTGATACGGCGTGAAATTCGCCTCGTAGTACGCCAACGACTTCTGTACCGATTCGATCATCCGGTCAACGTTATAGGGATGCTTTTCGTCATAGTAGATCTCGATCGGAATGTCCTTGTACTTTCCTTTTTTCACCTGCCAACGCGCCGACAGATAAGAATAGAAATTGAGCATCGGACGATCCATCGTATAGCTGAAGCAGCGGCGACCATCGCGGACGAATTCTTTCTGGAGATAACCCGGCGACAGCGCCACTTGATCCGGCGCGGTGCAGATCGTGGTCTTGAAGTCGATCCAGTCCGCATCATCACTGATGTAGGTATTGGCACGCGCCGCCTCATCTTCCAGTTTCGGCATGCGCGTTGGCTCGCCGAGACCACGCTTCCGGCGCTCGTTTCGATCGGTGATTTCGCCACTGGTATCGTAGCCGAACGATGGGAACAGGCGGTTGTTGAAGAACGACCCATTCTCGACGATCTGCGTCTGGGCCGTGTCGTTGGTGATGCCATTCGGTGAGATTTCAACGACGAACTTGAATTCACGTTCCGCACCCGGCGCCATCGGCTGCTTCAAACGATAGATGCGATACCCCATGTCCTTGTCGTTCTTCACCAATTCGGCATCGCCAAGATCGAGCTCGATCAGAGACTTGTCGTCCTGAAGCTGGACATGGACCTCGGAAATCGGCTTTGCATGCGGATTGCGCACGCGATAAACGCCTGTCGCACGCATGCTCTGTGTTTCCGGGCGAAGATCGACTTCGATCTCGCTGGCCACGATCCTTGGCTCCGGCAGCGTCGCATACTGCTTGTATTCGCGCTCATAGCGCGCCTGCAGATCGAGCAGTGCATCCGGCGACAGATAGTTGTTGCGGATATTCGTGTTCCAGAAAAGATAACCGCCGACAGCCGCGAACGACAGACCCGTCAACAGGGTCGCGATACCCAATGCCCCCCTCAGCCGCTGGCGAGCGAGACCAAAGCGTTCGCGCGCACCACCACCGACACCACGCACCCAGAATGCCGCCGACAGCAGTAACAGCAACAGCAGGAACAAACACCAGTAGGCCTGGAACCACAACTGCCCTTTCAGGAAGTGGCCATAGCCGTTCATATCGGAATATGGCGCATTAGGCGCACTGGCATAGTTGTAGAGGTTGTGGGTGTAGTCGAGCGTACCGAGCACAAGCTGCCCGACCAGCACTACCACCAGCAGCGCATAACCGACGTATTTGTTGTTGCTGAACACTTGGAGACACAGCGCTAGCCCGCCCATCAGCACGAAGACGATGCTGTTCAACAACAGCGTCTTGGCATAGACAGCCAGCTCCAACTGGGTATGACCCTGCGCAAGCTGGATCAGTGCTGCGACGAAGCCTCCAAACCATTGGAAACACAGGATGACGACGACCAGTGCTCCGAACTTCGCAGACAGTGGCACCCAGTTGGGCACCGGCATGGCATCGGTGACTTCATTGATCTTGACGCCGCGCTCCTTCGCCACCAGCTCACCCGCATAGAACAGGGCGATAATGATCAGGATGAAGCTGAAGGAATTCTGCAACGCCTGCAACATCTGCGAAGTCACCGGATGTACCGGAGTGTCATACAACGTCTGGATATAGATCGCACTGGGAAGGAAGTTCGCCATCGCGAACAACAGCATCACGATGAACGGGATACCGCGAAGCACACCAACGGTATCGAACCGGAGTTGGCGCAGGAATTGCCAGAATGCCGTCGCTGGGCCGAATGCCGGGGTCGCCTTCGGCAGGCGAAGCATCTGCAGTGCGGTGGAAGCCGGTGAATCCACCTTCCCACTCGCAAACAGCGGACCCTTGCGGCTGCGCCGCCAACCGCGACCAGTCCCGCTGCGCTCTGTCTTGAACAGCGATAAGCATGCGGCAAGCAGGACAGCGGTCACACCCAGCCACAACGCACGGTTGCCAAGGATGTAGCCCGTGATCACAGGCAATCCGCTGTTGCGCTGATCGGCGGCCCAGTAACGGATCATGCGACCGAAGGCACGTAGACCCAACGGTTCGGCCAACGTCGCGACCCAGACGTTGTCGAGGTCGCGCAGTAATACCGCACTCGCACCGTAGAGGATGATGAAGCCAAGCACGCCGACATAAACCCATAGAACACTTCTGGTGACGATGGCGAGCAACGAGAGCAACGTTGCCGTGAACAACAGGTTCGGCAGCACGATGACCGCGAACGTCCACACATAAGGAAACAGGGACACCGGCCCCAAACGCTCGGCATCGATCCACGGCATGAACTGGGCGATGAACAAGCCGATGGCGATCACTACATAGATCAACAGACAGCAGATCACTGCAGCGAAGATCCTGCCGGCAACATAATCGCGACGTTTGATCGGACTGGCGAAGATCAACTCGGCAGTACCCTGCTCGAAATCACGCAAGAGAGCGCCATTGACCGACATCGCGGTGAACAACATGCCGAACAAGGTGAAAATCCCCATGAACAGGGCGACCGTCACGGGTGCATTGCGATGCACATTGCCGACGCTGCCGCCGAGGATGATGGCATCGGTGGATGCGGCGCCGAAACCGAATGCGGCGAACAGCAGCGCCATCATCCACAGCAGCGGTGAACGCAGTTGCTGGCGCAACTCGAAACGGAGGAACTCGAACATGGCGGGATCCTCAGGCGGCTTTGGCGTGCTGGCGGAGGCGCTGGAAGTACACGTCTTCAAGACCGGGCGCGACCGGCTCGAAACCATGATCGGGTTGATGCTCACTGAACACATGGATCACCGGATGACCGGCAACCAGTCGCGTCGACAGCACCGAAAAACTCTGTTCGCAACGCGGCAGATCTTCTTTCGGAATCTGTTTGCGCCACACCCGATCCTGCAGCGCGTCGATCGCATCGACGGGACGGCCGGTCAACAGCACCTTGCCCTTGTTCATGATCGCCATGTTCGGACAGAGATCGGTCACGTCCTGGACGATATGCGTCGACAGGATCACAGCAACGTTCTCACCGATCTCGGCGAGAAGATTGAGAAAACGGTTGCGTTCTTCGGGGTCGAGACCTGCCGTCGGTTCATCGACGATCACCAGTCTCGGATTGCCGAGCAACGCCTGGGCGATACCGAAACGCTGACGCATGCCCCCGGAGAAACCGCCCAGTTTGCGTTTGCGCACGTCCCAGAGATTTACCTGCTGCAGCAGACCGTCGACCACTTCACGCCGCTGCTTGCGATCGACCAGTCCTTTGAGGATCGCAAAATGTTCGAGCAGATCGAGCGCGCTGACTTTCGGATACACACCGAAATCTTGCGGCAGGTAGCCGAGCTGCCGACGCACGGCATCCTTGTCGCGGAGAATATCGATACTGCCGCCATTGCCGTCATCAAGCGTGGCGCTGCCGCCGTCCGCTTCCTGCAAGGTGGCCAATGTCCGCATGAGCGAGGATTTGCCTGCGCCATTCGGGCCAAGCAGGCCGAACATGCCGCGCGGGATATCAAGCGTCACTCCGTCGAGTGCGCGCACGCCGTTAGCGTAAGTCTTGCTGAGATCGCGAATGGCAAGCATTGAAGTGTCCCCGACTGCAGAGGCCCGACAACGCAGGCCGACAACGCCATGCTAGAGGACCCTACATGCAAGCTGAACGGGCCGAAGGTCACTCATGACTTTCGGCCACTCATCAGCATTTTTCAGAGACAACCGGCAAACCGCAGACGCCTTGCTTTTTGCCGTTGTTGCACGCGCTCAGCGCCGTTCGGCGCCTGCAGGCAGACCAGTCACCTGCTTTTTCAGCACGGCGAGCGCTGCATCGATCGGCGCATTGCCTTCCAGCACATCGCCGATCCCGACACCGGCGGTTTCCTGTTCCCCGCGCAGATGCCCGGGGAGCGCGGCTTCCGAGATTTCACCCGGCGTCGCCTTTGCTCCGTCGGGCTTCAGTACGACATCGGGGTCGATGCCGCGCGCCTGGATCGATTTGCCGCTGGGCGTGTAATAGCGTGCCGTGGTGAGTTTCACCGCATCGCCGTTGTCGAGCGGCAGCACCGTCTGCACAGACCCCTTGCCGAAAGTGCGGCTGCCGACGATCTGCGCACGCCGGTTGTCTCCCAGTGCCGCAGCAAGCACTTCCGATGCACTGGCCGAACCGGCGTCGACCAGCACCACGACCGGTGCGCCGCGCATGCGATCGCCCGGAGTTGCACTGAACACCGCATCGGCGACGGGATTGCGTCCGCGGGTACTGACGATGCCGCCCTTGTCGAGCAGGTCGTCGGCGACCTGTACCGCCGAGGTCAGCAACCCTCCGGGATTGCTGCGCAGATCGAGCACGAGACCACGCAGGCCTTTTCCAGACCCGCCGGCACCGGCCTGCGCCTGCAGCGTGTCGATCTGCGTCTCGAAATCGTTCGCGGTATCGGCCTGGAAAGAGCTGATCCGCAGATACGCATAGCCGGGTTCCAGCAGGCGACTGCGTACGCTGCTGATGCGGATGGTTTCGCGTTGGACAGTGATATCCAGCGGTTTCTTCGCATCTTCGCGCTGTATGGTCAGCACTGTTTTGCTGCCGGGTTCGCCGCGTAGTGGATTGCTTTCAATCATCTCCGGCGTGAGTGTCTTGCCGTCAACGCCGACGATCAGATCGCCGGGCTTGATGCCTGCGCGCGCGGCCGGCGTGTCGTCGATCGGCGCGATCACGAGCATGGTGCCGTCGGGCTGCTGCTGTACTTCAACGCCGATGCCGTCGTATGCGCCGTTGGCGTCCTGCGTGAAGGCCTCGGCATCGCTGCGCACGAGGTAGGCGCTGTGCGGATCGAGGTCCAGCAGCAGCCCACGGATCGCGGACTGCATCAACTTGCGGTCTTCCACCGGCTCGACATAGCCCTGTTTGACCACGTTGTAGACGCTGACGTAGCGGCGGATCTCCTCCAGCGGCACCTTGCTGCCTTCACTCTCGTCGGCCTTCGCATCCACTTTCGCATCGCCGGCGTCGGCCGGCGGAGCGTCCTGTGCCCACAGCGGCTGCGCGCACAGGGCGAGCGCGAGCAGGCCCGGCAAACACCGGATACGCGGATATGTCGTTGAAGACGAAAGAAGAGGCATCGAAAACTCCAGCGAAAGGATTGGACAGTCGGACCGCAAACGTCGGCGCAGGTTCGCGGCCGACAACAGAATGCATTCGGACATGGATTGGGACGTCATGTCACTGCACCACATATGAGGTCGACAGGCCGATCCAACAACCAGTCCGAACAACCTTTGCGGGCAAGCACTGGATAACCTGGGTTAACGTCCGAGGTTAACGTAGCGACTTATTGCCGTCGGAGCCAGCTGCCGGGATCGACGGGCTGGCCGTTACGGCGCAGCTCGAAATACAGGGCCGAGCGCTCCAGTCCTCCGGAGTTGCCGACCCGGGCCAGGGTATCGCCGCGTTTGACGGTCGCGCCGACATCCTTCAGCAACGATTCGTTGTGTGCGTAGAGACTCAACGCACCGTTGCCGTGATCGACGATCAGGATCAGGCCGTAACCGGTCATCCATTCAGCGAACACCACCGTACCGTCGGCCACCGCATGTACCGGTGTACCGGACGCGGCAGCGATCAGCAGCCCTGTGCTGGGACGGCCATCGGGCATCCGCCCGCCGAAGCCGGCGATCAGGTCGCCCGTCAGTGGCCAACCCGCCCCACCCACCCGGATCGGCGG
>JBGSID010000127.1:0-2041 GCA_041751895.1 Lysobacteraceae bacterium | reverse complement strand
GTAGCCCCGCTCGGCGACCGGGTCTGGTCACCGCACCCGATGGTGACCACCGCGCGCCGACGGCTCGCCGCCGCGCACCCCGCCTTCGCCGTCGACACGTTCGAGGACGTTCCGTGAGCCCACCGCGTAAACCCAAATCCCGTCTCGGTGCCTTGGCGCTGCTCTTCCTGCTGCTGATCGTGGTCGCGGCCGGCGCCTTCGGATTTCTGGCGTACCAGCGGTATGCCGGTTTCGCCGACGCCCCGATCGCCGGTATCGATGCGGGCGAAACGCTGGTGGTCGCGCCCGGCGATTCGTTGCCTAAAGTGCTGCGCAGCCTGCGTGGACTCGGCGTCGAGACCCATGGTTTCGAGTGGCGGGCGCTGGCCAAGCAGATGGGCGCCGCCGGCAAGATCCAGGTCGGCGAGTACGCGCTGGCGCCGGGGATCACCCCCCGCGAGCTGCTCGCGAACATGCGCGACGGCAAGGTGCTCAGTTACCGGTTCACGATCGTCGAAGGTTGGAACATCCGCGATCTGCGCGCCGCGCTGGCCAAGGCGACGCCGCTGAAGCAGACATCCACGGAACTCGACGATGCCGCACTGATGCGTGCACTCGATCTGGGCGCGCAGCATCCCGAGGGCCGTTTCCTGCCCGAGACCTACCACTACACCCGCAACGACCGTGATATCGACGTGCTCAAGCGCGCCGCCAAGGCGCTGGACAAAGCGCTGACAGACGCATGGGACGGCCGCGACGCCGATCTTCCGCTGAAAACACCTTACGAATTGCTGACGTTGGCATCGATTGTCGAGAAGGAAACGGGCATCGCCAGCGAACGTCCGCAGATCGCGGGACTTTTTATGCGCCGGCTGAAACTGCCGATGCGGCTGGAAACCGATCCCACCGTGATTTACGGGATGGGCAGCGCCTACAGCGGCAACATCCGCAAGGCCGATCTGCGCACCGATACGCCGTACAACACGTACACCCGCGATGGCCTGCCGCCGACACCGATCGCCATGGCCGGCCGCGATGCGCTGCAGGCGGTCGCACATCCCGCGTCCGGCGACGCGCTGTTCTTCGTCGCAGTGGGTGATGGCAGTGGCCGTCACGTGTTCACGAAAACCTATTCCGAACACCAGACGGCTGTTGCGGAATACCTCAAACGCTATCGAGAACAACGCTCCGCTGAAAAACAGGTCCGCACGCAATGACAGTGAACGCTGCGCACGGCCTCGCTGTCGATGGCTTCGTTACCGACGGTCTCGAACGCCACCCGCATTTCGTCTCGCTGGAAGGCGGCGAAGGCGCCGGTAAGACCACCGTGCTCAACGCCCTGCGCGAGGCGCTGCAGCAGGCGGGGCACGAGGTGGTGTCCACGCGAGAGCCGGGTGGGACGCCGATGGCGGAGCAGATTCGCGACCTTCTGCTCAACGTGCCCGTCGATGGCGTGCAACATGAAAACCCTGCCGCCGAAACCGAACTGTTGTTGATGTTCGCCGCGCGCGCGCAGCACGTGCACGAAACCATCCGTCCGGCGCTGGCGCGCGGTGCCTGGGTGATCAGCGACCGTTTCACCGATTCCAGCTACGCCTATCAGGGCGGTGGGCGTGGGCTCGACAGCGATTTCATCGCCGAGCTTGAACGCCGTGTCGTCGGTCTCAAGCCCGGCTTGACCTTGCTGCTCGACCTCGGCGTCGCGCAAGGGCGCGAACGCACGCGTGGCCGCGACCTCTATCCCGACCGTATTGAACGCGAGCGCGATGAATTTTTTGAAAACGTGCGCCGCGCCTTTCTCGACCGTGCCCGCGCCGAACCCAAGCGCGTGCGTGTGATCGATGCCACCCAGAAGGCCGCTGAAGTGGCTGCCGACGCCGTCGCCATCCTGCGGATGTTCATCGCGAAAGGCGGCTTTGCATGAGTAATGCTGCATGAGTACCTCCGCATGAGCGCCGCCGCATGAGCCTGCAACTGCCCGCGTTCGCCCCCTGGCAGCAGCGCATGTATACCCAGGCCGCCGCCGCGCTCGACAGTGGCCGCCTCGGGCATGGCTTGCTGC
>JBGSID010000126.1:0-4619 GCA_041751895.1 Lysobacteraceae bacterium | reverse complement strand
AGCGGGTGCCTCGCGGCGGCAGCGGCTCCATCGCCACGCGCAAACCTCGGGTCGCATCTTCGAGCGCACGTGCCGGCATCTGCAGCACCGCCAATGCACCGGTGGTGGTTTTGCATTCGGCCAGCGCATCGCGCGCCACTTCGACCAACGGACGGGCACTGAGGCCCTCCCCGAAAAACTGCGCCGCGAGTTCGGGTAGCTGATGCGCCTCGTCGATCACGAACACCTGCGCACCCGGCAGGATTTCGCCGAACCCTTCCTGTTTCAGCGCCAGATCGGCCAGCAACAGATGATGGTTGACCACGACCACATCGGCCGCCTGCGCGCGCTGACGCGCCTGCACCACGAAACAGTCTTCCCAGAATGGGCACTCGCTGCCGAGACAGTTGTCGGTGGTCGAGGTGACCATCGACAGCAGTGGCGAATCTTCCGGCAAGCCTTCGACTTCGGCCAGATCGCCCAGACGCGTGCGCCCACCCCAAGCGACGATGCGCTGGAATTGGGTGGTCTGTTCCTTGGTCGTGAACCGGGGCTCGCCCTTGGTCTGCTCCAGCCGGTATTTGCACAGATAGT
Organism: Lysobacteraceae bacterium; assembly: GCA_041751895.1. Classification (GTDB taxonomy): domain Bacteria; phylum Pseudomonadota; class Gammaproteobacteria; order Xanthomonadales; family Xanthomonadaceae; genus Lysobacter_I. The sequence goes on along the minus strand of JBGSID010000126.1, from coordinate 4,046 downwards.
TGGCGCGGCCCTTGAGCAACGCGGTTTTCACGCCGACACCGAGGGCGTCGCGCACCCTGGGCAGATCGCGGTGATACAGCTGATCCTGCAGCGCACGGGTGCCGGTGGACACGATCGTCTTGAAGCCGGACAGCAGCGCCGGCACCAGATAGGCGAAGGTCTTGCCGGTACCGGTGCCGGCTTCGGCAAGCAGTGCGGCGCGGTCGCGCACGGTGTCGGCGATCGCGGCGGACAGGTCCTGCTGTGACGGTCGGGGCGCGAAACCCGGAATCTTCTCGGCGAGGGCACCGTTTTCGCTCAAGGCCGCTCGGCTGGCGCGGGCAAGCGCGTCGTCGGGCGCGCCCGGCACGGGGTCGCGCCTGAAATCTTCCGACATCATCCGCTCAGTACCGCGGCGGACCGGTCAGGGTGCAATTGGCCTGGGCGATCATCGCCTGGTTGAGCTCGTTCGCGACCCGACCCGAGTCCTGCTGCCAGGCGGCAAGTTTTTCACCCTTGAATTTGGAGTGTCCCTGCACATCCAGGACGCGTTGGCGGTGCGCGATGGACTGGCGGATGGTCGCCCAGTGCCGCCGGCACAGCGGCCCGACCTTGCCACCGAGGTCGTAGGCACGGCGCGCGAGCGCTTCGGCCTTGCGGAGATCCTTTTGCAGCACCGCAGCTTCCGCGCGCTCCTGCAAAAGCGCAGGGTCGTCGGGCGCAAGCGCCAATGCCTTGTCAAGCGCGGTCGCAGCATCGGCATAACGCCGCCCTGTCTCGAATTGCACCGCCTGTGTCCGCAGGTCTTCGACCATCGGGTCGCGCAGCGGCTGCACGTCGAGTTCCCCCGCTGCGGGCAAACCGGCTGCACGGATCTCGTTGACCACTTCCTCCGGCTCGGGGCCACTCCAATCCGGCACGGTCGGCGCGCTGGAGCAGGATGCGAGCAGGACAATGCCTGCACAAAGCGGAAGGAAACGCAGGGAAAGACGCGGAAAAAGATGATGAATCATGCGACGCGAACCTCGAAGATATCGTGCATGGAGTCGTGTGTGACGACGCCGCGCTGCTGGTCGCGGCGCTCCTGGTCGCGACGTTCCTGCTCGCGGCGGTCGGCGTCTTCACGCTCGCGACGCTCACGCGCATCGCGCTCCCGGGCCTCACGATACGCGTCTTCACGGGCGCGGACGTCGGCAAACCGTTGTTGGTTGTCGCGCTGGATCCGCGCGTTGTCGAGCGTCTGCTGATCGCGATACCGCGCGTCTTCCTGCTCTTGCCGGGCACGGTCCTGCTGATCGCGCAATTGCTGCTGGCGACGCTGTTCTTCGAGGCGCTGCTCTTCACTCTGAAGATCGGCGTTGCTGTCGCCACCGCGATCGCCCAGCCCGAACAACCGGCGCCAGAAACCCTGTTTCTCCGAAGCGCCCGCTTCACCTTGATCTTCACCACCCACGCCATCGGGCTCGGTCAACATGCAGGCCTGGTAGGGCGGCGCGAAACCGGCGACGAAACCAAAGCGCCGCGCGCCCGGGCACCCGGGGTCGGTGGCATTTTCGTTCAACACCCATTGCTGCTCGATACCTTTGCCGCCGACCTGCAGCGGGGCACTCGGCAAGCGCGAAAACAATCCCGACCACACCCGCATCGCACCCGTGGCGCCATACAGGCCCGTGGGTGCGTTCTGGTCGTTGCCTACCCAGATCACCGCGAGGTGATCGCCGGTCCAGCCTGCGAACCAACTGTCACGACTGTCGTTGCTGGTCCCGGTCTTGCCTGCGGGCGACAACCGGCCGAGACCGTCGTTGACCAGTTGGTGACCGGTGCCGGACGTCACCGCATGCTGCAATGCCGTTGTCACCAGCCGTGCGGCAATGGCATCGCCCGCCTGCGCCGGCTTCGGGGCATCGTCGTATCGGTTGAGCGCCTTGCCGTTGGCGTCGAGGACACCGCGTACCGCGTGCAGCGGCTGGATTTCACCGCCCGAGGCCAGAAACTGATAGAGCTGCGCCATCGCATACGGGCTCTGATCGAGCGAACCGAGGATCAGCGACGGGTTTTGGCCGCCATCGATTCCGGCGAGCGTGCGCAGCAGATCACCGAGACGTTGCGGACCGACATCCATGCCAACACGCACCGTCGATTGATTGTAGGAATGCGCCAGGGCATCGATCAGCCGCACGGTACCGTGGCTGCGGCCGTCAGAATTGCCGGGGTTCCAGCGCTTGCCATTGTCGAGGGTGATGCTGACCGGTGAATCATCGACGTAACTCGCCAACGAATATTTGTCGGGCTGCGCCAGCGCCAGCAGGTACACGAATGGCTTCAGCAGCGACCCGACCGGGCGCTGTGCCTGCACCGCGCGATTGAAGCCGTGCTCCTCGAAACTGCGGCTGCCGATCACCGCGATGACTTCGCCATTGTGGACGTCCGTGACCACCACGCCGGCCTGCAGCGGCGGACGCCGTGAAGTCCCGAGGGCCTTCATGGTGCGCGTCACTGCACCTTCGGCATACGCCTGGGCGGACGGCGACATGCCTGTCAGTACGGTCAAGCCGGCGCCAGAGAGTTCTTCTTCGGAGTAATCCCGCGCCAATTGGCGGCGGACCAGATCGACGTATGCCGGAAAACGGTTCGCGACCATGCTGCCGGGCACATCGGTCACGCCGAGCGGCGCCTTCAGTGCACGGTCGTGTTCCTTCTGGTCGATGATGCCGGTCTCCAGCATCTTCGCCAGCACCCAGTTGCGCCGCTGCAGCGCGCGCACCGGCTGTTTGCGCGGGTTGTACCAGGATGGCCCCTTGACCAACCCGACCAACATGGCGATCTGCTCGGTCGAAAGATCGTCGAGCTGGCGGCCGAAGTAGAACTCGGCGCCGGAGGCGAAGCCATGGATCGCCTGCGAGCCGCGTTGGCCGATATCGACCTGATTGAGGTAAGCCTCCAGGATCACGCCTTTCTCGTAGCGTGCGTCGATGATCAGCGCGTACAGAATTTCGTTGAACTTGCGGCTGTAGGTCTGTTCCTTGCCGATGCCGAGCAGGCCCGAACGCGCCAACTGCTGGGTCAGCGTACTCGCGCCCTGTTTGACCTTGCCCATGGAGGTCACCCACACGAACACCGCACGGGCCATGCCACCGAAGTCGATACCGATATGGCGGGCAAAATCGCGATCCTCGACGGCCTGGAGGGTGTCGGTGAGCATCGGCGGCACTTCGCTGATGCGCACCAGACGCCGTTCTTCCTGTTTCTGCCCGTACAGCGTTGCGATGCGCGCAGGGTCGAGCTTGGCGGCCTTCACGGCACGGTTGTGTTCCTGGTCGCGGACCGACTGCACCCGACCGCCGGACAGCATCACCTCGATCCGGCTCGAACCGATGTGCCCGTTCACACCCTGGAAGCCGCGACTGGCAATCCGCCACCGTCCTCCATTCTGGACATAGGTCCCGGGGCGCGCGCCTTGACCATCGTCTCGATAGGACGCGGCGGCCAATTCGGTCTTCATGGTCTGGGCATCCATCGCCATGCCCTGCGTCAGTTCGAGTGGACGGGCATAGACGCGTGTCGGCACCTGCCAACGCAGTTCGCCGAAGCGGATGCTGACCTGATGGTTCAGGTAGAAGGTGTAGGGAATGAGAAACCCCATGCCGATGGCAAACGCCACCAACCCCCAGCCCAACAGCCGCCGGCGCCAGCCTGGGCCTTCGCCGTCGGTATCGTCGGCGTCTTCGAGGTCTCCATCCTCATCGTCCTGCGCGCTGTCATCAGCGTCGTCGTCCAGATCGTCGATGTCTTGGTTTCGAGCCATTCGGGAGGAAGTCGTGCCTGTCGTCGTGGGGGATGCGAAAATACGGCCGTGCGAGTCTAGCAGGGTGGCGAGACCGACACGCCGCGATCCGTCGTATCCGCCGTCCCGCCTGCAGGAGTCTCATCAGAATGTCGTTTTCGCTGGCCGATGCGCGGTTCATGTTCCATCGCGGACTCGGCCTGGTCCGGCGCGGCTTGACCAGCCTGCGCACCCGAGGCTGGCGCACCACGGTCGCCCGCGTCCGCGCCCAGTTCCATCGCGC
>JBGSID010000125.1:0-1989 GCA_041751895.1 Lysobacteraceae bacterium | reverse complement strand
ACGGCGATGTGGTGACGATCGATGTCGCTTCCCGCCGGCTCGATGTCACTGCCGATCTGTCCTCGCGCACACCTGCGCGCATCGCGCCGCGCGTGCGCCATGGCGTGCTCGCGAAGTACGCCCGCGACGTGCGTTCGGCCTCGCAAGGTGCGGTGACATCGCCCGGCCTGCTGGATGCCGCTGCTGCGGCGGATCCGAAACGCATCGCCGCCGAACTCGTCGAATCCGAATCCGCAGACGTCTGAATCTCTTCTCTCAATCCATCGGGGCTGACGCCCCTCTCACAAGGACTCTTTCAATGAATGCTTCCACTCAACCCACGATCGCGATCATCGGCTACGGTAGTCAGGGCCGCGCGCACGCACTCAATCTCCGCGATTCGGGTTTCGATGTCGTCGTCGGCCTGCGGCCGGGCGGCCCGACCGAAGTCAAGGCGCTCGCCGACGGCTTCACCGTCAAATCGCCGGCGGAAGCGGCGGCGCAGGCGGATCTCGTCGCCGTACTCACACCCGACATGGTGCAGAAGAAGCTCTACGAAGATGTACTCGCCGGCAGCATGAAACAGGGCGCCTGCCTGTTGTTCGCGCATGGCTTGAACGTGCATTTCGACATGATCGCGCCGCGTCCTGATCTCGATGTCGTGCTGGTCGCACCCAAAGGCCCAGGCGCACTGGTCCGCCGCGAGTACGAGATCGGCCGTGGCGTGCCCTGCATCTACGCGGTCCATCAGGATCCCAGCGGTCGCGCCGAGGAACTGGCGAAACTCTATGCCGCTGGTCTGGGCGGCGCGCGCGCCAACCTAATCAAGACCACATTCAAGGAAGAGACCGAAACCGATCTGTTCGGCGAGCAGGCCGTGCTGTGCGGTGGCGCCAGCGCACTCGTGCAGGCCGGCTTCGAAACGCTGGTGGAAGCCGGCTATCAGCCGGAGATCGCCTATTACGAAGTGCTGCACGAACTGAAACTGATCGTCGACCTGTTCTACGAAGGCGGCATCACCCGCATGCTCGAATTCGTGTCCGAAACCGCGCAGTACGGCGATTTCGTCAGCGGCCCGCGCGTGATCAACGCCGAGACCAAGGCACGGATGAAGGACATCCTCACCGACATCCAGGATGGCACGTTCGTCAAGAACTGGGTCGCCGAATACGACGCCGGGCTGCCGAACTATCGCCGCTATCAGCAGGCCGATCTCGATCACCCGATCGAAGCGGTCGGCAAACAACTGCGCGCCAAGATGCAGTGGCTGCAGCAGGGCACCTCGGCACAGACCGCCTCGCCGCAAGCCAACGATCAGGCAGCGCAGACCCCGTCCACGCACCCTATTGCCGAGACTGCCTGATGAATGGCGCCCGCTGGCTGGTGCAAGCATTGCTCGCAGAGGGCGTGGACACGCTGTTCGGATATCCCGGCGGCGCGATCATGCCTTTCTACGATGCGTTGCACGGATCGCCGCTCAAACATGTGCTGGTGCGACACGAGCAAGGCGCTGCATTCGCGGCGAACGGGTATGCGCGCGCCAGCGGTCGTGTCGGGGTCTGCGTCGCGACTTCTGGCCCGGGCGCCTCCAATCTGATCACCGGCATCGCCGACGCGATGCTGGATTCGGTACCGATGGTATGCATCACCGGTCAGGTGGGCACACCGCTGATGGGCACCGATGCCTTCCAGGAATTGGACGTGTTCGGCATGACCATGCCGATCGTGAAGCACAATTTCCTGCCGCGCCAGATCGACGATCTGCCGAACGTCGTGCGTGAAGCCTTCCGGCTTGCGCGCGAAGGCCGCCCCGGACCGGTGCTGATCGACCTACCGAAAGATGTGCAGAACGCCGATGCCTCGCATCTGCCCGCACATGTGCCGGCGGCGGTCGCCCCGGCCCCACGCGCGAGCGATGCGGTGCTGCATGCGGCACTGGCACAGCTGGCGCTGGCGCAGAAACCGGTGATTTACGCCGGCGGCGGCATCGCGCTGGGCAATGCGGTCGAT
>JBGSID010000124.1:0-8297 GCA_041751895.1 Lysobacteraceae bacterium | reverse complement strand
GCTTCGCCGATATTGATCGCATGCCATGTCATCACCGCCTCACCATGACGGCCGGCGCGATCCTGCGCGTAGCCCAGCCATGGCATTAAGTAGCGCTTGGCGTCATCGTTCGTTGACTGCGAGATAAGCCCCCGAACGTGTTCGATCGCGGCTTGGGGCTGCTCACGGATCATCCGGTCGATGACGCGCATTTCAGCACTGGTGCGACCCGGCTCGATCTCGATGATCCGCTGCGCGAGGGCGTCGACCGCCTCGCGATCGCCGAGCACTTCGTGCAGGTGCATCGCCGCTTCAAGCGCAGCGACATCTTCGGGCATCACCACCAACCAGCGGTCGATCACCGCCTTGGCGGCATCCCCGGCTTCAGGCTCGAACGCCAGGCGCATCTGCCACAAGTGCCCGGTCTCCGGATATGTCTCCAGCGCGGCATCGAGCGTGGCGCGGGCATCATCGAAATCGCCGGTCCTTCGCCACAGCTCGGTCGCCAGCGCCCAAGCGCTCACGCCGGTGGGGTGCTCGGCGAGCACTTCACGCACCAGCGCCATTGCCTGTTCGTAGCGGCCCATCGACGCATCCAGTCCGGCGGTCATCCGCTTCAACGCCGGGGTGGCGGTCTTCGGATCTTCAAGCAGCGGCTGCAGGACTTCGCGCGCTTCGTCAGGGCGCTGCTGTTGCAGCAGGACATCGGCAAGCAGCCCACGGAGACCGCTCATCTCCGGCGACAGCGCAATGATCTTGCGGAACCCCTGTTCGGCGAAGGCAAGTTGGCCCTGTTTCAGATGCGCGAATCCCAGCGCATACAGCACCTGCAGGTCATCCGGCAGCTGTTTGGCGGCATGGGTCAGCAGCATCTGCGCGCGCGCACCATCGCCGCGACGCAACGCGATCATGCCCTCGAGCGTTTTGACCCAGGCATGATCGGGCGAGAGACGCGCTGCGGAGCGCTGCAGGCGCTCGGCTTCGTCGAGATCGTTGCGACTGATCGCCAACTGCGCCTGCACGATGTAGGCATCGAACTGGTTCGGATTGAGGTCGATGGTCCGGGTCAGCGCGGCCTGCGCTTCATCCATCCTGCGCTCTTTCAGCAGGAAACCGGCCCGTTGCAAATGCATGCCTGCCTCATCCGGGGCAAGCAACACGGCGCGGGCGATGGCGTGCTGCGCCGCTGCGGCATCGCCGTTTGCATATTCGGCATGCGCCAGCAAGGCGTATGCATTGGCATCCTGCGGTGCTTCCGCCACGGCCACGCGGGCCAGGGACAGGGCTTCGGCGTTGGCACCATCGCGCAGGGCGGCAAAAATTCGTTCTTGCATGGGTTTGATCGAAACGGCGGGGAGAGTGCCCGGAACCGACAAGTGTACCGCCCGGGCTCCGAAGCCCGGAATGCCCGGCGATTCAGGCCTCGAACACGCTCGCCAACCGCTCGCTCACCCAACGCTCGGCGTAGCCGTCCAGTCGGGGGGTATCCAGAAAACCACAGTGCCCGCCCCAGCGCGCGATCTCGATGTCCGCCGTCGGCGGCAAACGCAGCGCACGGAACTCGGCGACCGGGATGACCGGATCGTCCTCGGACGTCAGCAGATTGGCTGGCACTTCCAGCCCGGCAAGACGTTCGCCCGCGATCGAATAGCCGTTGAAATAATCGTCGAGCGTATCGAAGTCCGTGTGGCGCTCCACCATCCAGCGCGTGAGCTCGCGCATTTCCAGCTTCAGTACGCGGTCATCGAAATCGTAATACTGCGGGAACGTGTCGCGCTTGCGGCGCAGCGACGCCCGCCAACTGCTTTCGAAATGGCGGATGTAGACTGGCAGGCCGTGTTCCATGCGGGTCATGGTCACGCCCGGGTCGAGTAGCGGGCAAATGGCCGCCACCCGTGCCAGCGGCAGGCCGACAGCAGGCGCACGCAACGCTACCCGGAGTGCGAAATTGCCGCCGAGTGAATAACCGGCAACCACCATCGGCCGCGAAGAACCCTCCAGAAACCGGTTGGCCACGTCCAAAGCGGCATTGACCACTTCGTCGATGCGGTTGGAGTGGAACAGCGCTTCATTCAGATGATGCGTATCGCCATGGTCGCGAAAATTGAGCCGGAACACTTCGAAACCGGCCTGCAGCAGATGTGCGGCGGTCATGCGCATGTAGCTGGATTCGACACTCCCTTCCCAGCCATGCAACAGCAGCGCGAGACCGCGCGGCTCGACACCCGGCAAACGGCTGTGGACACCCTCCAGCCGAACGCCCTCGCCGCCATCGACGATGTACGGCGTATTCACCGCCCGGCTTCGCCGCAGCAGCAATGCACCGCGCGCGCGCCGCATCGGACTCGTCGCCAACATCGACTGCAGATGCGGACTGCGCAGCCAGAGGGGTGGTTGGTAGGAGGAAGGGACGATGGTCATCGACAACCCTCCGGCATGGTCATGCGGCTTCCATCGCCGCCACGATCCTCGCCCTCGCGGTATCCGCCAGACGACGACGGCCTTCGGCATCGCCGGGCAGGATGGGTTCGAGAAAGACGACTTCGGCATCGCAGCCGGGCTCGCCCAGCAGGCGCAGCAGATTCGCGGCAAAACTTTCGGTCGGCCCGAACGCAACCACGGTCTGTCGCGATGCACCTGCACCGTAACGCAGTGCGACCGGCTGTACCGGAACCGCAGCCTCGACTGCAGCCAGGAAGATGCGGGCGTGGAACGGGCCGATCGACTCGCCGTCACGGGTGCGACCTTCGGGAAAAACGCCGACCGCGCGACCTTCGCGCAGCCGCGCCAACATTTCGTGCAGCACGCCGCCAAGTGATTCCTGACTGCCGCGCTGGTGATAGATGGTTTCGCCCATCGTGGCGAGCCAACCCACCAGCGGCCATCCGGCGATCTCGCGTTTCGCGACGAAACCCATCATCCGGTAGCTGTGCAGCGAGACGATATCGATCCAGCTGACATGGTTGGCAACAAACAGCACCGCGCCGGGCAAGGGCGTCCCCACGCAACGCATGCGGAAACCGAACACGCGCATCAACCCGCCCTGCCACCAGCGCACCATGAGATGGCCCAGGCGATCGTCGCCAATCGGGATTCCACCGAACGGGCGCGACATCAGGATCAGGGTGATCGGCAGATGCACCAGCGCATGCCATGCCAGCAACGGCGTGCGATAGGCATAGCGCAACAGTCTGGAAGCGCGGGTCACAGGGGGGCGGACGGTCATGCCGTCACCATAGCTGAGCGGATTAGAGCTTTGCATTACTCGCGTCGATCAATGACGACGCGGCACGACAGCCAGCGTCAACCGCGAGACGCAAGCGAGCCGGCCGAGGTTGTCCTCGATCCTGATCTCCCACACCTGGGTGCGGCGGCCGATGTGCAACGGACGTGCGGTGCCGATGACGTGGCCCGTGCGAACGCCTGCCAAATGGTTGGCGTTGATTTCGAGGCCGACGCACATCTCCTCCGGCCCGACACAGAGATTGCCGGCCATGCTGCCCAGCGTTTCGGCCAGAAGCACCGAGGCGCCGCCGTGAAGCAGCCCATAAGGCTGATGCGTGCGGGCGTCGACCGGCATGGTGGCACGTATGAAATCGGGGCCGAGTTCGGTGAACACGATTCCCAGCGGCTGCATGGCCGTGTCGATGGTGAGCGCGTTGATCTCGTCAAGCGTGCTGTTGCCACGGAAGATCCGTGGTGCGGTGGTATCGGTGGGGGATTCGGGCTGTGACATCGCATCAGGATACCCGAGCGCCTGCCAGGCCGCCCCGGCGACGCAACACGATGTGGGAGAGAGTCACATGTGCTGCGCAGCCGGGCCGGCAAAAAAAGGTTCAACGGCAGCGGAAGCGCGCCTGGCCCCAATCGCTGGTGTAGCGCTTGTCGAGGGCGTAGCCGCTGCTGGCGCCATAGCCGATGCCGAAATCGCGTTCGCGGTAACGGTCGTTGTTGGCTGCCGGAAAAAGAGGGGACTCGAAGCACGACGGCACGGTGGCCGGCGCACGCGAGGCAAGCGGGGCGAGAAGGTGCGGGGCGTTCATGACGAGATCCTGGAGGTTGCGGGGGAAGATGGAACGTATTGGCGGAAGTGGTGCGTGACAGGCCGTTGGCCTTGCCCGTTTGCAGCCGCTGGCATCAGGCGCAGCGGAAGCGGATCTGGCCCCAGTCGGTGGTGTAGCGCTTGTCGGCGGCATAGCCACTGCTGTTGCCGTAACCGACGCCGAAGCGGCGTTCACCGTAGCTGCGGCGGGATTTCGGGGTGAAAGCAACGACGTTGCTGGCGGCTTCGGTCGTGCTGCGGACGGTGCGGGTGGTAGTGGTGTCGAGAAGGTTCATGGCGGGTTCCGATGTGCTTGGTGGCTTGGTGTATTGGTAAAGTACAACACCTCTTCACCGAAACAGATATGCCGGAAGTCACGCCCTATCGTGCCTCGCATCAAGCCATTGATTTTATTGATTTATGTTTCTTGTCTTCCCGACGAACGGTCAGACACGACCGCACACGATCCAGTCAGATTGCGCAGCATCCGGGCTCAAACGCCCCGACCAGTCCCAGATCAACACGCACAATCAACGCGGCACGGCCTATGGTCGTTCCGTGGGCGTGGGCGTCTGGAGAGGACCCGTCGTGGTCTGCGGATCACGGCTGGCGCCGCGATGTCCTACCGCACAGCGGTCGTTTCCCGGCACGGCCAATCAGCGCTTGCTGTTTCGGCGCTGCTGACACAGATGTCCGGGACCGACCCACATCGGCTACAGCCGGATAACGTCGGGGCGAAGCGCTACAGGATCGGCGCCAGCCCCGCGCCGAAGGCGGTGAAGATCCGGGTCAATGGGCGGATCACCACGCCCACTTCGGGAAAATCGCCCACCGGTTCGTAACAAGCACGGAAGTGGGGGTCGCGCGGCGACAGTGGCTCCGGACAATCAGGCCCGGGCCTGAAGTCGTAGCTGGTCGCGTAACGGACCGGCCAGAGGTCGAACAACGGCAGGTGCTCGGAGATCTTCGCCAGCGAGTACTCCAGGCCGGAAAACACTGCCGGCTTGTCGCGACGCGCGATCACCCAGGCATTTTCCGGGAGCATGTCGCGTTCGATGCTCTCCGCCAGTACGTGCGCGAAGGCCGGATCGTCGATCACCACCACCGCTTCGGTGTTGTAGGTGTCGCTGCGCGGGTCGAAGTTGTGGGTGCCGATGACAGCGACACGGTCGTCGATCACCAGCGATTTCGCGTGCAGGCCGAAGCGCACGCCGCCGCGTTCGAGCGGCACCTGCTCGTTGGCTCCGCGTTTGGAATACCGCAACGCCGAATATTCCCGCGCCAGCGGCGTCGGCCGATCCGGTGAACGACTCCCGGAACCTGATCCCAAAACACCCGAACCGAGCACCACCGCGCGGCCATCGGGATACCACTCGATGCCGACCGTACCGGTCGCCTCGACATCGATGGGCGCGTTCTGCGGGAACGGTTTGAATTCGTGGATCTCGAACTTGAAGTCGCGCAGATAACGCCGCTTGTATTTGTACGACAGCGCATAGGGAATGAAGGCGTCGGTCGCGGCCAGGCTGTTGGTGGAGACCACCACCTGCGGCGGCTTTTCGCGCATCTGCAGATTGCGGAACATCGCCTGCGCCGGTTTCGACAGCACCAGATACGGGGTCTGCAACAGCACCCTGTCGTGTGCGGAATTGATCAGTTCACGCAGCAGACGTGATGACGATGTCGCCTGGCGTGCGGTGGTCAGATGCTTGCCCGGCGGGTCGCCGATGTAGCGCAGGCTGCGCACCGGCATCGCCGCATCAGCCAGCCGCGTGCGGACCAGCTCGGTGTCGTCGGCGTCGCGGCCGATGGTTTCAATGCGACGCGGCTGTTCTGGCGTTGGATGCTGCACCTCCGGCACGCCCTGCCGCAACAGCAGCCGGCCGACATCCGACAGCCGTGCCAAGGGCCGGCTGAGTTCGGCGTTCCAGAACGATTCGAAATGGGCGGCCATATCGTGGGTCGCCGGACCGGCAACGAGGATGTCGCGATCCCGGAAGTTGTAGCGGTCGTCCCAGTCGTAATAGTCGTTCTGGTAATTGCGCCCGCCGGTGATGGCCACCAGCCCGTCCACCAGCATCAGCTTGTTGTGCATACGCTGGTTCAACCGCCGCCAGCAGCAGGCCGACGCCAATCCGTACATCGGATAGCTGATGCGTGCGCGGCCCAGCACCGGGTTGTAGATGCGCACATCGAAATTCACGTGCGCGGCCGCCAGTGCCGCCATCGTATCCACCCGACGCAACGCCGCGAGTTGGTCGATGAGCAGGCGCACCTTCACGCCACGGCGGGCGGCCGTCAGCAGTTCGTCGATGATCAGATGCCCGGCATCGTCTTCATCGAAGATGTACGTCTGCATGTCGATGCTGCGGGTGGCGCCACGAATCAGATCCAGGCGCGCAAGCAAGGCGTCCTGACCGTAATCGAGGATGAGCGCGTAATGCTGCGGCCCAGGATGGGCGACGACCGGCACTTCGGCAATCGACGCCACCTCCGGTACGGAGACTGAGATTCCACCCTTGGTGGCCTCCGCAGGTGCCGACGCTTCGGTCTCGGCGGACACCGACACGGGCACCGGCACTGCTGGCGACAGACCTGCCGCGCGCAATCCCAGATAGCGCAGCGGCGACGGCCTGGCGCAGGCGTCATCGCGACCACAGACGTTCTCGGTACTCCGCGCGGACACGACCAGCGCATCCACGCGTGCCTGGTCATCGGCAGACAGCGAGGCACATGCGGCTTGACCCAGCGCGAACAACACCAGCAACAGCGCACGCAACCTCGTCATTCCCCGTCCTCGCGCACGCGCAGCCGCAGCGTGAAACGGACATTGTCGGAAACCGCAAAAACCCAACGATCCACACCATAGTCGGTGCGGCGGACACTGCCGCTGGCGATCACGTCGCAGTCGTATGCCGGGCGCGCGCATTCACTGGGCAAGACCGTGAACGTTTCGCGGCGATGCACGTCGCGGATGGTCAATTCACCAGCAAGCTTGCCGCCATCCGCCAACAGCGCCGGCAGATAGGGTTCGGAGACGAACACGACTTCGGGAAACAGGCCGGCCTCGAAAAAACCGGGGCCACGGGTCATGCCGGTGTAATTGGAGTGATCGACGATCTCGACCTCTTTCGCCGACAGCAGCAGACGGACCCGGCGACGGCCGTCGCCGAGAGTTTCGATGCTGCCGCTGTAGCGTGGAAAACGGCCCTGCAACACTTGGCCCCAGCGCGTCTTCAGCGTGAATCCGATCCGGGTGTGCTGCGGATCGATCTCGGCAGCATGTGCGGCGATGGCCGTCGTCGCAGCGAAGGCAAACAGCAACAATGAAACGGAGACTGTCGCGTAACTCACGGCCACCAGAACGCGGAAAGGCTGGCGACGCCCGGCTCCACCGTGGCATCGACCGGGAAATTGAGGACCACGACGCCGCCCGGCGGCATGCCGCGGTAATCGCCCGACTGGCCGCTGTGCATCAATGCCGCGAGACGTTCCAGACCGGGATTGTGGCCAACCAGCATCAAGCGCTCGACTTCGCGGTGTTCATCCACCAGCGCCGCCAACGTGCCCGGCGTGGCTTCGTAGACGCCGTCGACGAGTCGCTGCTCCACGAAACCGATCGCGCCGAGCACCGCTTCGAGCGTCTCGCGCGTCCGTCGCGCGGGCGAGCACAACACGCGATCAGGCGTGAGGCCCTGTTCAGCCAGCCAGCGACCGGCGGCTTCCGCTTCGGCCAGACCTTCGGCGGACAGCGCACGATCGACATCGGATTGCCCGTCGCCGACGGGCTCGGCATGGGCATGGCGGAGCAGGATCAGGGTTCGCATTGTGCGTTTCAGTCTTCGGCTCAAGGGATATCCGCAGCTTAACGCGAACCACCGGGATTCGGGGCACAGCCGTCATTGCGAAGCCATGACTCACGGCTCAAGACGCATCATCCCAACGTCTCCGGCAAACGTCTCAGCGCATCCCGGAAGAACAAACGGTCGGCGGGCGTCAGCTCACGCAGGCGTCGACGCAGCCGTGCAGCGGCTTCGGCGCTGCGCTGTGGATCGCCGTCGTGCGCTTCGTACCAGGCCACTTCCAGCAGGACGTTGGCGCGCTGCAGCGCATCCAGCTGCACGCGTCCGCTGTCTACTTCGATCTGCATGGAAACAGCCAGCTCGCGCCAGCTGGGCCAGGCGGTGGCCAGCACGATCGGTGCGATCAGCGCGCGAAACTCCGCCGGAGCGATCACCGGCCAGCGCCGAAAGACCTCCGCACGTGGATGCGCGGC
>JBGSID010000123.1:0-38077 GCA_041751895.1 Lysobacteraceae bacterium | reverse complement strand
CGCGAGACGGCCGTGCTCGCGCAGGCCTTGCGCAGCGAACAGCTCGGCACATTGCATCCAATGCTGCGCCTGCCGCTGGCGGCGCTGGCTTTCCCGGTGCTGCAGCTGAGGCCTCGCCCGGAGTTGAACGTCGTGCTCGACACGGTGCATGCCGTTGTCAATACCGACGGCAAGGTCTCGGTGTTCGAGTACTGTCTCGGGTCGTTGCTGCAGATCCAGCTGCGCGAATCGCTGGACCCCTCACGTCACCCGACCTTCGGCCGTCGCAAGATCGGCGGCGCCAAGCGCGAAGCGGCGGTACTGTTGTCGCTGGTCGCCGAGGCCGGGCACGACAACCCGCACGACGCGCTCCGCGCCTATCTGGCCGGCCTGCAGCGCGTGCTTCCGCATGAGCACATCGATTACGCGCCGCCGTCGGAAGGCGTGCTTGCGCTGGATATGGCCTGGCCGGTGCTCAATGACCTCAATCCGGCAGCCAAACAGTCGATGGTCGAGGCCGTGACGGCTGCCATCAGTCATGACGGCAAGATCAACGTGAGTGAAGCCGAACTGCTGCGTACCGTCTGCGGTGTGCTGCGTTGCCCGTTGCCGCCGATGCTGGAGCAAGGCTAGATCGAGCATCAGGCTGATGGCTTCAGGTTGCGACGTTGTCGTCGCGGACAGAAATCCACAGGAACTCCCGTACGGATTTGCCTTCCAACCAAACATGTCTCGATGCCTCGCACTCACCATCGGTCTGCTCTCGCTGCTTTGCCTCGCGCCAGCCCGCGCGTATGCGGGTGCGGATGGCACGCGCACGGTGCGAGCAGGTGCAACTGAGCTGAAGATCGAGGTCGTCGGTATCGACGATCCCGTTCGTGTCGACATGCTTCAGCGTTGGGTGGAAGACGCCGCGCGCGCGACGCTGTTGCCGTCCGGGCGTTTCCCACTGCGCATGGCGCGGGTGCGGATCAGCGAGATCGACAGCCGCAGCACGAGCCCGGTGCCATGGGGCCAGACCTCGCGCAATGATGGGGTGTCGGTGTTGCTCTACGTGCGGCGTGGCGCCACGGAGGAGCAACTTCGCGCGGACTGGACCGCAGTGCATGAGTTCTCCCATTTGGCACATCCGTATCTCGGCGACCGCGGGCGGTGGCTCGCCGAGGGCCTCGCGAGCTATCACCAGAACGTCCTGCGCGCCCGCGCGGGCCTGCTGACGCCCAGAGACGCCTGGGAACGCCTGGATGCCGGCTTCCGTCGTGGTGAGGCGGTTGGCAATGGTCCGACGCTCGATGCGATGGGCCGGCGGCGCGATGGCACGATGCGGGTGTACTGGGCAGGCGCGGCGTATTGGCTTGAGATGGATCTGAGGTTGCGCAGCGATCACGCCACCACGCTGCAGGCGGTGCTCGATCGCTATGCGCAGTGTTGTCTCGACGGAACCGCGCATGTGGCTCCGGAGGATTTCGTCGCCGCGCTGGATCGTGTCGCGCAGGTCGATCTGTTCGCACGGCGTTATCGCGATTACGCCGCGATGCGGGGATTCCCGTCGCTGGAAGACAGTTATCGCGCCCTTGGCATCAAGCGACAGGTCGCCGGATTGATGTTTTCGGATGCGCCTGCGACGCGGCGGTTGCGCGAAGCCTTGACCGCGCCATCAGCGTCGCGCTGAAACATGCGGGGCGATCGGCTGGGCTCAGCGCCCGAGCAGGAACACGCAAGCGATGATCGGTACACAGATCGTGGCGGCAATCGCAAAGAGCACGAGAAGTTGACGTTGTGATTGCCGGAAGCCGGGTCGCGGCGGTATGCCGTTCGGCGATTCTGCGCAAGGGCGTTACGGCATACAGGATGCCATTGGCGATCAGCAGGTACAGCGGTATCCCGAGTGCGAATCCAGGCAGTGTGAGCAACAGCGCTTCTCCGTCGGAGATGGCCGAAATCGGTTGCCCACGCGAAGCCGCATAGGCGGAGAGCAGACACCAGCACACCAGCAGATTTCCGCCCAAAAGCAGCGGCACAATCACGGCCAGATAGATCGCGGGCTTGCGCGATGGGATCGTGTCCAATGTTGGTGTCTTCAGCTGGCTTGCGCGGCCGTCAGGCTTGGGGCTTCGGCTGTTGTTTTGGGCGCAATTGCTTCAGGAGCTTGTCCAGGGCCGAAGTCACGTCCGAGTCGTCGACGAAATCGCGGAATTCGCCAGCGTCGTAGAAGCGGCCGTAGCAGAACTTGCAGCTCTCGAAGCGGATGTGCGGCTGCAGCGGGTCGACCATGTGAATCAGCGGGTAGTGCTCACAGGCGGGGCAGAGCAGGACGATGGGAGCGGGAGCGGCTGGATCAAAGCTTTCGTCGGCCGGGACGGGCGGTTTCGGTTCCACCAGGTCGATCTGCTCGGCGGCATCACGCAGTTGTTCGTGCGCCATGATCTCGAACCACATGCCGTTGCAGCTTTCGCAGCGGTGGACGGGCTCTTCGAGATCGGCGAGCAGATGCATCGGGGATTGGCACTTGGGGCACTGCATGGTCGGCAGCCGGTGTCGATTGATGAGCCGGCTATTTTGCCGGAGTCCGGTGCTTCAGTCGCCAAGCAGTTTGACGAAACGCACGGCGCCTTCCGAAAATCCGCAGGCGCGGTAGAACTCATGGGCCTCGGTGCGATGCCCGGCGCTCGTCACTTCCAGCCGCGCGGCGCCACCGATACGGGCACGGTGTTCGGCGTCGCGCAGCAGGAGACGGCCGAGGCCGCGACCACGGGCGTCCGGCGATACCACCACCGCGGTCACGCGGCAGGTGGTGGTGCCCAGCGGCAGGTAGTACATGTAGTCCAGCGCCAGCAGGCCGCAGACGGCACCGCGACTGCGGGCCAGGATCAAGGCCTGGCGGTCGTTGTGCAGGACGGTGACGATGCGCTCGGCCGCGTCGGCCGGTTCGCATGGATAGCCCAGCAGGGTCAGCAGCGCAGCGACATCGTCGCCATCGGCCGGCACCGCGCCACGGAGGTCGAAGCCTTCCGTGGCCGGATCAAGCGCCTCGCCGGTCACGGCTCAGCGGGTGCCGTACACGACCACGGTCTTGCCGCGGGCGTGCAGTTTGCCGTCGATCTGAAGCTTCTTGAGCACGCGTCCCGCCATTTCGCGCGAGCAGCCGACCAGACGCGCCAGCTCCTGCCGCGAGACCCGCAACTGCGTGCCCTGTGGATGGCTCATGGCTTCCGGTTCACGGGTCAGGTCGTGCAGCGCACGGATGATGCGGTCGGTGACGTCGAGGAAGGCCAGACGTCCGGCTTTGCGGCTGGTGTCGAGCAGTCGGCGCGAGAGCTGGGCACCGATCGCGTAGATCAACTGCGCGGCGTCGCCACCCAGCGGGCCGTCGAGCAGCTGGTAGAGGCGTTCGTAGCCGATTTCGGCCAGTTCACATTGGGTGCGGGTGCGCAGGATGACTTCGCGGCGGTCGCTTTCGACGAAAAGACCCATCTCGCCGACGAACTCACCCGGACCGAAATAGCCCAGCACCAATTCGCGACCATCATCTTCTTCAGTGATGATGCTGACCGATCCGGAGATGACGTAATAGAGCGTGCCGGCTGGGTCGCCAGGGCGGAATACTTCCGTCCGCGGCGGGTAGCGGCGACGGTGGCAATGCGAGAGGAATCGCTCAATGGTCGCGACCGTCGGCGCGAGCGGATTGGCGTTGCGACGGAGAGGAGTCAGTGTGGCCACGGGGGGATTGTTCATGCGAGCCGTTACTTAGGGATCCGTCAAGAGTAGGCCTTTGTCACGTTTCCGGCAAACGTTGGCCGTAGACTCGGCGTGATCCTGAGCCATGTTGCGGTGCAATGTCGGCTCGCTCCCGCTGCCGCAATGCCGCATAATCTCGCCCCCTACCTTTCGTCCCCAAGGAATCGATGCCGTGGTCAAACCGCTGCCGCGTCTGAAGCTGCAAGGTTTCAACAATCTGACCAAAGCGCTGTCGTTCAACATCTACGATGTCTGCTATGCGGTATCCGAAGAAGAACGTCAGCGTTACATCGCCTACATCGACGAGGAATACAACGCCGACCGACTGACCCAGATCCTCAGCGATGTCGCCGAGATCATCGGCGCGAACATCCTGAACATCGCGCGTCAGGATTACGACCCGCAGGGTGCTTCGGTGACGATCCTCATCTCCGAGGAACCGGTGATCGACAAGAAGGACGCCGGCAAGGAAATCATTTCCGATGCCGTGGTCGCGCACATGGACAAGTCGCACATCACGGTCCATACCTATCCGGAAACCCATCCGGACAACGGCATCGCGACCTTCCGCGCCGATATCGATGTCGCCACCTGCGGCGTGATCTCGCCGCTGAAGGCCTTGAACTATCTGATCGAAAGTCTGGAATCCGACATCGTGGTGATGGACTACCGCGTGCGCGGCTTCACCCGCGACATCAAGGGCAGGAAGCATTACATCGATCACAAGATCAATTCGATCCAGGACTACCTGGCGAAGAACATCAAGTCACGCTACGAGATGCTCGACGTGAACGTGTATCAGGAGAATCTCTTTCATACCAAGATGCACATGAAGGAATTCGACCTCGACAACTATCTGTTCGAAGAGAAGGCCAAGAACCTCTCGTTCAAGGAACGGATGAAGATCGAAGCGCGTCTTCGTCGTGAGATCGAAGAGTTGTATCAGGGACGCAATCTGGCGGAGTGATCGTCGGAGCCCAATGGACACAGGGCCGGCGAAAGCCGGCCTTTTTCTTTGGTGGTGGAGTGGCATCAGCCGATAACACCGCATCCGCTACGACACAACCGCGCCCTGTCGCAGCTTCGTAGCGGGTGTCCTGATTCACCGGCCGTGCATCAAAGACAGCCGGTTTCGCGCGTGGCGTCGGCCCTGCAAGCTCACACGCGGTACGCCACTGCTTTCATCAGTTTCGACGCCGCCGCCATCAGTGTGGGCACCGGCTGCGGCAGCTTGCGCGCGCCGGAGGCTTCGGCATGGTCGGCGTGGCGGATTTCGTCTTCCTTCATCACCGTCAGGATCGCGCGACTGCGTGCGTCGGCGGGAGGCAGCGTCTGCAGATGTTCTTCAAGGTGCGCTTCGACCTGGCGTTCGGTCTCGACCACGAAACCGAGATTCCAGCCGTCGCCGCGCAGGCCTGCGAGCAGGCCGATGGTGTAACTGCCCGCGTACCACACCGGGTTGAGCAGGCTGGGGCGACTGTCGAGTTCGCCCAGGCGATCTGCGCACCAGGCGAGGTGATCGGTTTCCTCCTGCGCGGCGGCGAGCAGTTGCGCACGCGTTTGCGGGTCCCGCGCGACCGAAGCCTGGCCGACGTAGAGGGCTTGCGCGCAGACTTCGCCGACATGATTGATCCGCATCAGCCCGGCGGCATGTCGGCGTTCGGCCTCGTCCAGAACGACATCGGCTTCGCCGCTGCCGGGGTTTGCACGCGCCGCGCGGGGTGAGCCGGCGATGGTTTCGAGCGCGTTCTGGGCGTCGGCGATCAGGCGGTCGAGACGGGTGAGTGGTCCGCGCGATACCGATGGGGGTGTGCGTATTTCGGGAGCTGTCGAGGGATTGTCGGGATGTCGGGATGTCGTCATGGCAGGCATTCTGCAAGGAATTCGAGTGGGTGTTGCACTGGCAAGGCCGTACCGTTGGCCATATGCAGCCGGCAGCCGATGTTGGCGCTCAGCAAGCGGGTCGCGCCGCCGGCGGCAAGCTGATCGAGCAACGGCTGGCGAAATCTTGCGGCGCGTTCCGGGTTGTTCAGCATCTGCGTGCCGGCTGCGCCACAACAGCCGAAGCCGCCGTCCAGCTCGACGATCTCCAGCTCCGGTATTCGCGCCAGCAACTGGTGCAGCGCTGTGTCGCTGCGGACCACATTGCGTTGAGTGCACGGCAAATGCAGGGCTACGCGCTCCCGGCGTGGGGCAAAAGCCAAGGTGCTGCTGCGCTCGGCGATGATCTCGATGGCATCCCTGACGTCGTTCTGGCCACGCAGACTGTCGGCGAGTGCGTCGTGGCAGCCGCTGGCGAGGCTGATCACGGTCGCGCCGTTGGCGAATGCCGTGCGGTTGATGGCGCCCAAGTCGGAGCTCCGGGCGTCGTCCCCGGCATGTGCATGCAGACTGCCGCAGCAGGTCTGCCCGGAAGGGGTCTCGATCTCCAGGTTGGTGGCTGCTGCCAATCTTTGCAGCGCTGCGCGCAAGGGTGCCTCGTAACTGCGTGCGATACAGCCCAGGAACAGGGAGGCGTGATGCGATTCGCCGCGCGACTGCGGGGCTACAGTGGCGAAGTCACGTTGCGCGGTGACAGTTGGGCGCGGCAGCGGCCTCAGTCTCGATGGAAGTAGCGGCCACATGATGCGATAGATCCTCAGCAGCGCGGACAGGGCGTGTGGGTGGCCAGCCAATCGTTCCAGCCCGCGTTGGCGCCATCCGGGGAGGCGCCGCTCTCGTTGACTGGCCCGTGCACGGATCAGGATCGGGCCGTAGGCGACCCCGGCGGGACAGACTGCTTCGCAGCGTCGACAACCCAGGCAGTGATCCAGATACTGTTCGCCAGCGGGTGTTGGAAGGAGTGTGCCGGCCTCCAATGCTTTTATCAGGGCGATCCTTCCTCGCGGCGATTCGGCCTCGATCGCGTCAAGCCCATAGGTCGGACATGTCGGCAGGCACAATCCGCACTGCACGCATTGGTCGGTCAGCGATTGCAGGGACATCGGGCTGGCGCGGGCTGGGCTGGACATGACCGCGACATCTTCAGGCAAGGGAATGGATTTCGCGAGTGAAGTCTGCCAACTGCCCGGATTGATGGTCGTTCCAGATTCTGTCCATTGGCTTGGCTTGCGGTCGCCAGTGCTTCGGGCTATGATTCCGCTTCTTTGCGCCCCTGCACATGCAGGCCGCAATCAAAACGCGAGGCGAAGTTCCCGGGGAATACTCCGCAGAATCAGTCCGACCAAGCACCATCTCACAAGAGCTCCCTCATGAAGACTTTCACTGCCAAGTCCGAGACCGTCCAGCGCGACTGGTATCTCGTCGACGCATCCGGCAAAACCCTCGGTCGCCTTGCCGCCGAACTGGCTCGCCGCCTCCGCGGCAAGCATAAGCCCGTCTATACCCCGCATGTCGATACCGGCGATTATCTCGTTGTGGTCAACGCCGAGAAGATCGCGGTGACTGGCAACAAACTGAACGACAAGCTGTATCACCGCTTCACCGGCTATATCGGCAACCTCAAGACTGAAACCCTCGCCCAAGCGTTGGAACGTCATCCTGAGCGCGTGATCGAGATCGCCGTGAAGGGCATGCTGCCGAAGAATCCGCTCGGCCGTGCCATGTACAAGAAGCTCAAGGTGTACAAGGGTGAAGAACACCCGCACGCCGCCCAGCAGCCACAAGTCCTGGATATCTAATACGATGGCTACTCAGCAGAATTACGGCACTGGCCGTCGCAAATCCTCCGTCGCCCGCGTGTTCCTGCGCAAGGGCTCCGGCAATATCACTGTCAATGAGCGTCCGATTGACGAATTCTTCGGCCGCGAAACCGCGCGCATGATCGTCCGTCAGCCGCTGGTGCTGACCAAGACGAACGAGCAGTTCGACATCGTCGTCACTACGACAGGTGGCGGCACCACGGGTCAGGCTGGCGCGATCCGCCTCGGCATCGCCCGCGCGCTGGTCGAGTACGACGAGACCCTGAAATCAGAGCTCCGCAAGGCTGGTTTCATGACCCGCGATGCTCGTGAAGTCGAGCGTAAGAAGGTCGGCCTCCACAAGGCCCGTCGCGCGAGCCAGTTCTCCAAGCGCTAAGTCGGGACCCGCTCTGGCAGGTTTCGCCGGGTCGGGAGTATTTCCCGGTTCCGGCGCAGCTGTTATGGCGTACAATCCCTGCGCTCAAGCTCTACAGCCCCGTCGCCAAGCGGTAAGGCACCTGACTCTGACTCAGGCATTCGGTGGTTCGAATCCATCCGGGGCTGCCATTTTCAAATATGTGATACACGCAGGCCTCAGGCCCGCCGCAAAACCCGCCGCAAGGCGGGTTTTTTGTTGCCTGAACGATGAATTTCCGGTAAGCGGTCAAGCTTTGTCGAAGCCCAAAAACAGGACGTACCGCCACATTCCGAGCATCACACTTTGACGGCTTATACACTTTTGAGAGAGTATGGATCACACCTGTCATTTCTGGCAGGTTTCCGATTCCGGTCGGCTCCGGATATGTTCCAACGGTCGGTGTCTGCCGACTGAATACTTACGACAGGGGACGTTGTGCTCGATTTTTTTAAGAAGTTGTTGGGGGGCGGGCAGGGGCCAAGATCGCAGGCTTTGCCGCAAGGCGTTCCACCGGTGGAGCAGCGGCGTGCCGGTTTCGGCATCGCTTACGACGCCGATTTGGTGCCTGCGCTCAAGCGCGATCATGCGGACCTGGTCAAGCTGTACGGAACGATTGGCGATCAGGCCAAGAAGGGTGATTTCCAGCAGGTTCCGCAACTGCTGATGGCATTCAAGGTTCATCTCGAAGGGCATCTCATCGCTGAGAACGTACGTTTCTACAATTACGTCGAGAGCTCGATGCAAGGCGACCCGGAGAGCACCGCGCTGGTGCGCAGCTTCCGGCGCGAGATGAACGCGATTGCGCGTGGCGTTGTCGACTTCGTGAAGAAGTACCAGATCAGTGCTTTTGACCAGGCGACCCGCGATGAATTCCTCGCGGACTATCAGACGGTCGGTGGGCTGTTGGCGCAACGGATCGAGCGTGAAGAATCCAGTTTGTATCCACTGTATCTGCCGTCTTAAACCTGCAGAGGATTTCTTTTTCGCAGCAGTCAGCAAGTCACCGCAAAGGTTAAGCGACACAAGGATGTATCGCTCTAGATACAACCGCTTCGGTGGTTGTATCGAAGGGTCGGGATCCAGCACATGCTGGATTCGCGAGTCTGGACAGGTCACGGAAGGTTTCGTTCAGGCATTCCCGTTTTCCCACAAAACCAAGCGCTCGACTCAGGAGGACTACCATGAAGAAGGAACCAGCAGTAAAAGAGGGCGATGCTGTACTCACGCCGGCAATGCGCCGCCTTCGGCAGGAATTGGAGACGCATCCGGTATTCGCTGAAATCGCGCATACCGACGCGCTGCGTGGATTCATGCAGGTGCACGTGTTTGCGGTGTGGGATTTCATGTCCTTGGTCAAGCGATTGCAGCGTGATCTGACCTGCGTCGAGTTGCCGTGGATGCCGCCCGGCAATCCGGTGGCTGCGCGGCTGATCAATGACATCGTTCTTGCCGAAGAAAGTGATGTCGATGCCAACGGTCAAGCCGCAAGCCATCTCGATCTGTATCTCACGGCAATGCGAGATGTCGGTGCTTCTACCGATATGTTCGAACACTTCATGCGAGAGTTGCGCAGCGGAGCGCCGTTGTCTGCCGCGTTGTCTGCAGCCGAAGTGCCCAGGTTCGTTCGTGATTTCGTCGAGCATACGATCAGCACCTGCATGAGCGGCAGCACCCTCGAGGTGATGGCAAGCTTCTTCTACGGCCGTGAAAACGTCATTCCCGACATGTTCCAGGGTCTGCTCGATCATTGGGGCCTGAGCGAGGCGCACGCACCTGGCTTCGTGTACTACCTCCAGCGGCATATCGAGCTCGACGGAGACGCCCATGGCCCGGCGGCAAGCCGGATGATCGACGCAGAGCTTGCGCGCCGCATGGGAGGGCTGGGAGAGGCACGCAAGGCTGCTCATCAGGCGTTGCTCGCCCGTCGCGCTTTGTGGGATGGCGCGGCTGCATTGCTTCGCGAGCGCCATGTGTCCGAACAGCCTACGCCGGTCAGGACGATCGCTACCGCCGCTGCCGCCGCCGCCTGAGTTTCCAACGAGCCTGTTTTTTTGTGGAACCGCGCGCGCCCCTTTCCGGGCGCGCGCAGTTGGGTGCGGTCGTGGCGTCAGATCTCGCTATCGTGAGCGTGTGAACGTCCGTCATCCTTGCCGCATCGCTGCGGTATTCCTGTCGCAACGTCTTTGAAACGCCATCTCATGCCGCGCGCGAGACATTCGTCGTCGAGGCTGGGCCAACGACACGCAGATTTTCAGCGACGGGCATATGCAACGCGAGCGTCATGACCTTCCCGACCTTTCGTGCGGCCCCCAGTCGCTCGACCTGCAGCCCCATATGTCGAAACATTCGCTCGATCGGCGCGCTGGTCACACCCACCAATGCGTCGACTCCGTGAGCGTTGGCGAAGCGGAGCATGTCGGTCAGCATGGCTTCCGGCACATCGCCGAACCCGTAGCCGCTGCCTGAGCAGCGATGACTGATCGCAAATCGGCTTACTTCCCAGATCGAAGGCGATGCCGGTGGTGCGTCGCCATCGAGTAAGTAAGGGAAGATATCGCGCAACATGTTCGGGCCCAGCGTCGGTAACAGCCGACAACATCCCAATGCATTCGATGCCCCGTCATGGGCGACCAGATAGTGCGGCCCGATCAGATCGAACCAGTCGTGTTCACGTCCGTTCTCTACGCGGACTTCCCAGCCCAGGCGGCTGTGGAAAACATCCGAGCGGAGTCGATACATGCTGTCCAGAAGTGGTGCGCCCAGCCCATATTCGCCAGCGCGCGCAATCATGATGGAAGTCATTGTGTCCCCTTGTCACTGTGAAAGGAGACGTAAGTGAGCGGAACCACTGTCAGATATTGCAGCTGATCGACCTTACAGGTTGATGCAGGTCCGCTTCCGATGTCGTGTGCGCCACGAATCTACAGGGGTATAAGCGATGATCGATGCTTTTGTTGTTTTTTAGCGAAACAGGTCGTTCTAAAAATTAGACGTAGATAACAACCAATTCATTGTTGTAAGTCGATCTTGCGCAGATTGCTGAAGGAACAGTCGTGAGCCTGCTTCCTTTCAATTTCTCAAAGAGACGATCAGCCCCATAGAGACCGCGCGTGCAATCGCCGCTTGACGGCCGCTGACGCCGAGTTTGTGGGTTGCGTTCTGCAGGTGGAAAATCGAAGTGCGCTCGCTGATGTTCAGCAGTTGCCCGATTTCCCAACTCGTCTTGCCTTCGGCTGCCCAGGACAGGCATTCACGCTCGCGTTTGGTGAGCGATGGCAGCCGTGACGGGATTTTCGAGCGTACGAACTGTCGTGCGGCTTCGTGCGCGAAATGCGCGAGCATGTGCAGTTCGGGCAAGATCACTGCGAGGTCTTCGGAAGTCAGCCGGCTCGAGGTGAACGACATCAGGCCCCACGATACTCCCGGTCCGTGCAGCGGTATGCTGACACCGCTACCGAGTCCGAATTCGCGGGCTTCGCTGAACATATTGCGGATCTTCTGCAGGTGCGGGTCGACGATCCGGCGATGGTGTTGTTGCGCCTCATCCCATGACATCGGTGTCGCATGATCGTGGCAGTGGGTGATGATCGGGTCGATGTTGATGTAATCCATCTCGAAGTAGCGGGTGACCCACGCTTCAGGATAGGTGCCCATATGCAATTGGTTCGGATGGTCGTTGACCAGCGGCAAGTCCACCGCATAAACCCAGTGGTCGATGCCGAGGGGTTTGACCACGCGATCGATGTCTGTGGTCAACGCTTCGATGCTCGACGCTTCTTCGAAAGCGCGCAAATGATCGATATCGAACAGCATCCTGCTTGACATGGCCTTTCCTTTAGTCCCAAAACCTTGTGGCAACAAGGCGCTGGAGCGCGGCTTCGAGCGTCGACGAGGAGGATGAATCATGGCGCCAGACCGTGAGCGTGTCCCCGCCATGCTCGGTCGAGCCGCTAAAGTAACAGGCTTGTCATGTGACGTGGGGCCTTCGGGAGCTTTCCTGTTGCGATGACGTCCGCAATTCAGAAAGTTACAATCGAAACTGACATCCTGAGTCCTCCGTTCGCGTCATTACTCCTTACCCCTGAGCCCCTCATGGTCGCCACTTTCCGCGCGCCGTTCACTTCCCGCGATCATGTGACTGATGCGCTGCGCGAGCGCGGTTATGCGGTGCTGGCTCCGGCTGATGTGGCTGTGCTCTGTGGCGTTTCTCTTGAAGCATTCCGCACGCTGTCTTCGAGTTGGGGCGATTTGCCGGCGGATGAATATCTGCGTGACGGTGGGCGCTATCGCCAGCGCCGGCACGCGTGCTTCGTGGTTAGTGCCGATGGGTGCGAACAGGCGCCGCATCGGGCTCACTACCAGCCAGTGGACTACAACGCACTGCATGGCGGGCTGCAGCGATGGTTTGCGCCGATCGCGCCCGGGACGATCGCGTCGACCGTATGGGCGCCGCTGCTGCAGGCATTGGGGCAGTGTTTCACTGCAGTGCGCCCGCGCGACCCCTGGTATGTGGAGGCGCATCAGTTCCGGATCGACACCCGAGACGGCATCGGTCGGCCGACACCCGAGGGTGCGCACCGGGACGGCGTCGATTTCGTCGCGGTCTTCATCGTCGACCGGCACGCGATTCGCGGTGGCGAAACGCGAGTGTTCGAGGCCGATGGCCCGGATGGGCAGCGCTTCACTTTGCATGAGCCTTGGAGTCTGCTGCTACTCGACGACACGCGGGTCATCCACGAAACCACGCCCATACAGCCGAAACAGCCAGGGGAAGAGGGCGGTTATCGCGACACGCTCGTGCTGACATATCGCGCGGGCGGCTTTCAAGCGGAAGGCTAGGCCGTCGGACAAGTCAATCAGTTACAATTGAAACCAATTTTCGACACTATTCCCGAGGTCCGGATGAAACTTGGCAGTCTGAAAGAAGGTGGGAGAGATGGGACCCTGATCGTCGTGTCCCGCGATCTGAGCCGCGCGGCACGCGCCGACGGCATCGCGCCGACGCTGCAGCGCGCACTGGAAGACTGGTCGAATGTCGCCCCGCGCCTCAATGCGCTGTCGGAAGCGTTGAATGCTGGCGAGGCACAAGGCGCCTTCGATCTCGATATGCGTCTGTTGGCATCGCCGTTGCCACGCGCCTATGAATTCGTCGACGGTAGCGCCTATCTGCCGCATGTCGAGCGCGTGCGTCGCGCCAGGGGGGCAGAGGTGCCGGAGAGCTTCTATACCGATCCGCTGATGTATCAGGCGGTCAGTGCAGGCTTCCACGGCCCACGAGATCCGGTGCGGGTGCCGAGCGAGGACTACGGCATCGATCTGGAAGCCGAGGTCGTGATCGTCACCGATGACGTGCCGATGGCGGCGACGCCGGAACAGGCAGCCGGGCACATTCAGCTGATCGGTCTGGTCAACGATGTTTCCCTGCGCAATCTGATTCCGAACGAGTTGGCGAAAGGCTTCGGCTTCCTGCAGTCGAAGCCGCGCTCGGCGTTGTCGCCGGTGTTCGTGACCCCGGACGAGCTCGGTGATGCCTGGCAGAACAACAAGGTGCATCTGCCGCTGCTGACCCACGTCAACGACACCTGGTTCGGTGCGCCCGAGGCTGGCGTCGACATGCAGTTCGACTTCGCCCAGTTGGTCGCACATGCCGCCAAGACCCGACCGCTGTCGGCTGGGACCATCGTCGGTTCCGGCACCGTCGCCAATCAGGACACCTCGCTTGGGGCATCATGTTTCGCCGAGAAGCGTACGGTTGAAACCCTGGAAACGGGCAAGCCGATCACGCCATTCATGTCGTACGGCGATGTGGTCCGGATCGAGATGCACAGCCGCGAAGGGCAGGATATTTTTGGCGCAATCGAGCAGCGCATCGAGCGACCGGCTACCTGATGGATGCGGCTGCGTTGTGCAGGCGGACCGTTGCCGGCGAACGCTTCCGTTACCTGTTTTTCTGGGGTCATCGTCCGCGGGGTGATGGGGCGGCTTCGGCGGCCTGCTTCAGTCAGTGGTATCCGGCGCCATTTCTGCTGGATGGCGTGCGCTATGCCACCGCCGAGCATTGGATGATGGCCGAGAAGGCACGCTTGTTCGCAGACGATGCGGCGCTGGCCCGGGTCTTCGTAAAGGATGATCCCTCCGCCGCCAAGGCGGCAGGCCGGACGGTGCGCGGCTTCGACGATGCGGCGTGGGACGCGCATCGCTTCGACATCGTGGTTCGGGGCAATCTGGCCAAATTCCAGCAAAATCATGCGCTTCGCGACTTTTTGCTCCGGACGGGAGACCAGATTCTGGTTGAAGCCAGTCCTGTGGATGCGATTCGGGGAATCGGGCTTGCCGCCGACGACCCACTCGCGCAAGATCCAAGTCGTTGGAGAGGACTCAATCTGCTCGGTTTCGCATTGATGGCGGTCCGCCGGACGCTGGGAGAAGCGGCATGACAGAAGGCTTGAAGCTGTATGGTTACTGGCGCTCCAGCGCCGCATACCGGGTACGGATCGGCCTGAATCTGAAAGGGCTGGCGTACGAGTCGATGCCGGTGCATCTGATCCGCAACGGTGGCGAACAGCGTTCCCCAGCGTTCGTGAATACCAATCCGCAGAAGCTCATTCCGGTGCTGCAGCATGGAGAGCGCCTGATCCGGCAGTCGTTGGCAATCCTGGAATATCTCGACGAAACCTGGGACGGGCAGGCGTCGCTGCTTCCCGTGACGGCTCGCGAACGGGCGAGGGTCAGGTCGCTGTCGCTGATCGTGGCCTGCGACATCCATCCCTTGAACAACCTGCGGGTGCTCCAGTTCCTCGAACGGGAGTGGCATGCGCCGCAATCCGAGCGCGACGAATGGGTGCGCCACTGGATCCGTGAGGGGTTCGAGGCGTTCGAAGCGCTGCTGGCCGACGATCCGTCCACCGGCAGTTTCTGCGAGGGCGATCTGCCGACGATCGCCGATTGCTGCCTGATTCCGCAGGTCTACAACGCGAGACGCTTTGAGGTCGATCTGACGCCGTATCCGACGATCCGCCGGATCGAGGCCGAATGCCTCGCGCTGCCGGCATTCGATGCCGCGCGCCCTGAGAAACAGCCGGACGCTAGCTGACCAGTCCTGAGCGGCCTTCTCCCGCCGATCTCCGTGCGGAGGTGGTATCCAGGAACGAAAACGCCCGGTGCGATGTCCGGGCGTTTTGCTGTGAGGCGAGCGTTGTGGCTTCAGTGCGAGAACGAGGAGCTGCCGTCACCATTGTCGAACGCGACCGCGTACGGGTCATGCTCGCTGCTGCCGCCTTCGGACAGACGGAATTTCAATGCGAGGCCGTCGCGGGAGTCGGCGGCGCGCAGCGCTTCCTCCATCCCGATCTTGCCTTCCTTGCACAAGCGGAACAGGCACTGGTCGAACGACTCCATGCCATCTTCGAGCGTTTCTTCCATCGCAGCCTTGATCTCGTGGACCTGACCACGGCGCAAGAGGTCGCGGATCATCGGTGTATTGATCAGCACTTCGGCAGCCGGAATACGACGGCCATCGGTGCCCACCACCAGGCGCTGGCTGACCACGGCCTTGAGATTCAGGGCAAGGTTCATCAGCACGTTCTTGTGCGCCGTTTCCGGGAAGAAATTGAGAATGCGTTCGATCGTCTGGTCGGCGTTGTTCGAGTGCAGCGTGGCCAGGCACAGATGGCCTGTTTCGGCGAAGGCGATGGCAGCCTCCATCGTGGTCGCATCGAGGATTTCGCCGATCAGGATCACGTCGGGCGCTTCTCGCATCGCGTTCTTGAGCGCATTGTGGAAGGCATGCGTGTCGAGCCCGATTTCGCGCTGGTTCACCAGCGATTTCTTGTGCTTGTGCAGGTATTCGATCGGATCCTCGATGGTGAGGATGTGACCGGCGGCGGTGGTGTTGCGATAGTCGATCATCGCGGCCAGGGAGGTGGATTTGCCCGAGCCCGTGGAGCCGACGATCAGCACCAGACCACGCGGAGCCATGATGATCTGTTTCAACACCTGCGGCAGCTGCAGTTCTTCAATGGTGGGGATCACGCTGCGGATCGCGCGGATGACCATGCCCACTTCGCCGCGCTGCTTGAACACGTTGACGCGGAAACGGCCTGCGTCGGACAGCGACAGCGCCATGTTCAATTCCAGATCACGTTCGAAGTCGGGCACCTGGCCCTCATCCATCAGTGAATAGGCGATTTTCTTGACCATGCCCGGCGGAAGGCCGGTGTTGCCGAGTGGATACAGCTTGCCTTCGACCTTGATATGCACCGGCGCACCGGTGGTCAAGAACATGTCGGAGGCATTTTTGTCCGTCATCAGCTTCAGGAAATAGCCAATGTCCATCGATGAACCTCCCCGCGATGCTTTGAGTCCGCAGCGTTGCAACCGCCGCGTATGCTGTTGACAATGAGCGCGCGCAGATCGATCGACTTGCCCGCCATCGATCCAATCACCGGCACGCTCCCTATGACGACAAGCTTCGCACAAATGCCGCGTCTCCCGCAGCACCCATACCGGCCACGTCTCGCTGTTTCCATGATGTTGCTTGTGATAGCGCTCACGTTTCCGATCTTCGCAACGGCGCGCGTGCCGCTGCCGACCCATGAGTTGGATGCGGCACAGGCTGCAGTGCAACGGGCTGAGAGGGCGGATGCCGACCAATACGCTGCAGACGCTTTGCTTCGTGCGAAGAATGCGTTGAAGCAGGCCCAGGCGGCCGTGTCAGCACGCAAGAACGCTGATGCGGCCGCGCTGGCGCAACTGGCGGCTGCCGAAGCCGACTTCGCCTATGCCCGCAGTCGCGAGGCGTCGCTGCACACCGAGCTGTTGCAGCGCCGTGCCGAAATCGCCCAATTGCGCCAGCGTCTGGGTATTGAGGGCACGCCATGATGTCCCGCAGCTCGTACCGGTCGCTGTCGTATTCGTTCTGTCTCGTGTGCTTGATGTCGCTGCCGTCATGGGTCGTTGCCGTCGAGCCGGACCTCGATGTCGCCCGGCTTGGGCAACGTCTGCATGTCATCGATACCGACCCACAACGCAACGCCTTCGCCGCCTATGAGCGGCTGCAAGCGCGTCAGGCGGTACAAGCGCTGCAGGCCGCCAAGCGCAAACAACGTCCGCAGGCGCTGCAGATCGCCAGGATCCGGGTCGAGACCGCTGAGATTGCGGCCCGCACGGAGTCCGGTAGCGCCGAGTTGCAGCGATTGGAGACCGAGCGCAGCGAGCTGCTGGTCGAAGCCAGCCGCCGCGACGCGGAACGCGCCCGGGCCGAATCCGAGCGTCTGCGGGTGGAAGCCCAGATCCAGGCCGAGGAAACTGCGCGTCTGCGTGAAGCCGTGGCTTCCGAGTCCCGCAATCGGGAAGAGGCCGAAGGCCTGCTCGATACCGTTGCCGGCGATGAGGCGGAAAAACTGCGTCTGGCGCGTGAACGCGAGGCTGAACTGGCGCGTCGTGAGGCCGAATTGACCGCAGGCGGAGTGCTTGAGCCGGCGGCCAAGCCCAAACCGAAACCCAAGCCGAAACCCAAGCCGAAACCCAAGCCCAAGCCGACGCCGAAACCGGCCCAGCGCTGAACGCAGGCGGTGTCTTTCGAGATGCGAAGCCTGATGTTCAAGATTCGATTCCCATTGAAAATCAATAGCCTTGCCATGACTTGCAATGATTTTCGATGGCATCTGTCGATGCAGGCAACACGGCGGGCTACCGGTTGGCCGGAAGTGTGCGATTGCTGCTTGCCGAGTGCGGAGCGGAGGAGTAGGGTCGATTTCAGGAGGGCTGATCCGCCCTCCTGATGACGAGCGGAGCCGATGACGCAGACGCCAGACGTACAGCAGGAGAATGCCGCCGCAAGCGAGGTGCTTGTGGACGTTCCAGTCTGGAGCATCCGCACCGTAAATCGTCTTTTCGTGCCCAAGATCCATCTCTCCCCCGTTCCGCCCCGTGCCGCTGTCCGGCCGGGGCGTTGTCGTTTTTGGCGGATGGAATTTCGCCGCCCATCAACTGTCCAATCCTATTGTCCAATCCAAGACCCGGCCGTCATGGCCGAGTCGATCATCGTGCCCTGAGGAGGAATTCATGTTCGAAGCGCAACCCCAAACCGAACTCGAAGCTTTGATGAAGGCCAATACCGAGTTCCGCCAGCTTTACCATCGCCACAAACAACTGGATAAACAGGTGCTCGATGCCGAGCTTGGCGTGCTGCCGATCGACGACACCCGCCTGATGCAGATGAAGCGCGAGAAGCTGGCGGCAAAGGATCGTCTGACCAGGATGTACGAGGAACTGCACCACTGACATCGCCGCTGCGGCGGCTTGCTTCGAGCAGACGGCGGCGATGTTTCGCCGCCGTCCGTTTTTCCGGGGAGAGGGCGGGATTTGACCGTCTTTCCGTCCAATCGGCCGACGATGCGATAATCCGGCCTTTCCACTGCGAATTGGCGACGGCATGACGAACACTCCTTCGGCCCACGGCGCTTCGGTGCACGACTCCGTTATCGACCTGATTGCCGATACCCCTATCGTCCGTGCCCAGCGCCTCGATACCGGTGTCTGCACGCTGTATCTGAAGCTCGAATGTCAGAATCCCGGCGGATCGATCAAGGACCGCATCGGCTTGCGCATGATCGAGGCCGCCGAACAGCGCGGCGATATCCAGCCCGGCGCGACCCTGGTCGAAGGCACTGCCGGCAACACCGGGATCGGCTTGGCGTTGGTTGCGCAGCAGAAGGGCTACAGGCTGCTGCTCGTGGTTCCCGACAAGATGAGCCGCGAGAAGATCTTCAATCTCAAGGCCATGGGGGCGGAAGTCGTGCTGACCCGCTCGGACGTGGCGAAGGGGCATCCAGACTATTACCAGGACATGGCCGCACGGATCGCCCGTGAAACCCCCGGTGCCTACTTCATCAACCAGTTCGGCAACCCGGACAACCCGGCGGCGCACGAATTCGGCACCGGCCCCGAGATCCTGCGGCAGATGTCGGAGGTCGGCGGCCTGGACGCCATCGTCTTCGGCTGCGGCAGCTCGGGCACCATGACCGGCCTGTCCCGCTGTTTCGCTGAGCATTCGCCGCACACCGAACTGGTCTTGGCCGATCCGGTCGGCTCGATCCTCGCCGAATACATCAACGACGGTCGTCTCAACGAGAAATCGGGCAGTTGGATGGTCGAGGGCATCGGCGAGGACTTTCTGCCCGATATTTCTGATTTCAGCCGGGTCAAAAAGGCCTATGCCGTCACCGACAAGGAAAGCTTTCTCGCCGCTCGCGAACTGCTGCGTTCCGAAGGCGTTCTCGGCGGCTCCTCCACCGGCACCCTGCTGACCGCAGCTCTGAAATACTGCCGCGAGCAGACCACCCCCAAGAATGTGCTGGTGTTCGTCTGCGACACAGGCAACAAGTACCTGTCGAAGCAGTACAACGACTACTGGATGCTCGACAACGGCTTCCTCGAACGGGAACAGCACGGTGATCTCCGCGACCTGATCCTGCGTCCATACACCCAGCGCGACACGGTCGTGGTCGGCGCGAACGATTTGCTGGTCACTGCCTACCAGCGCATGAAGCTGTATGAGATCTCGCAGTTGCCGGTGATGGACGGCGAGCGGATCGTCGGCATTCTCGACGAAAGCGATGTGCTGCTGCATGTCTATGGCGACGAGGCGCGTTTCCGCGATCCGGTCTCGACCGCGATGGTCAGCAAGCTCGACATGCTCGACGTCCGCTCACCGGTGGAAGCCCTGCTGCCGGTCTTCGACCGAGGCCATGTGGTCATCGTCATGGACGGTGACCGCTTCCTGGGCCTGATCACCCGGATCGACTTGCTGAACTGGCTCCGCCGTCGGGTTCAGTGACCCTCTACCGGGTTCCGGCCCGGTGCTAAAATTCGCGGTCTTTTTCCGGAGTCGCGCCAGATGAGCCAGACCGATCACCCCGATCACGCCGAAGCTTCCCAGGATTGGGGGCTCGGCACCAAGGCCATCCATGCCGGGCAGTCGCCCGATCCGACCACAGGCGCGGTGATGACACCGATCTACGCGACCTCGACCTACGCCCAGAGCAGCCCGGGCGTACATCAGGGGTTCGAGTATTCCCGGACGCATAACCCCACCCGTTTTGCCTACGAGCGCTGTGTCGCAGGTCTTGAGGGCGGTAGCCGCGGCTTCGCCTTCGCCTCGGGACTGGCAGCGACATCGACCATTCTCGAGCTGCTCGACAGCGGCAGCCACGTGGTCTGCATGGATGATGTCTACGGCGGTACCTTTCGCCTGTTCGAACGCGTGCGCCGGCGCAGCGCCGGGCTGGATTTCAGCTTCGCCGATCTCACCGATCCCGCTGCCTTCGAGGCAGCGATCAAGCCGAATACGCGGATGGTGTGGGTCGAAACGCCGACCAATCCGATGCTCAAGATCGTCGACCTCATGGCAGTGAGTGCAATTGCCAAAAAGCATGGCCTGTTGATGGTCGCGGACAACACGTTCGCCTCGCCGATCCTGCAGCGTCCGCTCGAACACGGCGCCGACATCGTCATGCACTCGGCCACGAAATATCTCAATGGCCATTCCGACATGGTCGGTGGCATGGTGGTGGTCGGCGACAACGCGGAAGTGGCCGAGCAAATGGCATTCCTGCAGAACTCGGTCGGTGCGGTGCAGGGGCCGTTCGACAGTTTTCTCGCGTTACGCGGCCTGAAAACGCTGCACCTGCGCATGCAGGCGCATTGCGCGAACGCGCAGGCGCTGGCGGAATGGTTGCAGACCCATCCAGCGATTGAGAAAGTCATTTACCCCGGCTTGAAAGATCATCCTCAGCACGCGCTTGCCGCACGGCAGATGGATGGTTTCGGCGGCATCGTCTCGATCCGCATCAAGGGTGGCTTCGAGGGCGCCAAACGTTTCTGCGAGCGCACCCATCTGTTCACCCTCGCCGAATCGCTCGGCGGTGTGGAAAGCCTGGTGAATCATCCGGCGGTGATGACGCATGCCTCCGTGCCGCCTGAGCGCAGAGCTGCGTTGGGGATGCACGATGACCTCGTGCGCCTCAGCGTTGGCGTGGAATCGCTGGAAGATCTGCGCAATGACCTCGCCAACGCACTCTGACTTCCCGCCAGACAATCCAGCTCAAGAGGGTGGAGCCTACCCACGGACGCGCGGAATTTTGTTCAGACCATTTCTTGATGTGATTGCGCATCGTTCGTTGATTGCTGAGCTCACCAAGCGAGAGGTCCTCGGTCGATATCGCGGTGCAAGCTTCGGCTTGTTCTGGTCTTTATTGAGCCCTTTCCTGCTGCTCTGCGTGTATGCATTCGCGTTTGGAACGGTCATGGGTGGCCGCTGGCCACAAGTCCAGGCGGGTCATACCTCTTTCGCGATCGTGCTTTTTTCGGGCCTGATCGTGCACGGTTTTTTTGCCGAGTGTTTCAATCGTGCGCCTACGCTGATCCTGGGAAATCCAAATTTCGTCAAACGGGTGATTTTTCCACTGCAGATCCTGCCATGGCCGATGTTGTTGGCTGCGCTGTTCCACACGGCAATGAATTCCATCGTGTTCGTTTTGCTTCGATTGGCGATGGATGGCGATTTTGCGTGGACCATCGTGTTCCTTCCGCTCGTCATGTTGCCGTTGATCGTGCTTACGATCGGTGTTTCCTGGATCCTGGCATCAGTCGGCGTGTATCTCCGGGATATCGTTCAAGTCACGGGTGTGGTGTCGATGGCATTGCTTTTTCTGTCGTCGGCGATGATGCCTCTTGATTCCGTTCCTGAATCCTATCGTTGGGTCTTCGCGTGCAACCCGCTGACCTTCATCATCGATCAGGCTCGTGAAGTCATGCTCTGGGGACGAATGCCGAATTGGGTCGGTCTGGGCATCTACTTGGTTCTGGCGCTGATCCTTGCCTATGCGGGGCGCGCGTGGTTCGCTGTCACGCGCAAAGGATTCGCCGATGTCCTCTAACATCGTCATCGAGGCGCGCGGGCTCTCCAAAGCTTTCCCGGTCTATGCCAAGCCTCATCATCGACTCATGCAGATGCTGATGCCGGGCGATAAGAAGCGCTGGTACCGTGAGTTTCATGCACTCAAAAATATCGGATTTTCCATACGCCGAGGAGAAACGGTCGGCATCGTCGGCCAGAATGGATCGGGAAAATCCACCTTGCTGCAGATCGTCTGTGGAATCATCACCCCAAGCACCGGAGAGGTCATGGTGCGCGGACGCATCGCTGCGTTGCTGGAGCTCGGTGCTGGTTTCAATCCTGAGTTCACCGGTCGCGAAAACGTGTTCCTCAATGCCACCGTCCTTGGTTTGGCGCGCGACGAAATCGAGCGGCGGTTTGATGATATCGCTGCATTTGCCGGTATCGGTGAATTCATCGATCAGCCGGTGAAGACGTATTCGAGCGGAATGTATGTCCGCTTGGCATTCTCGGTCGCCATCAACGTCGATCCCGATATCCTGATCGTGGATGAGGCGTTGTCGGTGGGAGATGAGGCATTCCAGAGGAAATGTTTCGCCCGGATCGAAGCCATCAAAGAGAAGGGAGCGACGATACTCTTTGTCTCGCACTCCGCAACGGCTGTGGTGGATCTGTGTGATCGGGCAATGCTTGTCGATCAAGGAGAACTGCTGGCTACGGGGGAGCCGAAGACGATTGTCTCGCAATATCAAAGAATGCTTCATGCACCGCAGGAGTCTGTGCGGGCGATCCGCGATGAGATCAAGGCTTCGCGCGAAGCGCCTGCAGTTGCTGGCCGCAGTCAGCAACCGTCCTCGGAAACGCTACAGACATACAGCGATCAACAGGCGTACTGGGACGAGGGATTGGTTGTCGCTTCCAGTATCGCCTATGAAAGTCGGGGTGCCTGCATTTCGGATGTCCGCATCGAGACGCTTGATGGTCGACGTGTCAATGTATTGGTGTCGGGAGAAAGCTATGTGTGCAGATATAGCATCAAGTTTGAAAAGAATTTCAATGGCCTTCGCTGCGGAATGATGATCAAAACGGTAACGGGTGCCGAACTGGGAGGCACTGTCACTGCTCAATCCCATGATGCGATTGCTGCTGTCGAAGCGGGAGATATTCTGGATGCGCGATTCGTCTTCAGATGCATGCTTGCGCGCGGCGTGTACTTCATGAACGCAGGTGTCTTGGCCAGGATGGCTGAAGGCGAAGAATTCATTGACCGCAGAATCGATATCGGCATTTTCAGAGTAGGACAATCAAAGCGCCCGATGACAGGATTCGTTGATTTCGAGTTCGTCCCGCAGATCGAGATTGCGCGATGATTGGCCCGGGCTCTGTCGAGGGATCGGTTGCGCTCATTGTCGCGGGCATGCATCGTAGCGGCACTTCCGCGCTTACTGCCGCACTTGCCCGTATCGGCTTTGCTCTGGGTAAAGAGCTGTTGCCGCCATCTCACGATAACGTGCGGGGCTTCTGGGAGAACCGGCGTTTCGTTGATCTGCATGAGCGGTTATTGGCCGAGCTTGGCATCAACTGGGATGACCCGCGCCCAATGCCGGAGGGGTGGCAGTCGACCGAAAGCTGCGCTCGTATACTTGATGAATTGACGGTCGGGGTTGGTCTTGAATTCTCGGGCGAGCCTCGCTGGGTGTTCAAGGATCCGAGGGTGTGCCGTCTGCTTCCGCTCTGGCGATCGACGCTGGCAAGCTTGAAAGTACGGCAGACATACATCCTGGCTGTGCGGCATCCGCTCGAGGTCGCGTCATCCCTTCAGGCGAGAAATGGCTGGGGAATCAGCTTCGGTGAACTGCTCTGGCTTCGCTATGTATTCGATGCGATTGCGAATACGGCCGAAGCAGCCAGAACGGTAGCGATCTATGACGAGTTGCTCGAAGCCCCCCGGAAACAGCTTTGCCGAATGCTGGAGGATCTTTCGATCGCACTGCCTTCTGTTATCCAAGGGCCGGGAATCGAGGATTGTTTCGCTCGTGAAGACAAGCATCACATAGCCGAACAGATTGCTGCGCCCAAAAGTATTTTTTCCGCTCTCGCTGTTGAGACTTATGCTGCTCTGAAGGATATCTCCACGCGAAAATCGGGTTGGGAAACGCTGTCCTGTCATGCGGCCGAGTTCGAGCGGTTGTGGAAGACACATGCGGTGGCATTGGAGGACGTCATGTCTCATTTGCATGAAACGCGGATCCGGGAAACAAACGCGCACTTGGAGATCCGTAGGCTCAATCGTGAGAGTGATGCAGAGGCCACCGTTGTTGCCGGTATCGTGGATCGGCTTGAGTGTGCGGAAGAGAAGATACTGCGCCGTGAGCAGGTAGCAGATGCTCAGGCGGAAGCTCTGGCCCGTGTTGTCGTCGGTTACGAAAGTGCGCTTTCGGAACTGACGGTGCTGCGTGATCAAGCGGAGTCTTCAGCTGTTCTCGTCTCGAATGTATTGCCTGAAATGCAGAGACATTTTGCGGGGATCAAGCAGGAAATAGGCTCGATACACGTTGAAGCGGCACGCCTCCAGCAGGACATCGAAGTGCTTGTGCGGGAGGGTGTGGAAAAAGAAGCAGAAAACAGACGGTTGTTGGACGGTTTGCAGGCGCAGATCAGTCTTTTGAAAGAGGCCAATGAAAGATTGATGCGCAGAGGTCGCTTCACGAGAGCGCTGTTTGCTTTGCCATTCATCTTGTTGCGATTGGCGAAAAGAGTTGTGAAGCGTGCTGTCAAATGGTTCCTGCTTGCGCTGCCTGGCGATGGGCCTTCCAAACAGGCCAGGGTCGACCGTGTCAGAAACTTCTATGGCGTCGCGAGGAGTGGTGTCAACGGACAGGCCATTTCTTCAGACATTCAGATGCTAGCAAAGGATCGTTGGTCCGATGCACCGTCATATCTGCCTCGGCCATCGTCGGCTTCAATAGAGCCGGTCGTGGATATATCGATTGTGCTCTACAACAGCAGTGTGTGGCTGGAAGGTTTTTTCGAATCAGTGTTGGAGTTGGATTATCCGCGCAGCAACATGAGGATGCTTCTGCGCGACCATAGTCCTGATGACGGAACTCGAAAGGAAGTCGACCGGCTGCTCGGAGGTAACGCTGCAGGATTCATGGATGTCGTCTATTCCCGTGGACGAAACCAAGGCTTTGGCGCAGGGCATAATCATAATTTCTCACTCTCTGACGCCGATTATTTTCTGGTGTGCAATGTGGATGGTCGCTTTCCAAAGCAAAGCTTCCATGAAATTTTCAAGGCTGTGGAGAACTCGAAAGAATCGATCGCCGCATGGGAGTTTAGGCAGACGCCATACGAACATCCAAAATACTATGACCCTGTGACAATGAAAACGACGTGGGTCTCGGGCGCCTGCGTTTTATTCCGGTCATCCAGCTATCGCGCAGTCGGTGGATTCGATGATGCCATTTTCATGTATGGCGAAGATGTTGATTTGTCTTATCGGCTGCGAGCCCGGGGATTTGAACTGGTGTACGTTCCGCGCGCAGTTTTTCATCACGATACATATGTCGAAGCCAATGCGTTCAAGCCCATTCAGTTTCATGGAAGCACATTGGCAAATGTGCTGATGAGGCTTCGTTTTGGTGGCCTTGTCGATATTGCAGGCATCCCATGGATGTGGATGGAGCTGGGCAGAGCGGCAAAACAACAGGGTGTCTATCCAGGGTATCTGAAGAACACCTTGAGGCTTATCACAAAATCATTTGGATTTCTGCTTAGCAGGTCAAGAGCGCATGATTTAAGAATACCTTTCGCCAAGTGGGACTATGGTATTCGCCGTGAAGGAGCGTTCGAAACGATCGATACTGTTGCGGCAGATCGTTCTCTGGTCTCAATCATTGTGCGCACTTATCACGGGCGCTTCCCACTATTGCGGCAAGCGCTGATCTCGATTGCCAATCAGACTTATACCAATATCGAGGTGGTTGTCGTCGAAGATAAAGGTGCCACGCTCAGAGACGATGTTGCCGTTTTGTCGCGAGAGCTGGGGCTCAATATTCGTTATTTCGGTACTGAGGGGCTTGAGTCCAATCGGTGTATGACGGGGAATATTGGTCTACATGAATCGAGAGGCCAATACTGTTGTTTCCTTGACGACGATGATCTGTTGTACGCAGAGCATGTCGAATATCTGGTCTCCAAGCATCTCGAAAGTCCTGAAATGGAGGCGTGCTATTCACTGGCATGGGAAACCAAGATTGAGCCAGACAAGATGAGTCCGGCTCAATACGTTGAGGTTGTTCACAGTACTCTTCCGGAAATGCGCAGAGAGTTCGATTACGCATTGATGCAGCAATACAATTACATTCCAATTCAGGCCGTTCTTTTCAAGCGTGAGCTGTATCTGCTGCACGGTGGATTCAATGAAGCGCTTGAAAATCTCGAAGACTGGGAGTTGTGGCGTCGCTACAGCCGCAGTGGAAAATTCAAGTTTTGCCAAAAAACAACTTCCATCTACCACATTCCGTACGACCCCCAAAAGCAAGCCGCCAGACAGGCTGTTCTGGATAGTTATTACCCGGTCGCGAAGACGATAGGCGACGAAGCGCAATGGCTTGCAGGGTCAGATCGCACCTTGCGTGCCTGAGCGGAATCTGAGAGATGAAGTTTTTCCTTAAAAATGACATGTCGCCGCTGCTTTTGGCGTTCGCAACTGTATTTGTTGTTTTCTATTCCTTCATTCTTGGGGAATCAACCTTTCCCTGGGATTTTCAAGGCCCCTATCTCACTCACGCCATCGCTCGCATGCGTGAGGGAACCTTCTTGTCTCCCCCTTTGTGGATGCCATGGGGTGGGTTCGGTATCCCAGGGCACCTCAGCCTCCAGGATGGAACGTGGTACCTGCCGCAATATCTGTTCGATTTTTTTGGCTGGCCCTATGACGTAGTCGGTGCCACAAGGCTGCAGATCGCACACATATTTGTCGGGAGTGTCGGGATCTATGTTTTTTTGAGACGTTTTGGTGCCAATCGTTTGATGGCCTCCGCTGGATGTCTGGCCTATATATTCAGCCCGGCTTTTTTCTCGAATGCGCAGCACGTGGACATCGTTCGAGGAACGGCTCTCATGCCGTGGCTGTTCATTGTTGTCGATCGGCTGTGTTGTCGCGTTGATGGCTGGCGTTTTTTATTGTGTGTCGTGGTGATTTGGCAGTTCCTGGTGGGCAGCTACCCGGGCATGATCGTCTCGGCTGGATATGCTTGCGCTGCGATCGTGTTCATTCATCTGGTGAATGCAAGGCGCGAAGGTAGCAACGTTCTACTGGTTTCTCTGGTCATGATTGCGGCAGCGGTGACTGCCAGTGGCCTTGCTGCTGTCAAGTTCGTGCCAAGTCTGGTTGATGCCGACAATTTCAGAAAGAGTCCGGGAGCCATTGTGGGTCTGGACTGGGGGTTGCTCACGTCAATCGTGCTGGACTTTGATCTTGATTTCATGTCCAACGATATCAGCATGCGGGATATCTTCATTGCATTACCGATTCTGTTCCTTTCTCTGGTTGGTCTATCCCAAAAGCAGAGAACGGCTTTGCCATATCTGTTTCTTGTCATCGGCATCATTCCGATGGTCGGGGCGAAGAGTTTGCAAGATTTCATTTCAATGTTTCCACTCATGGACGTCAGTCGTTTCCATGTCCCGGATTTCAGGCCGGTGTTCCATCTTGCGCTCTTCATGTTCGCTGCAAGTGGGGCTGATGCTTTGTTGCACTGTGATAACCGTCGATCGGCAGTTGCTGTTGCATTTGCATCAACCGTCGTCATCGCTCTCTTTTTCTTGGGATGGGTGGTTGGTCAGCCCATCGAGGCATTTCTATGGCCTCTGATCTCAATCGTATTTTTTCTTGTGTTCGTTTTTCTCAGCCCGAAGAGTAGTTCGCCAACGATTCGAGGCTGCATCTCAATCCTTGCTTTGCTCATGTCAGTTGCCGTATCCGGTTACGGGCATGAGGTGCGGGCCGAGCGGGTCTGGAAGGTCGAGCGTTCAGATGCTTTGGAGATTGCGCTTTTTGGAGAAACTATCCGGGATCTTGTTTCCACGGAGCGAGGCGAGTCGATTGAATACAGGCCAGACCGTTACGTTCTGACGGCGCTGCCTGCCGATATCACGGCGTTGTATGACGGTCGCTATAACTTTTCCTGGTATGCGCAAGGATATTCTGCCTTCGGTTACGAAGATCTGCGTGGTTCTGAAATATTTCGTTCCTTGTACGATGCTGCGCTACCCATTGCGGGAAAAACAAAGCAACAGCCAATGCGGTGGATGTTGAAGCGATCTTCTATATTGCTTTTACCGAAATTGTCTCAATTCGATATCGAAGCTCTATCGGAATGCCTTGTGACATGCCGGCATGCTGGCGTTTCTGACGAGGCCTTTGTCCGTATGGTCGCATTTAGGAGCAATGGCGCTGTATATGAGGTCAGCCTCGCTTCTCCGCTCGCCGTCGTTGAAAATGAGCCGTACTACCCAGGCTGGCGTGCGAAAATATGTCGAGAAGATTCATGTCTCGACAGTATTACCGCCAGGCCGGTTGCTGGTGTATTGCGGTCGTGGGAATTGCCCGCCGGGAAATATCGTCTGGTCACGTATTTCGAGCCTCCAGGCTGGAGGCTTGCAGTCACGATTGCATGGGTTTCGATTGCAGTTGGCTTGCTTGTATTCATGGTTCTGCTCTTCCTTTCTCGAAACGGGCGTCTGCGCCAGACACGTGTTCTGCCTCGATCTGCAGGTGCTAGCCGATGACATTCGACAATGGCTTGAAAGTTCTGACTATGGCAGCGGTCTGCATGTCTCTTGTTGGCTGCTATCAAACCCCCGGCCCTGAGACGCCCAACGTTGTTTCTGTTGAAAACGTTCCGGGCGCGCCTGATCCTGCACGACGGCCGAAGGTGTCGATCCTGTATGCACAGACAGGCACTGAAGTGACATCGGACGGCTTGATCAGTCAGCCCAAATCGACTGTGCATCAGGCAGAGATCTTTTATGCGCTTGGTGTCTTCAAAGGGCGAGCCA
Organism: Lysobacteraceae bacterium; assembly: GCA_041751895.1. Lineage (GTDB taxonomy): Bacteria > Pseudomonadota > Gammaproteobacteria > Xanthomonadales > Xanthomonadaceae > Lysobacter_I. Next base: position 9,294 of record JBGSID010000123.1, on the reverse strand, counting down.
AGTCTGAATCCATCGTCGAGATCAGGATTGTCGATGATGCAGGCGACACGGTGTATCGAGACAAAAAGCGATTTCTGCCAAGAGGAGAGCATCGGCTTCTATTCGAAGTGCGGAGCTCCGATGCTGACCTTGCCGTGGGGCAATACCGCATTTTTTTCGCTCTGAACTCAGTGCCGTGCTGGGAATTGCCGCTTACGGTGCAGTGAGTTTTTTGTCGCGTTCGGATTGACTCATCCCTTCACTATTTTTCTTGAAAGCAGATAATTGATCGGTATCGTCGAACAGATGGACAGTATCGGCGCCAGTTTTTCGTCGACATTGAAACGATTGACAGCAATCCACAAGACTATGGTGCCGACCGCGTAATTGACGACGTGTACGGCTGGAAATGCCGCGAATCGCCGCCATGACCATCGGGATCTGAATACGAAGTATGTGTTGATGGCATAGCCGCTGAAAATGCCGATGATGAAGCTGAAGGTGTATGCGGGCACTGCGTCCATGAACTTCAGAAAGATCAGGTAAAAGCTGTAACTGAAGGTAGTGTTGGCTGCGCCGCCGATCAGGAAGCGCAAGGGCTCCAATGCCCGGGCATACAATTGGCCGGGTTTCTTTTTGTTTGCGTCTTCCATTATCGGATCAGCGACCGGCTTTTTCGGCAAGTTTCAAGAAGTCGCTGTATTCGCGGATATAGTCGTCTGCGTCGTATTCTTCGGATGCGAATACAAGAAGCACGGCATCCGAGGAATATTTGTACTGTGTGCCCCAAATCATCGGTGGGAGATGCAGCCCAAGGTCGGGGGAGTCCAGTGTGAATTCTTCCCGGTCATGGCCGTCGTCCGCCAGCACGCGCACGGAGCCACTGACGCAGATGAGAAATTGGTGGCATGCGTGGTGTGCATGCTCTCCCCTCGTTTCCTGCGACGGGACATTGAATACGAGGAAGTAGCGCTTCGGAAAGAAGGGGAGATGGGATGCGAATTGGCCAACCGATAAGGCCCCTCTGATGTCGTTGTAGCGGGGCATCCTTGTCACGCTGACCTCCCTGCATTTTGGTTCGATGCTCGATGTGCCTAGCTTCGGGCTCGGTGGCAGTCGTGGCGACGTCGAATCGTTGGTCAGATATCCTGTAATCCGCGCAGGATTGCCGACTACGATGGCATTGGCAGGTACGGATCTGGTGACGACCGCTCCCGCGCCGATCATGGCGCCTGATCCGATTCGCACGCCTGGAAGAATTGTCGCGTTAGCGCCGATCGATGCCCCGCTTTCGATGATGGTCTGAGCGAAGGCTTCCGGATACTTTTTGCTTCTGGGAAAGCGATCGTTGGTGAACGTCGCGTTGGGCCCTACAAAGACATCGTCATCAAGCCTGATGCCGTCCCATAGCTGTACGCCGCATTTGACGGTGACGCGGTCGCCGACGACGACATCGTTCTCCACGAAAACACCATCACAGATGTTGCAATCTTTCCCGATCACAGCGCCAGGCAGGATGTGCGCAAATGCCCACACTTTGGTGCCAGCGCCGACCCGGTCTGTTTCGCAAATGGCTTTTTCGTGAATAAAGGCTGGATCCATGACGGCCTCAATAAGTGTCCCGGCTCTGCACAATTGCGAGCGGCCTACGTTTGGTGTTTTCAAATGCGCGCCAAGCATAAGTGCCGACAATACCTATACCGAAGGTATTCAAGGCGCCGAAGAACAGAATGGCCAGCACGATCCCAGCATATCCGGGCACTTCAATCAGCCCCGTAAGCTTCGCAAAAAGGGTAACCATCATGAGTGCTGCAGCGCATGCCAGGCCCAATGCCCCTAAAAGCGTCATTGCCCGGATTGGCAGATTGGTGAATGAGAAGACGCTGTCACTCAGATAGCGGACTTTCTTGCTGAAAGTCCATGCGCTTTTGCCATGCACTCTGTGCCTTCGCTCGTATCCAACCATCAGCCGTTCACCGCCAAGCCAAAACAGCTGTGAGAGCAAACTTGAGTTGGATTCTTCCAGACGGAGCAGCTCATCACGGAAGCCAGCTTGCAGTGCGAAGATGTCGACTCCGCCTTCTGGGACGTCAGGCATTACGGTGCGCCGATAGATTGACCAGAATATCTTGGAGAAGACCTTGCTGGCCCACGGGTCTTGCCTGGCCGTGCGTACGCCGAAAGCCACGTCGTGCTTTCCTTTTTCGAGTTCCTCGAAAAAGGTGAGAATGAGATCAGGCGGCTCTTGGAGGTCTGCGCTCATCACGGCGATGTGGCTGCCCCTCGCGTACCCCAGGCCGACACGGATTGCTGCAAAGGCACCGAAATTGCGGCTCAAGGCGATCAGCTGTGAGTGCATGCCTGCGTCAGGAAGCATTTTCCGCAGCATTGCATAGCTGCGGTCCGGACTGCCGTCGACCACGAAAATAGCTTCGAATCGAGGGCCTAATTTTGCGGAAAGTCCGCGGATGGCATCGAGCAGTGCAGGGATGTTCTGTTCATTACGGTAGACGGGGACAACGAGTGAGTATTTCGGGCCGCCGTCGGTATCGATTAGAACGCGTTGCATGCCTGGATGACCTGGTTGATTTCGATGTCAGTCAATTCCGGGAAGCAGGGCAGGGTCAGTACGATCGATGCATCACGTTCCGTTGTGGGAAGTGAGAGATGATCGAATCGGCCAAGATGGCAGGGTTGACGATGGTCCGGAATGGGATAGTGGATGTCGGTTTGAATGCCGTGGGCAGTGAGATGCTCGCGAAGTGCATCGCGCCTTTCCGAGCGGACTACACACAGATGCGCAACATTATCCTCCCCGGCAGCATCAGGGACCGTAATCTCCGGATGCTTGATTTCCTCACTGTATCTGGCGGCGATGCACCGACGCTTCTGATTCCATTCGTCGAGAAAAGGCAGCATTACGAGCAGGAAGCGGGCTTGTAGTTCATCCAGGCGGCTGTTCCTGCCTCCGAGCATGACATTCCGGTACTTTGTAGCCCAGCCGTACTGGCGAAGTCGGAGCGCTTTTTCTGCAATATCCGGATTGCGCGAAACGACTGCGCCGCCGTCGCCGTAGGCGCCGAGATTCTTGGTCGGATAGAAGCTGAAACTCGCGACGTCACCAAAACTGCCTGCACGGCGGCCATCGGGTGTGGCAGCCCCATGCGCTTGAGCACAGTCTTCGACAACGGCAATTCCGTTTTCTTTGGCGAATTCGCAGATCGCATCGATATCGGCAAGTCGTCCGTAAAGGTGCGTGACCAGTATGGCTTTGATCGGCCCGGATGCGAGGGCGTTCTCTTTCAACTGCTCGGGACACATGGTCGCAGTTGTCGCAAGGGTGTCTACGAAAACCGGAATGGCGCCACAAGCAAGGACGGCGGTCGTGCCGTACATGGCGGCGTTTGCGCACAAGGCGACCTTGTCCCCGGCTTCGACACCGATGGATTTCAAGGCGATTTCCAATGCATCGGTGCCATTCCCCACGCCGATGCAATGTGGTACGCCGCAATAAGCAGCGAACTGCCGCTCGAAGTCCTCTACTCCGCCTCCGAGGACATAACGCCCGCTTTCGAAGAAGGCGGATGAAATGGCGAGGAGATCATTTCGAAAAGATGCCGTGCGCCGCATCAAGTCGTTCAGGGGGACGATGTTTTTCTGCATGCCGGACTGACGTCGGATGATTCGGTGATCAGTATACCGACTCCGCAAACACTGGGCTGCAGCTGGTCCGCGAGTGCAGCCAGTGCAAATTCGCAGCGCCATGGCTGATGGTGGAGCCTTTTTTGAATGGCTGAGGCGATCAGATGCAGGTCAAGGTTCCAGGCTGATGCGAGACTGGGCGGCAAGGCATAAAAAAACGGCCAAAGCAGAGCTTTGGCCGTTTTGTTGGCGGTACCGCGCTGTTACGACTGACGTGTCAGTCGAAAGTCGCTCCGCCCATGACCTTCCAGTTCAGGCTGGGCACGCTTTGTACCGGGCCGGTGCTGCTGAGCACATTGGAGCCATCCAACAGATGCATGTAGTTGGAGCCGTCTGCACTGTTCCTCCAGAAGATGTCGTCCTTGCCGTCACCGTTGTAGTCGCCGCTGGAAACCACTTTCCAGTTCTGGTCGGCAACGATGCTGGTCAGCGCGACTGCGGTCTGGGTGAGGCCGTTCATGGTCCAGATGTAGTTGAGACCATCGGGCGAATGGCGCCAGTAGATATCGCTGTTGCCATCGCCGTTGAAATCACCAATGGCCACGATCTGCCAATTCAGATCACTGACCACGCCAACGGTACCGGTGCCGGTCGGATTCACGCCCGTTGCGGACATCCGATGCATGAAAACAGTGCCGTTGCCGCTGTGACGCCAGAGAATATCGGAAATGCCATCGCCATTGAAGTCGCCAGTGCCGGCGATCTTCCAGGAAGCGTCAGGCTCGGTATGTACCACCCGCGTTTGCGCGGGCAGCAAGCCCTGCATGTACCAAATAATGCATGCACCGCTGGCGGAGTTCTTCCAATACAGGTCCGAGTCGCCGTCGCCATCGAAATCGCCGATGGCAGCAACTTCCCAATTGAGGTCCGTCACGAACTGTGAGAAGCCCGAGCCGGGGAGTTTCTGCAATCCATCCATCAGATGGATGTAGTTCTGGCCGTTGACAGCATGACGCCAGAACACGTCGGAACGACCATCACCGTTGAAGTCACCGAAGCCGATCACTTTCCAGGACGGGTCCGATTCGACGTGGACGCTGCCGGAGGCAGTGATCGAGCGAGCGTTCAGCCTCCAGATGTAGCTTTCACCTGTTGCGCTTTCTTTCCAATAGATCTCGGACAAGCCGTCGCCATTGAAGTCATTGCGAGCGGTGCTGCCGAATGCGACCACTGCTGCACGGAATTGCACGACCAACGGCATCGACAGATTCAGGCTGCGGGCATTGTCTGCGGTTGCCGTGCCGGTCGGACGATTGGTGTCGGCGTAATTGATGCTCGGGTTACCGAAATAGCTGATCGAAAACTGGCTGCTGTTCGCCAGGCGATAAGCCATCACGGTATAGAAGCCGGTCGTGATGGATTCGCGGTAACCGTAGGAGTAAGCGTGCGTACCGGAGTCGCCGCCACTGTCTTCGGTGTTGTGTTGCTGGCCCATGTTGTGGCCGAGCTCGTGAGCGAGCGTTTCTTCACGGCAGAAATAGGTGCGGCCGTCGGTTTCGTCTTTGTCGGAGCCATCGCTGACGACGGAATATCCGAACGGTGCATCCGTATTGTCGATCGTGAAGCCGCCGCCGCCAAGCAACCAGGCGATGCCACAGCCTTGGTGTTGTGGTGCCTGGAAGGGCCGGACCAGTGACACAAGGTCGCCGCCGTAGGTATCGCGAGCGGTGCGCAAAGGCACCAGTGCCGTGGGAACCGTTTGCGGCGAGCAACCGGAGGTCGTGCAGGTGTAACCGGTCAGCGCCTCAAGTGTAGTTTCGTTGCTGTTGGTATCGGTGTAGCTGATCTGGACCGTACGAACCAGACGCACTCTTGAAGTCACTTGGCTGTTGACATAGGCCTGATTTGTGAGGGCCATCAGGTTGGCCAAACGCGTATTCGCATTTGCGACGCTACCGTATTTGGTCACCATGCCATCGGTGAATCCAAGTACCACGTCGACAGTCGTTGCTGGCCCGACAGCAGCGTCTCCGACAGCGGTCTGCGCTGCAGCGCTCAGTTTCTTGGCGCTGACGGCAGCCGCGACACTGGGCGGGATCAATGCGTCGGACTCGTCGGCATCGCGGCCCAGATTGCCGTCGAACAGTTTGCTCGGGTCGGTCTCTACCAGCCACGAACGACCGGCGGACATGGTCAGGCGCAGGGCTTCGGTATCGCGCTGGGCAATGCGGCCAAACACGGCTTTTTCACCGAAGGTGATGACTGCATCAAGGCCATCTTGAGTTTTGCCGACCCATGACCAGTTCCCGTCGAGACCTTCCTCGATGCGCTGGTAGTCGATCTTCATCATGCCGCCGGATGGCGTGGGCAATTCGATCGACTTGCCCGGTGCGGCCGCATTGAAGGCATGCGCTTCGCTCAGCTTCACGGCATGGTAGGTGTCAGCGCCCCGGTGGATCGGCTGCAGACCCTGTTCGAAAGCGAGAAGAGTGCCGCGATCAGGCAGAGACGCGAACGCGGTTCGCTTGATTTGGGACGGACTGGCCTGCTTCTGGATCAGCGCATCTGCCGAGGCCGTCTGGGCCGGGGAAGACGAAAGCTGGGCGTCCTGCCGGTCAGCGGCGCAGCCGGCAATGGCCAGCGCGACGGTCATGCAGAGAATAGGTTTGCGCATTTGGAGTGTTCTCGACATACGGGGCCCCGGGTTTCAGGGTGAAGCGTAAGGATACGCCCAAGCGTCAGCTTGAACACCCTGTGGCACCGTTTCTGTGGGGCAAGGTTGAGAATGAGCCCGCATCCCGAGTGGGATCGGACGCACAGTTCGCGAACATCCGTGTCGCCGCCCGATTCTAGCCTGCAGGTATGACGGGTTTCCAGCGAACGTCTACCGATGGGGTATCAAACTCGTGCTTGTGCAATGCGGTAGTCCTAAAAAACCGAAAGCCGGCACGTGGCCGGCTTTCGGGTGTCGTCGTACTTCGGGTTCAGATCAGCGACCCGGGACGCGGCAACAGGTCCTCGAAGCTTTCAGATATTGAACGCCCGAACTGTTGTTCCTCGCCGAGCAGGTTCCGCCCGCGCTATAGACGATCGGCATAAGAAAGCTGGTTGCCTTGCAGTTGGTTGCAGTCTGTGTGTAGCCGGCAGGACATGCGGGAGCAAACCTGTTATCGGTATCGCCTGCGGCGACGCCGGGTGCCGGGGTGATGTCCTCTGCGGTCTCTAAGCACTGCAATGCAGTCGCTTCCGGTGGCATGAAGTAGCCGATGACGTCGAGCACGTAGTGCGTCTGGGCATTCGAGAAGATGGAAAGCTCAAGTGCGCACGACTGGCAAGAACGGACAATCAGGTCGCTTGTCGTCCCGGAAGTGCCGTTGGTGAAGAAAACCGTGTTACCGGTCGTATACGAGGTGCCATTCTGGAAGACTTTGAAGATACCTTCCTGTCCGGGCGGTGGCAGCACGGTGACGCTGATTGCAAAGGAAGTGGCGAAGCTGGGAATGCCACAATTTACGGCGCCATCACCTGCAGTAGAACCACTGCCGCCTTGTGAGGTATAGCTGGTGGTGTCCTCGACATCGATGCCGCGCACGACACTGGGCGATGTCATCGAATTGATCACGCGCGAGTCGGCGATCCGGCAACGGCCGTTCGGCAGCGGTGTGTAAGTGGTATCGGCGATCGTGCTGCCAAGCAATGCTGCCGTGATCTGTCCACCTGAAGCGACGGCTTTCTGGATGCTTTCGCTTGCGGCGGGTTGTCCCTGCAGGACGCCCATCATCGACTGGTATGTCGGCATGGCGGCGGCCTGCTGGACGTTGATGGCATCAGCGGTACCGACGAATCGACCGATTTTCAACGCCCATTCGTTGACGCTTCCGCCCTGGTTCTGCACTGCAGGCGCCCATTTACGAACAATGCTGCGGGCCAGGTCGCCGCGCTGTTTGGCGCTGAGGGTTACCTTCTGGGGTGTTGCTTCGATATTTTTGCCCGGCTCGCTGGCATCACAGATACCGATCGAGCCGAAAGCGATCAGTAGAATCGCAGAGAGGTTGAGTTTTATGGACATATGGGCTCCAGGGTTGCCGCCAATTCAGTAAGAACCAGCTACAGGCTTCAACGCGAAGCCAAGGGGCGAGCGGACAGGCTCTTACTGGAGCCGGCTTTAAGCCGCGACAGCAATCCGGACGGATTGGATAAGCCAGATTCACGAGAATGGAGTCTGAGAATCCTTGCAACGGCAAGCGGCCCGCATCAGAGGTATTTCGCTGGATGCGAAGACGGTTGGACGATGAGCGCTACAAGTGGGAAGGCCCGCTCGCTCCAATTGCGCGGGCCATCGCTGCGCCCTGACAGAGCGCAGCCTGATGTTGGTCTGAATGGCCCAAGCACAGATTCGAGTGCGCGGGGGCAAGGCCATCACCCCGGTGACAGGGCTTTGGTCAACGCCCAAAACCCTGGTCATCGATGCCGTACTGACGCTTGTGGCGCCGTTGCCGTTTTGACGGTCAGGTGCCAGCGATTGTTTGCCTTCGATCGTCGAGGCGGGAGAAACAATCGTTCCAGGACAATACGCGCCCACGAAACCAATCCGCATCGAAACCAGGTTTCGCGAACAAGGCCCAGCGTTGTCTTGGGTGGTGCCAATCGAGCGGCACGAACTGTAATCCGTACTTGCGAGCGGTATCGCCGACGGTTGCCTCGCTCAATGCCACGCATTCGGGGTAGATCCAGCCGCTTCGATCAGTATCAACAGGGCCGTCCACGTACGTCGCGACCAAGGCGCCGGAATCGACCAGGAGCGGTGAGGCTTCCGACAACCAGCGATCCAGCAGATCAACGCCGCAATGACTGAAGATGGACTGGGCGAGGAGATATTCGAAGCGTTTGTCGTCCTCGGCGAGGCCGGCGCCGTTGTCGGCAATCACGAAGTGTGGTTCTTTGATCCTGATCTGGTCCTGGCCGACCTCGCGATCAATGCCGTCCTGGATCAGCCAGGCATTCGGCTCCAGCCCTGTGTAACACCCGCGATTGAGATAAGGAATCAGCAGCCGGCCTACCCGTAGAGAGCCACAGCCGATGTCGAGCAAACGGTGGTGTTGGCGCAGCCCCAGTATCGTCAGCAGGCCGAATGTCATCGCTGCCACAAGATCGTAGTCGCCCGGAGGGCCGATATAGGCACGGTAGTGTGCTTGGCCCGGCGGGACGTCAAGACCGAGCGTCTCGACCTCTGTGTTGGGAAGAGACATCAGGTTTTCGCCGCCAAGGAGGCTTCCAGCTCCGGCAGGATTTTGAACAGATCGCCGACCAGACCGATATCGGCGATCTCGAAGATCGGCGCTTCACCGTCCTTGTTGATCGCGACAATCGTGCCGGCGTCCTTGATGCCCGTCAGGTGCTGGATCGCGCCGCTGATGCCGACGGCGATGTACAGCTCCGGGGCGATGATCTTGCCGGTCTGGCCGACCTGCATCTCGTTGGGCACGTAGCCAGCGTCGACTGCCGCGCGCGAGGCGCCGACGCCGGCGCCGAGTTTGTCGGCGAGGTCGTAGATGATCTTGAAGTTCTCGGCCGAGCCCACGCCACGGCCGCCGGAGACCACGCGACCGGCGCTCTGCAGGTCAGGGCGATCCGATTTGCCGGCGGCGAGGCCGACGTAGCGGGTGTGGGCCG
>JBGSID010000122.1:0-3047 GCA_041751895.1 Lysobacteraceae bacterium | reverse complement strand
GGACCATGACGCGGGCCTTGCGGTCGCGCTGGATCATGCGCATCGGCTGCTGCGCCCCGGTTCGCGCCTCGTGGTGCTGGCTGACCCGCTCAGTGTCGCGGCGTTGCCGGCGCTCCGCTGGTCGACGATTGCCCAGCATCGTGAAGTGATCGTGTTGCTGATGAGCGATCCATTCGAACGTGAGCCACCGCGCACAAGGCTGCCGTTTCTCATCGAACGGCTTGTCGACGCTGCGCGCATGCGCGGCGAAGGGGTACCAGCGACGTCTGCAGCACCGCCCATGGAAACCCAGCGCGTCGAACTCGACCTTGCGGTCGCGGAGCAGCGTCAACGGTGGCAGGCGACCTTCGCTGCGCCTTTGGATCAGGCGTTGGAGATGCTTGCGCGCAGTGGTGTCCGGGCGCGGGCGTTGTCAACGGATGCGCCCAGCGATAGTTGGCTCGATCTGTTCGCAGGGATCCGCGCAGCATGACGATGCAGGCGATGACTCCGGGCACCCCCGCTTCCAATGCTCCGGATGGACTGGCATTGCTCGATGTTCACACGCCTGCGGCGCCTGCCTTTTGGCCGCCCGCCCCGGGGTGGTGGCTGATATTGGCGGCAGTGCTGCTTGTTGTCGCGGCCTGGTGGTGGTGGCGCCGACGTGTCCGCCGTCGTCGGCTTGTGATCGAAACCCTGTTCGATGAAACGCTCGGCGCGGAGGAGGGCGAAACGGCGCGGATCGCGAAAATGTCCGAGCTTCTGCGCCGCGCCGCGCGCCGGGTCGATCAGCGTGCGGACCGACTGCAGGGTGATGCGTGGCTGCATTTTCTCGATACGGACCAACGGATGCCTGTTTTTTCCGCAGGGGCCGGGCGAACGTTGCTCGAAGGCGGCTTTCGTCGCGACGTCGGCGATCAGGAGTTCGAAGCGCTGCGTGCGGTGGTACGCGCCCGCTTCGTCGAATTGATGACGCACCGTCCGCGTCGACGTTGGCCGTGGTCGAGGCGTACGCCATGAACGAAGCCGTCTTCGAATGGCTGCGTTCGCTGTTCGCATGGCCCTGGTTTCTGGTGGCCCTGCCGTTGCCGTGGCTGGTGTATCGGCTGTGGCCGTCAGCGGCTACGACGACACCGGCACTGCGCGTGCCATACGGCGACCGTCTGACTGCGATTCGTGGGCAGGTCGGGCGGGCGCGGCCACGAGGCCTCGGCGTGTTGCCATGGTTCGCGTGGGCGTTGTTGTGTGTCGCCGCCGCGAGGCCACAGCAGTTGGGCGACTTGGTGCAACCGCCGAAAGCCGCGCGGGACGTGATGCTGGCGGTGGATCTGTCGGGCAGCATGGATGAGCGCGACATCGAGCTCGGCGGCCGCACGGTGACGCGACTGACTGCGGCGAAAGCGGTCATCGCCGATTTTCTCGAACGCCGCAGCGGAGATCGAGTCGGCCTGATCGTGTTCGGCGAACACGCGTATGCACTCACACCGCTGACGCGCGATCTGGAGACCGTACGCGAACAACTCGACGGCACCGTCACGGGTCTGGCCGGGCGTGCTACAGCGATCGGCGACGCGATCGGTCTGGCGACCAAGCGCATGCAATCTCAGCCGGCCGAGCAGCGCGTCCTGATTCTGTTGACCGATGGCGTCAACACCGCCGGTGTGCTTGATCCGGTGAAATCCGCCGAACTCGCGCGCGATGCCAAGGTACGCATCCACACCATCGCCTTCGGCGGTTACGGCGCGGGACTGTCGGTGTTCGGTATTCCGATCCGTGCGGCCAGCAACGACCAGATCACCGATGAAGTCACGCTCAAACGCATCGCCGAGCTCACCGGCGGCCGCAGCTTCGTCGCCCGCGATGTCGATCAACTGGTCGGTATCTACGGTGAAATCGACCGCCTTGAACCGGTGCAGCGCCCCGGGCAGCGTCTGCGTCCGCGCATCGAGCGTTACGCGTGGCCGCTCACGGCATCGTTGCTGTGTGTGATGCTGCTGCTGTGGCAGCGGAGGCGTCAGTCATGACGGGGATGCATCGATGAATGCCATGCCTGCGGATTTCCAGTTCCTGCGCCCGTTGTGGCTGCTCGGATTGCTCGCGATTCCGCCGCTGCTGTGGTGGCTGCGACGGCAGCGTCTGCAGCGCGATGTCTGGCGTGATGCGGTGGACGCGCATCTGCTGCAGCATTTGTTGCAGGGGACGCAGTCCGCGCGGAGTGGATGGCGACATGCGGTGCCGGTGGTGGCGTTCGTACTGATCTTATTGGCGCTGGCCGGGCCGAGTTGGCGTGCGTTGCCGCAGCCGCTCTGGCAGGACCGCAAACCGCTGGTGATCGCCGTCGATCTGTCCTATGCCAGCATGACCGCCGATGTGCAGCCGTCGCGGCTGCTGCAGGCGCGCGCGAAGATCGCGCAGATCCTGCGAACGCGCAGCGGTGGGCAGATCGCATTGGTGGCTTTCGCCGACGATGCCTACATCGTGTCGCCGCTGACCGATGACGCCGACAATGTCGCGTTGTTCCTCGATGCGCTGTCGCCAGAAGTGATGCCGCGCGACGGCAATCGCGTGGATCGTGCGATCGAGGAATCCGTACGTCTCCTCAAACGGGCGGGTTTTGGGCGTGGCGATATTCTGCTGATCACCGATCATCCTGGCGGTGCGGCGGGCTCTGCTGCGGTGAAGGCGCGCACTTCCGGTTATCGCGTTTCGGTTCTGGGCCTCGGCACTGCAGCGGGCGGTGCGTATCGCAACGGAAACGGTGAGGTCGAGACCGCACAACTGGAGGCTACCGGCCTGCGCAGTGTGGCGAGTGCCGGTGGCGGCAACTACGCCACGATCACGGCCGGTAACGATGATCTGCTTGCGCTCGGTGTGCTGCAGGCCGATTCGATCGATGCGGCGGCGGCACAGGGCAAACGCGGCAGCGCGCCGCTGGATGAAGGTTTCTGGTTGCTGCCACCATTGATGTTGTTGGCGTTGCTGGCATTCCGGCGCGGCGTGTTGGCGGTGGTGCTGTTGGCTGCGTGCCTGCCGTGGCAGCCGGTCGCTGCCGCCGACGGCAGCCTGTG
>JBGSID010000121.1:0-13813 GCA_041751895.1 Lysobacteraceae bacterium | reverse complement strand
GTGGCCGACGGCGGCAACTTTGTCCCCGAGACATCCGAGAACCCGATGCCCGCCTGCTCGAACACCGCGCCTTCGCGCAGGATCCGCGTGCGCCCGCCGCCGCCTTCGGCGCGTTCCCAGACGTCTTCGACGAACTTGGCTTGTCGGTCCGCGCCTTCGATCGCGGTGCAGATGCGGTCCTGCAGACCAGTGAGGTAATCACGGACGCGGAGGAAATCAGGATCGATCATGATTGCAGGCTCTAAACGAAACGATTGTAGGGTGGGCCCTGGCCCACCATTGCGGCGTTACCGTCCACTCTGTGCACTAAGAACGGCTTCGCTGATTTTTTGAGCACAGCGGGAAGATTGCGATGGTGGGCCAGGGCCCACCCTACGAACACCTGTCAATTCGGCTGCAGATTGGCATACGCCAGCACCAGCCATTTGCTGCCTGCATCCTCGAAGTTCACCTGCACGCGTGCATGCGCACCCGTGCCCTCGATATCCGTCACGACGCCGCCGCCGAATTTCGCATGGGTGACGTTCTGACCGATGCGCACGCCGGTGGTTTCCTGCAGCGAGGCATGGCCGCGATTCTGTTGCCACAGATCGCGTCGCGGCTGGGCGTTGTACATCGGTCGCGCGACCTGGATCTTCGGCCGCACTTCGTTGATCAGTAGCGCCGGAATCTCGCGCAGGAAGCGCGATGGCAGGCCGTACATGTCCTGCCCGTGGAGGCGCCGCGCTTCGGCGTAGCAGATCACCAGTTTCTGCCGCGCGCGGGTGATGCCGACGTAGGCGAGGCGACGCTCCTCTTCCAGCCGCCCGGCTTCCTCGATCGATTTGTTGTTCGGGAACAGGCCTTCTTCCAGGCCGACCAGGAACACCAGCGGAAACTCCAGGCCTTTGGCGCTGTGCAGGGTCATCAACTGCACGCCGTCTTCGCCGGCCTCGGTCTGGCCTTCACCGGCTTCCAGCGCGGCATACGCGAGGAAGGCCACCAGTTCGCTGAGGGCGGCCGTCTCCTCGTCGTCGCTCTTCACGTAGCGAGACGCCACCGAGACCAGTTCGTCGAGATTGTCGGTGCGCGAATCGAGTGAGCCCTTGGAGACATTGATGTAGTGATCGCGCAGGCCCGAACGCGCGAGCGCGTGGTCGATCTTGTCCTTCAGCGGCAGTTCGATGGACTCGTCGGCAATGGCATCGATCAACTGCTCGAACGCGGCCAGCGCGTTGCGCGCGCGGCCTGGCAGCGCATCGCCACGGGAAACCTCCGCCGCCGCTTTCCAGAGCGAAAGGCTGTTGCTGCGGGCATAGCGACGCACTTCGTCCAGCGTGCGTTCGCCGATACCGCGCGTCGGCGTGTTCACCGCGCGCTCGAAAGCCGCGTCGTCGTCGCGGTTGGCGATCAGGCGCAGGTAGGCGAGTGTGTCCTTGATTTCGGCGCGCTCGAAGAAGCGCATGCCGCCATAGACGCGAAATGGAATCTGTTCGCCGAGCAGGGTTTCTTCGAACGCGCGCGACTGTGCGTTGCTGCGATACAGGATGGCCGTCTCGCCATAGCTGCCGCCGTCGCGCACCCATTGCCGGATGCGTTCGACCACATAGCGCGCTTCGTCGATTTCGTTGAACGCAGCGTAGAGATCAATCTGCTCGCCTTCACCACTGTCGGTCCACAGCTTCTTGCCGAGTCGCGACGGGTTGTGGGCGATTACCGCATTGGCGGCGTTGAGGATATTGGCGCTGGAGCGGTAGTTCTGCTCCAGTCGAATGGTCCTTGCGCCTGGGAAATCGCGCAGGAATTTCTGCACGTTCTCGACCTTCGCGCCGCGCCAACCGTAGATCGCCTGATCGTCGTCACCGACCGTGAACACCTGACCGGTGTCGCCTGCGAGCAGGCGAATGAAGGCGTACTGCAGACTGTTGGTGTCCTGGAATTCGTCGATCAGCAATTGACCGAAGCGATGGCGATAGTGCGCCAGTAGTGCCGGATGGTCGCGTAGCAGCTCGTGTGCGCGGAGCAGGATTTCGGCGAAATCGACCAGCCCGGACTGCTCGCAGCGCTCCTGATAGGCCGTGTAGGCGCTCAGCATCACGCTGGCCCATTCGTCCCGTTCGGGTTGAATATGTTGCGGCCGACGGCCTTCGTCCTTCTGCGCGTTGATCCACCACGCAATCTGTCGCGGCGGAAAGCGCGCTTCGTCCAGCTCCAGCCCCTGGACGACGCGTTTGATCAATCGCAATTGATCGTCGCTGTCGAGAATCTGGAAACTCTCCGGTAATTTCGCATCCTGCCAATGCAGCCGCAGCAGGCGATGCGCGAGGCCGTGGAAGGTGCCGATCCACATGCCGCGACTGCCGCCGGAGAGCAGCATTTCGGTGCGATGCCGCATCTCGCCCGCAGCCTTGTTGGTGAACGTCACCGCGAAGATGCCGTGGATCGGTATGCCATGCACCTCATGCAACCAGGCGATGCGGTGGACCAGCACGCGGGTTTTGCCGGAACCGGCGCCCGCGAGGACCAGCATGTGTGCGGGCTCGGCGCTGACGGCCTCGCGTTGTGCGGCGTTCAAGCCGTCGAGCAGGTGGGAAACATCCATCGCGCCATTTTAGGCGGAATGACACCACGCCGCCCGGACTTTCGCCTCATCGGGTGCCATAGGGCGTGCTCAAGCACGCCGCTTCTGAACGCTTTGCAGCCTTTTCCTGCGTCAGTGCCCCGCATGCTCACGCTTGCTGGACGTCGCCGCCATCAGTCTGTCGGTGAAGGCGATGCCGATCGCCGACAGGATGAAGATGCAATGGATGATCGTCTGCCACATCACCCCGGCTTCCGTGAACTTCGCATCGGGGGTGCCCAGCGATCCGGCCTCGATGAAGGTCTTCAACAGATGGATCGACGAGATGCCGATGATCGCCATCGCCAGTTTGACTTTGAGCACGCTGGCGTTGACGTGGCTGAGCCACTCCGGCTGATCGGGGTGGCCATTGAGATTCAGACGCGACACGAAGGTTTCGTAGCCACCGACAATCACCATCACCAGCAGATTGGAGATCATCACCACGTCGATCAGACCGAGCACGATCAGCATGATCCCCTGCTCGCTGAGCGAACCGGCGTCATGGATCAGGTGCCACAGTTCCTTCAGGAACAGGAACACATACACGCCCTGGGCGACGATCAGGCCCAGATACAGCGGCAGCTGCAGCCAGCGCGACGCGAAAATGATGCGGGGCAGCGGATCAAGCGGCTTGCGATGGGCGTTGGACATGGATTGGGCGTTCCTGACGAAAAATCCGGACTAGATTAGCGGTGCAACCGATCCGAGCCAAGGCGTCGCCGGACCACGTGGGATACAGCGTGCCGATCACACCGCCACCCATCCGTGGCCCCAGACGTAAACTGACGCCCCCGTCTCCGAGAGCCGCGCCATGATCGAACTCCACTATTGGCCCACCCCCAACGGCCACAAGGTCACGTTGCTTCTTGAAGAACTGGTCGAAGCCGGCGCGCCGCTCGCCTACGCGATCAAACCGGTGAACATCGGTACCGGCGAACAGTTCGAGCCTGCATTCCTGGCGATCGCACCGAACAACCGCATGCCGGCGATCGTCGATACCGCGCCTGTCGACGGCGGCGCTCCCATCAGCGTGTTCGAATCCGGCGCGATCCTGCAGTACCTCGCCGAAAAGACCGGTCATTTCCTGCCCGCCGACCTGCGCGGCCGTACCGCAGCGCTGGAATGGGTGTACTGGCAGATGGCGGGGCTGGGGCCGATGACCGGGCAATACGGTCATTTCAACGTGTATGCGCCCGAGAAGATCGAATACGCCATCGACCGCTACACCCGTGAAGTGAAGCGCCTGCTCGGTGTCCTCGACAAGCGTCTCGCCGGCCGCGCCTTCCTGCTTGGCGACGACTACAGCATCGCCGACATGGCCTGTTACCCATGGATCAATCCCTACAAGACGGCGCCGATGGATCTGGAGCCATACGCTGAAGTCCGCCGCTGGCGCGAGTCCATCGCCGCACGGCCGGCCACGCAGCGCGCCTACGCGTGGACCAAACAGGTCAGCCCCAGCGCCGGCCAGCCGCTCACCGATGAACAGCGCAAGGTCTTGTTCGGGCAGAAATAAGTCGGCTCCGAGCGCATTGCGGACGCGCATTGGCGGTTGCGGCTAAGCTTCGGGTCTGCCGAATCCCCGGATCGTCCCATGCGCCTGTCCGCTGCCCTGCTCGCACTGATGCTCACCACCTCCGTCTACGCCGCCAGTCCCGACACCGGCAAACTCACCCTCGAAGCCATCACCGGCGATGCGCCGCTATCCGGGCCGACGCTGCTGAAACCGAAGATCGCGCCCGATGGCTCGCGCGTGAGCTTCCTGCGCGGCAAGGACAGCGACCGCAACCGGCTGGATCTGTGGGCATTCGACGTCGGTACGGGCAAGGCCGCTATGCTGGTTGATTCCAGCGACGTGCTGCCCGGCGAGGAAGTGCTGAGCGACGAGGAAAAAGCGCGGCGCGAACGCCAGCGCACCGCCGCGCTGTCGGGCATCGTCGATTACCAATGGTCACCAGACGGCAAAACCCTGCTGTTCCCGCTCGGCGGCGAACTGTATCTGTACGATCTGGCGAAATCCGGCAAAGCGGCCGTCCGCAAGGTCACCACGGGCGACGGCTTCGCCACCGACCCGAAGGTCTCGCCGAAAGGCGGCTTCGTCAGTTTCATCCGCGCCCGCAACCTGTGGGTGATCGATCTCGCCACCGGCGACGAAATCCAGCTGACGAACGATGGCAGCGACACCATCGGCAACGGCGTTGCCGAATTCGTCGCCGACGAGGAAATGGACCGCCACACCGGCTACTGGTGGGCGCCGGACGATTCCGCCATCGCCTTCACGCGAATCGATGAATCGAATGTACCGGTGCAGAAACGTTACGAGGTGTATCCGGATCGCACTGAAGTGGTCGAGCAGCGCTACCCGGCTGCGGGCGACACCAATGTTTCCATCCAGCTGGCAACGATCGCACCGAAAGGCAAAGCAAAACCGCAGTGGATCGATCTTGAGGCGGATCGTGACCCATACATGCAGGACATTTATCTGGCCCGCGTCGACTGGCGCGACCCGCAGCATCTGACCTTCCAGCGGCAGTCGCGCAACCAGCGCCAGCTCGAACTGATCGAAGTCGAACTCGCCTCCGGCCAACAGCACACCCTGATTACCGAAACCGCGAAGACCTGGGTGCCGCTGCACAACAATCTGCGCTTCCTGAAGGACGGTCGCTTTCTCTGGAGCAGCGAACGCAGCGGCTTCGAACATCTGTACATCGCGAGCCGGGACGGCACATTACTCACGCCGTTGACGCACGGCGACTGGCCAGTGGACGCCCTGCTCGCTGTCGATGAAGCCAAGGAACTGGTGTATTTCAGCGCCGGTCGCGATGCCGCAGGGCATGCCGACGCGCGACAATCGCAGCTGCATGTCATGCCGCTGGACGGCGGCAAGATCCGCACGCTCTCCACCGAACCCGGCATGCACAGCGCCAGCTTCGCGAAGAACGCCAGCGTCTATGTCGACAGCTGGTCGAACGCACGCACGCCGCCGCAGATCGCGCTGCATCATGCCGACGGCCGCTTCGTCGCGAACCTGATCGACAACGATCCTTCCAAGCCCGAGCACCCGTACGCGAAGTATCTCGCCGCGCAGCGCCCGATCGAATTCGGCACGCTCACCGCCGCCGACGGAAAGACGCCGCTGCACTACGGCCTGATCAAGCCCGACGGCTTCGACCCGGCCAAACGATACCCGGTGATGGTCTACGTCTACGGCGGCCCGGCGGCGCAGACCGTGACCGACAGCTGGCCCGGTCGCGGCGATCATTTCTTCAACCAGTACATGGCGCAGCAGGGCTATGTCGTGTTCACCCTCGACAACCGCGGTACGCCGCGACGCGGCGCGGCCTTCGGCGGTGCGCTGTACGGCCAACAGGGCACGGTGGAAGTCGACGACCAGCGCAAGAGCGTGGAATGGTTGCGCGCGCAGCCCTGGGTGGACGGCAAGCGTATCGGCGTCTACGGCTGGTCGAACGGCGGCTACATGACCCTGATGCTGCTGTCGAAGGCCTCCGACGACTACGCCTGCGGCGTCGCCGGCGCCCCAGTCACCGATTGGGCGCTCTACGACACCCATTACACCGAGCGTTACATGAATCTGCCGGCCGCGAATGTCGACGGCTACCGCGAGGCCAGCGTGTTCACCCATGTCGCTGGCATCCGGCCGAACACACTGCTGCTGATCCACGGCATGGCCGACGACAATGTGCTGTTCAGCAATTCGACAAAACTCATGAGCACGCTGCAAAAACGCGCCACGCCGTTCGAGCTGATGACCTATCCCGGCGCGAAACACGGCCTGCGCGGCGCGGATCTGCTGCATCGCTATCGGTTGACCGAAGCCTTTTTCGGGCGTTGTCTCAAGCCATGACCAGGGCTGCACAGCCGCCACTCCCCGTCGTTTCATCACCCGGATGGTGGCAGCGCCACTGGAAATGGGCGGTCCCGCTGCTGTGCCTCGTCTGCACCGTATTGTTCGTCGGCGCAATCGCCGGTCTGATGTTCGTATTGTTCAGCGTGATGCGCTCATCGGACGTGTATACGACCGCGATGCAACGCGCACGCGACAACCCGCAGGTGATCGAAGCGCTCGGCACGCCGATCGAACCGGGTTGGTATCTCAGCGGCGAAATGAACACTTCGGGCGCATCGGGCGAGGCGAGCCTGCAAATTCCGCTCTCTGGCCCGAAGGCTGAAGCCGACCTGTACGTGGAAGCCAAAAAAACCGCAGGGCGCTGGCATTACTCGACGCTGATCGTTGATGTCGATGGGCAACAGGATCCGATCGATCTCCTGCCCGAACACACGAATACCGATGCGTCGAAATAGATAGACGCAATCTCAAGCCCTGCGTCAGCCCTGGCAGATGATCGGCAGCATGACCTTTGCCGCTGTGCGCATCTGCCGTCGCGGCTTAATTTGACATCACCTCCGAAGGGACAACCGCAATGACGATCCGAGTTCTCACCTTGGCGCTTTCCCTTGCGCTCACCACACCGATCTATGCTCTGGCGCAGCCACCTGCCGCGAAAGCAGCCGCGACAACATCAAAGCCAGCACCGGACTGGGTCAACACCAGCAATGGCTATGCCCAGATCCTGTTGAAAGCCCAGCTCGCCTTCCAACCAGAGGGCGCCACCTTCTTTGGCGTTCCCGGCTACGACGACAAGGTCGCCGACCTCGGGCCGGACAACACCGCACGTTTCCAGAAGGCCACCGCCGAAGCCAAAGCCACGCTGCAGGAAAAACTGCGTCTGGAGCGCGACCCCAACGTCCGCCAGGATCTGGAAATCATGATCCGCGCTGCCGATGACAACATCGAATCGGCGCGCGTCAACGAACGCCTGGTGTTGCCGTTCACCGATGCGCCGCAATTGGTGTTCCAGGGCCTGAAAGGGCTGCTGTCGGACCAGACGCCGCCTGAGCGTCGCGCCAAAGCACTGGACCGGCTCAAGGCCTATACCGGCATCACGGCCGGTACCACGCCGATCACGGTATTGGCGCGTCAGCGGTACGAAGAACGCGCCGGCAACGCTGCGCTGCTGCGTCCGACCAAACTGGAGGTGGAGCAGGCGCTGGCGAATGCCGATACCTACGTCGCAGGCATCCGGAAGCTGTTCGCGCAGTACAAGATCAAAGGCGGCGATGCCGCGCTCGATGCGCTCGACAAGCAATTCGCCGAGTACGTGGCATGGACGAAGCAGGAAGTGCTGCCGCATGCGCGGACCGACACCCAACTGCCGCTTGAGCTGTACGCGCTGCAACTCAAGCAGGTCGGCATCGACATTCCACCGGCATTGCTGATCCAACGCGCGCGCCTGGCGTTCATGGAAACCCGCGCGGCGATGGATCGACTGGCACCACTGGTCGCGAAAGAAAAAGGCATCGAAGCCACCGACTATCGCGGCGTGATCCGCGCATTGAAGCGCGACACCATCGCCAACGACCAGCTCGAAGCACGTTATCGCACCGTGATTGATGCGATCGATCCGATCATCCGCCACGAGCGCATCGTCGATGTACCGCATCGGCCGATGGTGATGCGCCTCGGCAGCGATGCCGAGAGCGCTGCACAACCGGCACCGCACTTCCTGCCGGCGCCCCTGGTCGGCAACACCGGACAGCAGGGGCAGTTCGTGCTGCCGGTCAGTAACCCGGCAGCAGGCGAGAAGGCCGAAGCCTACGACGACTTCAACTTTCCGTCGGTGGCGTGGACGCTGTCGGCGCACGAAGGCCGCCCCGGCCACGAGCTGCAGTTCACGGCGATGATCGAACGCGGTGTGTCGCTGGCGCGCACCTTGTTCGCATTCAATTCTGTGAACGTCGAGGGCTGGGCGCTGTACGCGGAAGCCGAAATGATTCCCTACGAACCGCTGGACGGACAGCTGATTGCACTGCAGTTCCGACTGATGCGTGCAGCGCGCGCAATGCTCGACCCGATGCTCAACCTCGGCATGATCGACCGCGAACGCGCCGGCAAGGTGTTGATGGAAGACGTCGGCCTGTCGCAGGCGATGACGCGCCAGGAGCTGGACCGCTATACCTTCAACTCCCCCGGCCAGGCCGGCAGCTACTTCTACGGCTACACACGCATTCTCGAACTGCGCGCTGAAACAGAGCTGGCCCTCGGCGACAAATTCGACCGCCTCGCTTTCAACAATTTCCTGCTCGACCAGGGCCTGTTACCACCGGACCTGTTGGCAAAAGCGGTGCACGAGCAGTTCGTGCCGGCCCAGTTGGCGAAGCACTGAAGCAAGCTTCGATCATCGCGAACCCAAGGCGCCGGGACACCGGCGCCTTTTTTGATCTGGATTCGCGACCTGGACCATTCGACTTGGATCATTCGATTTGAGGACTGAAGGCTTGCGGCCCGAAATGCGCATCCCACCGGGCCGGACCTGCCCCTGTCTGGACAATCAATCTGCTCATTTTGATCGTCAGAACCAATCGATTTCCAGCTGCCCACCGAGGAGGACAAGCCACCATTCCGCGCACGTTGGACACAAACCCCGCCGCCAGAACCCTCTTGACGGGTCGCGTAGAGATGATCCGACGGGTAAACCTGTCACAAATATCGGGTTTTGGCCGCAAGGCCCACCGAACGCCCACCGAATGTGCACATTGACTGCCACTTGAGCACCGGGCCATGCTTGAAACTGGAAGTCCTGAAAAATCCAACCGGCCCCGTTCACGGATTACTGCGGAATTTGTAGAATCCCAATTCCTGCGTAGGTTTCCTGCGTAGGTTTTTTCAGGCCCATAGACAGTCATGCTGCTGAAAATTATCGATACCTACTCTCCAACTGGTACAGGATGTACGCGATGGGCACACTGATCAAATCAACGGCAGATCAGATCAAACAATATTGCGCCAGAATCGGCGCAGATCCATTGCTGGTGCAGGGCGCCGGCGGGAATGCTTCATGGAAAGATGGAAACACACTCTGGGTAAAAGCCTCAGGCACGTGGCTTGCGGATGCAGAGAAAAAAGACATCTTTGTACCTGTCGACTTGCCTCACTTGCGCGGCGCGCTTGAGCTTGGTGATTTTTCCGTAACGCCCAAGGTGCATGGAAAGTCCGCGTTGCGGCCATCGATCGAAACCCTGCTGCATGCCTTGATGCCACAACGCGTTGTCGTGCATCTGCATGCAATCGAAGCATTGGCGTACCTGGTTCGCGAAGACTTCGAAGCGGATTTCGGATCTTTGCTCGACGCGTCCACCGCGTGGGCTGTCGTTGATTACCTCAAGCCCGGTGCCGCCCTTGCCGCCGAGATCAATGCCGCCCTGATCAGGAACCCAACGGCCAACGTGATTTTTCTGAAAAATCATGGTGTTGTGGTCGGTGGAGATGATGTCGCAGAAGTGAACCATCTTGTTGGCAAACTAACGCAGGCGCTGAAAACAAGACCCGCTGCCATTCGCCATGCTTCACGCCCGACTTGCGCACCACCGGCACATCTCGCTGGCCAATACAGACAAGTCGCCGATCCCGAGATACATCAGCTGGCATTGAACCCGGACCTCTTTTACCGGCTTGGCACGGATTGGGCACTCTATCCAGACCATGTCGTATTTTTAGGCTCAAAAGCCCATACCTATCGATCATGGAATGATTTCAACGATCAAAAAAATATTTTCAGCGATCAGCCAGAACTCGTGTTCATCCATGGAGAAGGCGTCTTCGCAAAAAAATCTTTCAACAAGGCCAAGCAGGTCCAGTTACGCTGCTACCTGGATGTGATGACAAGACAGAATACCCACTCCCCGTTGAGGGTTCTTTCAGATACGCAGATCGCGGAATTGTTGAACTGGGATGCCGAGCAGTACCGGATCAATCTTGCAAAGGAAGAAGCACAAAACGGCTTGCTTGTGCGCGCCGAACGACAGGTGAAAAATTTCATCGCATGCGTCTTGGCCTCACAAACGCAGATCATCGAAATGATCACTTCGCAAGTGGAAATGATCGCCTAGCGAGGCGCGAGCAGAGGCGCGAGAAAAGCACCAGACATTGTGTCTTCACGCGCCCATCCATTTGAGCCGTTTTGACCGCTCAGTCACCTGTATTCAATGGATGCCCGGCAAACACCTCAGTCGCGTAGGGCGGAACCGCTGAAGGCGATTCCGCCGTTATCGGAAAAATATGATCCGGATTGGTGGAATCCGCCTTACGGCCTTCCAGCCAGTTATGGAAGCACTGTAGTCGCCCGGGTGTCGTACCACGACACCCGGGAACCGGAATACCTGGGGTGATCCCGGGTCTCGCCGGAGCGAGACCCGGGCTACGAAAAACGTGGATCGGCCTGCTTCGCGAGCGTTCGCGCATGGCCGAAATCGGCCATCTCCTGCGGCCTTGCGATCTCAACGGCGCATGACGCCTTCGGCTTATGCGCCTTACGTGGTTGATGCCAGCCTTGGCGGCTACGACGCGGCGATGGTGGGGTTCGCTACGCTCACCACCACCCTACCGGATCTCGGTGACCAGCGTCGGCAGTTGCCACGCGCCGCCGGCGAAACCTTTGCACTGGCCGGTGGAGGATGATCCGGTCGGCACGAAGTCGGTGCCGTCCCAGGTCCATTGTTCGGAGCCCCAGCAGTCGCCGATGCCACGGGCTTTCTGGGCGGACATCAGGGTGCCCTTGTCGAAGTCGGTGGCGTCGCTGGTGACCAGTTCGGGGCGATAGGGCGGGGTGTCGTTGATGATCCAGTAGCCGCTGCCGGCGTTGTAGGCGGCCAGCCAGCAGCGGGTGGACACCAGCAGTTTGGTTTTGGTCAGCCTGACGACCTCCAGTGCCTCCTCGTCATCGCCGGTCTTGTGCAGGTCTTCGCAGGCGTCCTCGGTGGTGGCACTGCGCAAGGCTTTGCGCACCGCGTTGCCATACGTTGCGATGAACTGCGCGTCGGCGGGTTTGGCCGGCGCCAATGCGGCGGCTTTCACGACGGGCGCGGGCAGCGGCGGCAAGACCTTCGCTTCGCTCTGCTTGCCTTTGCGAAGCACGGCGCCGACGGTGCCGATGCGGCCCTGGAATTCATCCATCTTCAGCAGCACGGCGGCAGCGCCACGATCGGAGAGCGCCCAGACGACTTTGCCTGCGCGGAATTCGATGCGGGTGTCGCGTGCCAATGCTTTCAGCAAAGCCGCGACCTGCGCATCGGTGAGGTCGGCTTCGAGCGCGTCCTTCACGATCATGCGCTCGCCGGAAGCTTTGCCATCGATCCATAGCGTGACGCGGAACTGTGCCGGCAGGGCATTGAGCACGCTGTCCTCCCAACCATCGCCCAATGTCACGCGACCCTCGACCGCCGTTCCCGCGCCGGCCTTGCGGGTGAGCAGCACGCTGACCGGCAGGTCGGCATCGTCGCTCTGATAGCCCGCCACGCGACAGGTGCGGGTGTTGTCGCAAACCACCTGCCAATCCTGATGGTCGAAGGCAGTATTCGCAGCGCGTGTCGGGAACGCTGGCGATGCGGCCATCGCAAGACACAAGGCAGCGTGGACGAAGCATCTGCGATGCAGGATGAGTGGCATGCATGATTCCATACAGAAGTGATGTCGGCTTGAGCATACCCAATCCAGCAACCATCCATGAGCCCGAACGTCCGATACGGCGCACGGGCTTGGCGAAGCAGTGTTTGGGTCCAAGCGGCGGCGTTATCGGCGGCGGCGCCGATTCAACGCCGCCAACATCATGACGTTCGACTGCCGAACGAATACCTGTCCCCGCTCAAAACGGCGCACGACGCAAGCACGCACCTCACGTCACCCGTTCCAACATCCGTCTGTGCCCGATGAGTCGCGCCCATCGCGTGCCGATATCGATCCAGCACACATACGCGGCTTCACCGGCAAGGCGAAGCAACAAGGCGGGTGTCAATTGCAGCTTGGCCTCGGCAGCACACAGTTCGTAGTCAAAACCGAGTTGACCCGCAAACAGGGCGCAGCGGGCGAGGTGATAACGACTGCTGACCAAGGTGACGCCGCCCGCGTGCGTGGCATCGACGAGCAGTGCGCGCGCATGGCGCAGGTTCTGCAAGGTGTCGCGCGAGGTTTCCTCCAGCAGGAAGGAGGTATCGGCTGAAACACCGGCCTTGAGCAATGCGGCATGCGCGACGCGCGCTTCGCTGGGGTGGCCGGGTGCGGCACCGCCGAGCAGTACGATCGATCGCGGGCGATGTTGACGCCAGAGCGCCGCCGTACGGTCGATCCGGGCGGAGAAATCATCGTCAAGGCGACCGTCGGGCGAATGCTTGCCGAACAGCAGCAGACAGTCACCATGTTCCGGCACGCATGCCGCACGTCGTGCAGTCCGCACGACATGGGCGAAATACCCCAGGTAGATCAGACCACCACTGAGCAGGCACGCAGCACTGGTGATCATGCCGGTATGCAGGACATCAAGGTCGAACAGCAGCCGGCGGCGATGGTCGATGCGGCTCAAGGCCGTCTCTCCGGAAACGCAGCGGGACGTCAGCACTCTCGCCCCGCGCAGTCGGGCAGGATATGTCGAGCGGGATTACTCGCCCGCAGACAACTTCAGGTTGGTGCCCATGTCCATGGCAATGTTGCTGATCCAGCCGAGGTAGTTCGGGTGGATGAATGGCTTGCCGCCCTTCACCTTGTAGTCGAGCTTCTCGCTGCTGACATAGGCGATGCGGATCGATTGGGCGTCCCAGGTCACCAGGATCTTCGCAAAATGCTTGCGGAGGTGAAGGGTGGAGTCGATTTCGCCGGGACGCTCGGCCGTGATCTCCCAGCCACGGCCGATCAAGGCGCGCTTGATGTCCTTGACCGCCTGTTCCTGGGAAATACCGGCCGGAATCGCGACTGGATCGGGGTTGACCAGCGGTGCCTGGCGGGCGTGGACGGCGCCACTGAACGCCAGCAGCGAAAGAACAGACAACACGACGGCGGAAAAGCGCATGGAACCCCCTGGCAGACGCATCGAACATGAATGGAATGGACGTCGCCAGCCCCAAGCGGCAACGGCGCCTAGGATAACGCGCAGCCTTACGGCAGTCTGCCGGGCCGCTATAATTCCGCACTTTCCGAATCCGGGTGACGCGGTGCTTTCCGCAGCAACATCACCAGCAATATCACCTTCTCCGACGACGCCGACTTCCATGGCTCGGGCGCCAATGGCACCGATCGCCATTCGCGCCTACACCGCCACCACCGCGCTGGGCCAAGGCCGCGAGGCGCAGGCCGCTGCGCTGCAC
>JBGSID010000120.1:0-2944 GCA_041751895.1 Lysobacteraceae bacterium | reverse complement strand
TGGCGGCCGCCGCGCACCTGCACGGCCGTCGCGGCCCCGCACGTCATGCCTGGCGCGATGCGTGTCTGCAGGCGAAACAGATGGCGGCGCCGCGCTACGACGCGCCCGGCGAGACGGTTTTTGCGCCGGCCTTGCTCCGACGGTTGTCGGAACTGGCGCCTGAGGCCATCGTCAGTTGCGATGTGGGCCAGCACCAGATGTGGGTCGCGCAGCACTGGCGCTTCGATCATCCGCGCAATCACCTCACCAGCGGTGCGCTCGGTGCGATGGGTTTTGGGTTGCCGGCGGCAATCGGCGCACAGATGGAGAGCCCAGACGCACAGGTGATCTGCGTCAGCGGCGACGGTTCGTTCCTGATGAACGTGCAGGAATTGGCGACGGTGGCGCGTTATCGCCTGCCGGTGAAGATCGTGCTGCTCGACAACCAGGCATTGGGCATGGTCCGGCAGTGGCAGGAGCTGTTCTTCGAGCGCCGCTATTCCGAAATCGACCTCAGCGACAACCCGGATTTCTGCGCGCTGGCCCTGGCATTCGGACTGCAGACGATGAAAGTCGATCGTGCCGCCGATGTCGAAGATGCACTGCAGGCGCTGCTTGCGGCAACCGGCCCGATGTTGCTCCACGTCGCCATCGACCAGACCGCGAACGTCTGGCCGCTGGTGCCACCGAACCGCAACAACACCGAAATGATGGACGCCGATGAAGCGACCACCTTGGACCGCATCGTCATGCCCGCTCTGACGGCAAGCGCGGCAGCGGTAGCAAGCCCACCGTCTTCGTCCACGACGACCTCCGCACTTCCCCTTCCCTCATCGCTGTAGGAGCTCCCCCATGCGCTACCGACTCGATCTCACGCTGCGTCAATCCGAAGGCGCGCTCACCCGGGTGCTCGGCACCGCCGAACGTCGCGGTTTCCGGCCGCTGGCGGTCGAAGGCGAGACCCGTGCCGACGGCGATCGCTGGCATCTGCAGATGACGGTGGAAGGCGAACGTTCCGCCGAAGGGCTGCATCAACAGCTGGCGAAGCTCTACGACTGCCTCGACGTGCAGGTGCAGCCATGTCTTTGAATGACGCCGCCACGCTGGAACATCCCGGCCCGCGCGCCGAAGCGATGGCCCCCGCGACGCCTGCGCCGCAACTGTTGTGGTTCGATGGCGAACTCGTCGACGCCAATCGCCTGCAGGCAGGGTTGAACACGCATGCATTGCACTACGGCAGCGGCGTCTTCGAATGCATCCGCGCCTACGCCACACGACGCGGCACGGCCGTCTTCCGTCTGCCGGAACATCTCGAACGCATGCGCAAGGGCGCGGAATTGCTCGGCATGAGCTTCGATGTGGCTGAAGCCACAGAAGCGGTGCTGTCGACGCTGCGCGCGAACAGTCAGGGCGACGCCTACATCCGTCCGCTGGCCTGGTACGGCGAAGGCAACTTCGGCCTGGATGTCGGTGGTCATCCGCAACACATGATGGTCGCTACCTCCTCCACGAATGTGCATCTCGGCGGAAATCGCACCCGCGTGTCCGTGTCGAGCTGGCGTCGCAATCCGGCCAGTTCGCTGCCACCGCTGAAACTCTGTGGCGCCTATGTCAATTCGATCCTGGCCAAACGCGAAGTGAAGGCGCGCGGCTTCGACGAAGCGATGTTCGCGGACGATGACGGCTTCGTCGTCGAATGCACGGGCGCCAATCTGTTCATCGTGCGCGACGGCCGCGTGACTGCGGTCGAACATCGCGACGCGCTGCCCGGCATCACGCGTGACACGCTGATCCGTTTGACCGGCGCGGAATCGCGCCCGGTCAGCCTGGAAGAATTGCGCGATGCCGACGAAGTCTTCGCCTGCGGCACCGCTGCCGAAGTCACGCCGATCGCCGAAATCGACGGCCGCGTCTACGACGCGGACAGCCCGCTGGCTTCCGAGATCGCTGCCGTCTATGCGCGCACCGTTCGCGGCGAGAGTTCCTGGTCCGGCGACTGGCTGACGGAGGCCTGAGGCGATGGACGGCGATGTCGCAGGCGATGTCATGCCGTCACCCGGCGCGGATGCCGTGGTGGATGTCGGCGATGTCCTCGCTGCACAGGCACGACTGCGGCGCTATCTGCCGACGACGCCGCTGCACTACGCCGAACGCTTCGGCTGCTGGTTGAAACTGGAGAATCTGCAGCGCACCGGCTCGTACAAGGTGCGCGGCGCATTGAATGCATTGCTCGCAGCGCGCGAACGTGGCGACGACCGCCCGGTCATCGCCGCGTCCGCCGGCAATCACGCGCAGGGGCTGGCCTGGGCTGCGTATCGTTTGAACGTCAATGCCATCGCGGTGATGCCGCACAACGCACCGAAGACCAAGATCGCTGGCGTTGCGCACTGGGGCGCGACGGTTCGCCTGCATGGTGACACCTTCGACGAAGCGCGCGCTTTCGCGCTGGAGCTCGCCGAGCGCAACGGCTACCGTTTTCTCTCTGCATTCGACGACCCCGACGTGATCGCCGGCCAGGGCACGGTCGGCATGGAAATCGCGTCGCTCGCCCCCGACGTGGTGCTGGTGCCGATCGGCGGCGGTGGGCTCGCAGCGGGCGTTGCGCTCGCGCTGAAATCGCAGGGCGTCCGCATCATCGGCGCACAGGTCGAACATGTCGACGCAATGAATCGCGTGCTGCACAACGAGCCCGAAGGCGCCCTGCCGGTGGCCACGCTCGCCGACGGCGTGCGGGTCAAACATCCTGGGCTGCTGACGCGCCGGATCCTGTCCCAGTTGCTCGACGACATCGTGATCGTGCGTGAAGCCGAACTGCGCGAAACACTGGTGCGACTCGCCCTGGAAGAACATGTCATCGCCGAAGGCGCAGGCGCGCTGGCTCTGGCCGCCGGGCGTCGCGTCGCCGGCAAGCGCAAATGCGCCGTGGTTTCCGGCGGCAACATCGATGCCGCAGTGCTCGCCGGCC
>JBGSID010000119.1:0-2283 GCA_041751895.1 Lysobacteraceae bacterium | reverse complement strand
CGGCGGCGACGCGCTTGAGCCGGCAGATCGCGACGGGCTCGGGCGCCAGATCGTTGTTTTCCTCGACCCGCCCGCGCCGGCAGGCCGGTTCGCAGGGGCGGTCGCAGGTGCGCCCGAGGATCCCCGGAAACACGTTGCTGCGCCAATTCACCATATAGGCATCGGCATAGCGCCCTGCGGCGATCATGCGGATGTACTCGGGAACCGGGGTGTGTGCGGGACAGGCCCACTGACAGTCGACGACCTTGTGGAAGGTGTCTGGATTGCGAATATCGGTCGACTTCACCGCGATCCTCGCTGGCTGGCTGACCGAAGGCGTCGGTCTTCGCTTGCACGTCGAGTCTAGACCCGACATCGGTCTGCCGTCACGGGGATCTCTATCGATCAAATTTCGACGTTCGACTTCAGCTCAATCGCGCAACCCGAGGCCGGCATACGATTTCAATCGTGGCGCTGGGCCTCCCCAATGGGGGCCTACGACCATCGGACACATCAACGACGCGTCGATTCATATCTTTGATTTTTATACGGATTACTCCCGGATCAAGAGCACTCTTGGCACTCATGCCGATTCGTTAGCAGACAAGGGGTTGACATTGCGCAAAGAGGCGTGGTTCTCTGCAGTCATGACGCACCGCAGCATCCATCGCCCACTCAACCCCACCGCACACCGTGCGACGCGGGGCGCGGTGATCGCGGCCGCCGAGAAGCGTGTCGACATCCTCATACTCAACACTGCGCTCAGCGCGCTCGTACTTGTCGTCGTACTCCTTATTACCTCCTACACAGGTGCGGGATAGGGTTGAGCGACTGACAACCCGGGTTTCTAAAAAACCCCCGCCCCTGAAGAAGGTGCGGGGGTTTTCGCTTTTAAGAGCTCCGTTTTCCGATCACTTACATCTTTTTTTTCAACACTTCGAGAGACCAGACACAGATGCACAGCGACGCGATCAAACATGGACCTTCACGCGCCCCGGCGCGCGCGATGCTGCGCGCCACCGGGCTGGACGACGCGGCCATCGCAAAACCACTGGTGGCGGTGGTGCACACCTGGTCCGACGTCTCGCCCTGCAACATCACCCTGCGCGATCTGGCCCAGGATGCGCGTCGCGGCATCATCGCTGGCGGCGGCACACCGGTCGAATTCAACACGATCGCGGTGACCGACGGCATCGCGATGGGTAGCGACGGCATGCGCGCGTCGCTGGCGTCGCGCGAAACCATCGCCGACTCAATCGAGCTCGCGGTGACCGGCCATTGCCTCGATGCGATGGTGCTGCTGGTCGGCTGCGACAAGACCATTCCCGCCGCCGCAATGGCGGCGGCGCGTATGGATATTCCGACCGTGATCCTCTACGGCGGCACGATCATGCCGGGCCGCTGCAAATCGAAAGACGGCAGCGATCGTGCGCTGACCGTACAGGACGTGTTCGAGGCGGTCGGTGCACATGCGGCCGGCAAGATCGACGATGCCGAACTGGGCGAGATCGAGCGTAAGGCCTGCCCGGGCGCCGGCGCCTGCGGCGGCCAGTTCACCGCCAACACGATGGCGATGGTGCTGACCTTCCTCGGCCTGTCGCCATTGGGCGAGAACGACATCCCGGCGACGCATCCAGAGAAAGCGAAAGCAGCCGAACGCTGTGGCGAATTGGTGATGAAACTGCTGAACGATGGCGGCCCGACGCCGCGTCAGCTGTTGAGCCTCACCGCGCTGCGCAACGCCGCACGCGCGGTGTCGGCGACGGCGGGTTCGACCAACGCCGCGCTGCATCTGTTGGCGATCGCGCACGAGGCCGGAGTGAAGTTCGATCTCGAAGAATTCGAAGCGGCGAGCGCCAACACACCGGTGATCGCCGACCTGAAACCGGGCGGCCGCTACACAGCGGCGGAAATGTTCGAACAAGGCGGCACCGCACTGGTGGCGCAGGCACTACAAATGGCCGGTCTGATCGAGGATATCCCCACGGTCGCCGGCCAAAGTTTTTTTGCGGACTCGAACGCAGCGGCAACCTCCCCCACGCAGGATGTCGTCCGCCCGGTCAGCAATCCGATCAAGCCGCGCGGCGGGTATTCGATCCTCTACGGCGATCTCGCGCCGGACGGCTGCATCGTGAAGCTGGCCGGCCACGGCCGCGAACGTCATCAAGGCCCGGCACGGGTGTTCGACAGCGAAGAAGCCGCGTTCGCCGCCGTGCAGGCGCGGAAGATCGAAGCCGGCGACGTGATCGTGATCCGTTTCGAAGGTCCGGCCGGCGGCCCGGGCATGCGCGAAATGCTCGCGGT
>JBGSID010000118.1:0-30043 GCA_041751895.1 Lysobacteraceae bacterium | reverse complement strand
GCTGCGCCTGCGGCGGCGGCCGGTTTGCTGGCGACGCCGAGTGCGGTCACGACGGCTGCGGTGAACGCGGCCGAGGGCGCCGAACTGCTGGCGAAGTCGCCGAACCGTTGGATGATGTCGTCGCGCACGAGCTGGCGTGCGCGCGACAGGCGCTTGCGCACGGCGGCATCGCTGATGCCCAGCAGCATCGCCACCTGTTGCGAGCTCTGGCCTTCGCGATAGAACAGCAGCAGAGCCTCGCGACTGTCGTCGGGAAGGGACGAGATCAATTCGAAAGCCGCTGTTTCGCGCTCATCCTCCAGGATCTGCTGCATCGGCTGCGGTCCGGGATCGGCAGCCATCGCCATCACCAGCTCGGCATTGGGGCCGTCCAGCGGCTGGTTGCGGTGTGCGCGCAAGTGGTCGCGGGCGAGATTGCGGGTGATCTGGCGCAACCAGGGCAGAAAGCTGTCCGGGTTGTGCAGGCGTTCGAGATGCTGCCAGGCGCTGAGGAAGGCTTCCTGGGCGATGTCCTCGCTGGCCGAGACATCGCGGGTGATGGCCAATGCCACGGCCGTCACCGTGTTCTGGCAGACGGATACGATCCGGGAATAGGCGTGTTGGTCGCCGTTTTTGGCGGCAGGCAATTCCAACTGGATCAGTGCGTCGATGGACAGGGAGGCGGCGTTCATGTGCAGCTCACTCCACGGACACGTCACGGACGAGGGCGCCCACAGCGGCGCGAGTACGCGCCAGCCCGCCGTAGGCGAAGTATGCGATGACCGTAGCGATGCCGATCGTTGCGAATGACTGGATCAGCCCATCGCAGAAAAGGATCACGAGCAAAGCGACCCCAAGTGCAAAGTAGTCGAAGGGGACACTCATGGATGCTCTCGGCGGCGTCGGGTTGCGCATGATCGGGCTTGTTTTGGGCGGCGGGTTGGTCTGGTCACCACACTTGGACGCTGCCTGACGATGAATGTGACCAAACCTGTCCGTCCCGACTGTCAACGTTGCCGCCCACCGGGCGTTCTTCTTACCACGCGGCCAGACCGCCCCGCCCACAGATCCGAGGACGCACCATGAAACCCATTGCACTGCTCGCCATTGGCCTTGCCATCGCCGGCACCGCCACTTTCGCTCTCGCACAGTCTTCCCTGCCAGGTACCGGCAAGACACCCCGTCATACCAAGATCGACACCAACGGCGACGGTGCGATCGACCGCAGCGAAGCGGCCGCGCATCCGCGCATGGCAGAACAGTTCGACAAACTCGATACCAACAAGGACGGCCGTATCACCGCCGACGAACGCCCGCAGCGCGGCATGCGCGACGGCAAGGGTGGCCCCGGTGGACACATGGCCAAGATCGACACCAACGGTGACGGTGCGATTGATCGCAGCGAAGCGGCTGCCAATCCGCGCATGGCGGAACAGTTCGACAAACTGGATGCCAACAAGGATGGCCGTATCACCGCCGACGAACGCCCGCAGCGCGGCATGCGCGACGGCAAGGGTGGCCCCGGTGGACACATGGCCAAGATCGACACCAACGGTGACGGTGCGATCGATCGCAGCGAAGCGGCCGCGCATCCGCGCATGGCGGAACAGTTCGACAAGCTGGATGCCAACAAGGACGGCCGTATTGCCGCTGACGAGCGTCCGCAGCACGGGATGCGCGACGGTAAGGGTGGCGGCATGCGCGATGGAAAGGGCGGGCGAGGTGGGCAGATGCTCCAGCTCGACACCGACAAGGACGGCCGCTTCAGCCGTGCTGAACTCGCCGGCCGGGAGCGCATGCTGCAGAACTTTTCCGCCATCGACGCCAACAAGGATGGTTTCCTGACGCGCGAGGAGATGCAGGCATTCCACCGCCAAAACCGTCCCGGCAACCCAGGACAAGCGAAGCCCTGACGAATACCGCAACGGGCATCCTCTGCGGTCGATGCCCCGAAAAAGTCACGTCGACGGATCCGGAGTTCCGGATCCGTCGTAGCGGATCAGTGCTAGCGCTCGTCAGTCGGACAGAGGTTGATGCCGGTGGGACGATTACGGCAGGACGCGTTTCACTTTCCAGTCCAGCCCATCACGCTGCACCTCAAGCGTTCTTTTTTCCACACGCGTTTTGCCGTCGGCAGCGGCGTCGGTGATCTCGATCTGAACCGTCCCGGTGCCTGAGCCATCGGTGCGGTACTCGCGCACCTCGATCTTTACTGCCGATGACGCGCCAGTTTCGGTCGCACATGCGGATGGTGGGCGGATACGCGCGGCATCCTTGGCCTGCAACTGTGCCGATATCGTTTCCGACAGTTCCGCGCCGTCGACCGACAGACAGACTTCGGCGGTTTCGTGTGCGCGCAGTTCTGCGTTGAAGAGCATGGCCGCAAGTGCGCTCGGCATCGCCACCTGATACGTGCCTGTTGATGCGACGTCCATCATGCCCTGTCCGGGCGTTGCCGCCGGCACGGGCTTTTCGGCAGGCGTTGTGGTTGTCGTTGCAGGTGGCGTCGACGTCGTCGACTTCCGCCAGCTGAGCAGGCCAAGGGTGATCGCGATTGTGATGCTGATCAGCAAGGCTGCCTTGATCCGCAACACACGTCGCTTCGCAGGATCGCCGTCGACGCGGGGGCCATGCAGGAGGTCCGTCGACAGATAGCTGGTCGGCGAGCGGCCCGAGTCGAGCAGGCCTGCATCGCGCAGCAGCTCACGCGCTTTTGGCTGGTCGTCCGGTGTCACCACCCATACCGCCGGTTGCGGCTTCTTGTCGTTTTCGGCTTCGCGGTAGCTGAAGTTGCCGCGGACGCTGCCTCGATAAGAGCGCCCGTTGGTGATACGTGCTTCGACGCCGTGCTCTTTCAGCAGTGCGGCGACCCGTTCGACGTTTTCAAGGCGCGGACTGGTGAAGACCTGACGCATCGTGCTTTCAACCTTCGCCTGAGTGTGTGTCTTCCGCCAACACGCGGATCATGCCTTCCTGCGCGCTGCTGGCGACCAGTCGCCCGTTCAGATCGAAGATCTGTCCGCGAGCAAGTCCGCGTGCGCCCTGCGCGCTGGGGCTGTCGATCGAATACAGCAGCCATTCGTCGGCACGGAACGGCCGATGGAACCACAACGCATGATCGAGCGATGCCATCTGCACGTTGGGTTGGTAGTAACTGATGCCGTGCGGGAAGGTGGTCGTGCCCAGTAGATGGAAATCCGAGGCGTAGGCGAGCAGGGCGCGGTGCAGTTCCTGCGCGTCGCCGACGCGTTCGCTCAACTTGAACCACACCTGCTGATATGGCGGGCGCTTGGGTGGGTTGAGATCGTCACGCGGATAGACCGGGCGGAACTCGAACGGCCCCGTACGGTTCAGCCAGCGCTGCACCTTGATCGACAGCTTCGCCAACGCTTCCTCTGTGATCGGCGGCGTGGGTGCGATGTCCTCGGGGCGCGGCACTTCCGGCATCGAGATCTGGTGTTCCGGGCCGGGCTCGCTGATCTGGAAGGAGGCGGCGCAGACAAAGATCGGCTGTCCGTGCTGGATCGCCGTGACCCGCCGTACCGAAAAACTGCCGCCATCCCGGGTGCGGTCCACGTCGTAGACGATGGGATGTTCGATGTCGCCTGCCCGCAGAAAATAGGCGTGCAGGGAATGCGCCGAGCGCGGCCCCTTCGCGGGGTTTGCCGAGTCCAGGGTCGCCTGCGCCGCCGACAGTGCCTGGCCCACCACCTGCCCACCGAACACGTATTTCGTGCCGATGTCGCGGCTCTGGCCGCGGAACAGGTTGTTTTCCAGCCGCTCCAGCGACAACAGATCGATCAGTTCGGAGACAGGAGAGGTCATGGCGATGCCGGTGGGAATTCCGGCCGATTATAGGCGCTGACCGGTATGAAGCCGTTGCGTGGAAGGTACGGCACAGGCGATCCATTTTTCCAGATGAATGCAGACAAACATCCATCGGCCGGGCGCGAACCCTTCGGCTTCAAGGGTTCAGCCGTTCCAGCTTCACCGACTGCATCACCCGTGCCCATGGAAACAACGGGCCGGGGTCGCGTTTGCGCGGGACCTGGACGGTGGGATCGTCGAGGGCCTGTTCCATGTCCGTGTCCAGGTCCTCGTGGCCGGCGATATGGCGCACGCCCGGGAACTGCGCTTGCAGCTGCCCAAGTAGGGCGATCAACGCCGCGATCTGGGCTTCGGGGTAGGGTTCGTTCATCGCTTGATGCTTCGAATCGCGCCAGTGCGGGTAACGGCCGGTGTTGACCAGTTCGATCCCGATCGAGCGCGGGTTGTAGCCGCGCACATGGTGGGCGATGCGATCCGGCCGCACGTAGAGCGTCACGCTGCCATCGCGATCGATGTAGTAATGACCGCTGTTGCCGGTGCCGCTGCCTTCGTAGAGCACTTTCTCGCCGAACTCGCGGGCGGACCGCAGCGTCGGCGTTTCAGTGCAGTGGATGACGATCAGATCGATCTGCGACAGTGGCCGCGCGTCGAGCCTCAGCTCGTACGGCAGCGGGTCGATGATCACGGGAGGCATCGGTGGGAGGTCGGTAAGCATGGCCCGGATGCTAGCATTTGCCGATGCCTCTGCTGCCTTCCCCAGATTCCGAGCTCCATCGCCTGATGACATCCTTCCCGCGCAGCGGCGAAGTCCGCTGGATCGGGCTGCGTCCGGCACGTGATGTGTCGATGCGGGCGGTCGACAGCGCCGAGGCCATGGCCGGCAAGGGCCTGCGCGGTGACCGCTATGGCAGCGGTAGCGGAAAGCGGGGCATCACTTTGATCCAGGCCGAGCACTTGCCTGTGATCGCAGCGCTGGCTGGGTTGCAGACAGTGGCGCCATCGACGCTACGGCGCAATCTGGTCGTCGCTGGTATTCCATTGATTGCACTGAAAGGACGCAGGTTCCGTATCGGTGAGGTGCTCTGCGAAGGCACCGCGCCCTGCGACCCCTGTTCGCGGATGGAAGCCGCGCTTGGCCCGGGTGGCTACAACGCGATGCGCGGCCATGGCGGCCTGTGCGCACGTATTCTCGAAGGCGGCACGATCCATATCGGCGACGCCATCACTTGGATTGAGGGCTGAACTTTGAAGTCGCGTGGACATTGCATTCTTTCTCACGGCTTCGAAAGCGGCCCCGATGCGACCAAGGTCACCGCCTTGGCCGAGGTGGCCGAGCGGTTCGGTTGGACGCACGAGCGTCCGGACTACAGCGACCTCGATGCCAAGCACGACGTCAGTGAATTGGGCGATGTCGAAGCCCGCCTTGACCGGTTGCGTTCACTGGCGCAGGCCGCAGCCGCTCGCGGCCCGCTGGTGATGGCCGGCTCCAGCCTCGGTGCCTGGATTTCAGCGCGTATTTCGCTCGAATGTCCGGTGCAGGCGTTGTTCCTGATGGCGCCACCGCTGACGATGGGACGCTTGCCTGCCCTGGATGCGCCCGGCATCCCGACCTCGATCATCCATGGCTGGGACGATGAATTGATTCCCGCCATGGCGGTTGCGGAATGGGCACATGAACGGCGCGCGCGCTTGCTGATGGTCGACGACAGTCATCGTCTCTCCGCGAACGTGCAGACCTCGGCCGATGCCTTCGCCGCGCTCCTGTCGGGTCTCTGCTGATGAAATTCTTCGTCAGCTGCGGCAAGGGTCTCGAATATCTACTGGTCGACGAACTGCTCGCGCTCGGCTGCGCGCATGCAACTGCAGCCCGCGCCGGCGCGAACGTCGAAGGCACGCTGCACGACGCCCAGCGTGCGGTCTTGTGGTCGCGGCTGGCGAGCCGCGTGCTGTGGCCGATTGCCGAATACGAGTGCCCCGACGAGGGCGCGCTGTATGCGGGCGCTGCGGCCATCGATTGGTCGCGACATCTTCGTGCGGACATGACTTTGGCGGTGGACGCTCATGTGTCCGGTGATGTCATCACCCATGCACGCTATGCGTCTCAGCGGATCAAGGACGCGGTGGTGGATACGCTGCGCGGACGTGGTGGAGAGCGCCCGAGCGTCGATCTGGAGAATCCCGATCTGCGTCTAAATCTGGTGGTGCGCGCTTCGAAAGCGGCGGTTTCCATGGCGATTCTCTCGATCGATCTGGGTGGCGGTCCGCTGCATCGTCGCGGTTGGCGCCAGATGCAGGGCGAAGCGCCGCTCAAGGAAAACCTGGCTGCGGCAGTCCTCATGCGCGGCGGTTGGTCGACGCTGTACGCCGAGGGCGGCGCGCTGCTCGATCCGATGTGCGGTAGCGGTACCCTGCTGATCGAAGGCGCGCTGATGGCCGCTGATGTTGCGCCTGGCCTGCAGCGTGAAGGCCCGCGCGTGCCGTCGCGGTGGTTGGGCTTCGATGCCGCACATTGGGCCGAGCTGATCGAAGCCGCGAAGCAGCGCGAAACCATTGGCCGCGCCGCACTGCAATTACGCTTCTATGGCAGCGATCTCGACCCGCATGCGATCCGCGCCGCCCGTGACAACGCGGAACGGGCGGGTGTCGTCGAAGTCATCGATTTCGCTGTCAGCGATGTCGCCCAGATGTCCCAGATGGCCTCGCCTCGCGGTCTCGTCGTCTGCAATCCGCCCTACGACGCGCGCCTTGCTGCCGACCCGCAGCTGTATCGTGCACTTGGCGATGCACTCAAGCGTGCGACGCCGGAATGGCGGGCCAGCCTGCTGTGCGGCGACGCCGAACTTGCACGTGCGACCGGGCTGCGAGCGGCAAAGAAATATCAGCTGTTCAATGGCGCGATCGAATGCGCGTTGATCGTATGCGACCCGATCCGTCCGCCGCAGCGCGAAATCGCTGTCGATGCGCCCACGCCTGTACTGAGCGACGGCGCACAGATGGTGTCGAATCGGGTGCGCAAGAATCTGAAGGCGAGCAAGACGTGGCGCGCGCGCGAAGGTGTGACCTGCTATCGCGTCTATGACGCCGACATCCCCGAATATGCCGCCGCTGTCGATGTGTACATCAGCGATACGACGGGCGAGTTGTGGCTGCACGTGCAGGAATATGCAGCCCCGGCCGAGATTCCCGAGGCAACCACCCGCAAGCGCCTGCAGGAACTGCTCGCGGGCGCGCGTGATGCGTTCGCGGTGCCGCGCGAGCGTGTGGCGGTCAAAACCCGTGCAAAAGGCAAGGGCGGCAGCAAATACGCCGACAGCGGATCGTTCAAACGCGGTGAAACGCTGGATGTGCGAGAAGGTGCGGTAAAAATGCGCGTGAATCTGTTCGATTACCTCGACAGCGGTCTGTTCCTCGATCACCGGCCGATGCGGCTGCGGATCGCAGACGAAGCCAGGGATGCGCGGTTTCTGAACCTGTTCGCGTATACCGGCGCTGCAACCGTGCACGCTGCCGTCGGTGGGGCAGCGCAAACGACATCGGTCGATCTGTCGGCGACCTATCTGCAATGGTGCGCCGACAATCTGAAGTTGAACGACATCTCGGGTGCGCGCCATCGGTTGGCGCAGGCCGACGTGCTGCAGTGGTTGTTGGCTGATCGCGGCGAATACGATCTGATTTTCTGCGACCCGCCGACGTTCTCGAACTCCGCGCGCGTCGACGACTTCGACGTGCAGCGCGATCATGTCCGCCTGCTGGAGGCTGCGATGACCCGGCTCGCTTTCGGCGGCACGCTGTACTTTTCGAACAACTACCGTCGCTTCCGTTTCGACGAGGCGGCGGTGTCTGCGTTTGCGAACTGCGAGGACATCAGCAGCCAGACCATTCCGCAGGACTTCGCCCGCAACCCGAGGATCCATCGCGCCTGGCGTTTGCGCGCACGCTGAACCCGCGTGGCCCCGTGTCTGGGCCCGCGGCAGTCAGCAGGCAAGTTTCAGCAGGCAAGCTCTTGACGGACCTTCAGATTCAATAGCTTCAGATTTCTCCGTAAACGATACGGTTCCAGGTGTTCTTGCGGCGTTCTGCGCCGGCCGCCGGCAACAAGGCTGCCGTCCGGAGCTTGGCCGCGACCGCTGTCGGCGGGTAGATGCCGGGGTTTTCGCTGATGCTCTTGTCGATGAGCGGTGTGGCTGCGTTGTTGGCGTTGGCGTAGCTCACCGCATTGCTGATCTCCGCGATGACTTCCGGCTGCATCAGATAGCGGATGAAGCGGTGGGCGTTCTCGACATGTTTCGCCTGACTCGAAATCGCGACGACGTCGATCCAGCGCATGGCGCCTTCCCGAGGGATCACATAACGGATCTCTGGCGCGGTGGTGTTCGCCGCTGTTGCCGCTTCACTCGCCGTGACCTGTGCCTGTTCCACGTCGCCGGAATAGGTCAGCACGACGCACAACCGACCGTCGGTCAAATCCTTGATCAATTCCGATGAGGGGCTGAATTTACGAATATACGGGCGGATCGCGTTGTATGTATCGCGAACTGCAACGACGGCATTGTCGTCGGATGCGTTCATGTCCAGGCCCTTCCAGATCAGGGCCGCCGAAACCCCTTCCAGCTCGGCGTCGACGATCCCGATCCCGCACTTCGACAACTTCTGGGCCGAGGCCGGGTTGAAGAGGAGATCCCAGGTGTCGAGCGACGCAGATGCGCCCAAGGCCGCCTTGACCATGCCGACGTTGAGCCCAAGGCCGGTCGTGCCCCAGAGGTAAGGCACGACGTGCGTGTTCTTCGGGTCGATTTCGGCAAGATCCGCCATGATTTTGGCGTCGATCGAGCTCTGGTTGCCCAGTTGGGATTTATCCAGGGGGGCCAGCAAGCCATTGGTGATCATCCGGCCTGCATAAGGACGTGCCGATGGGAAAATCACATCATGTTCGCCGTGAGCAGCGGTCAACTGGCGCTCAAGTGCATCGTTGTTGGAGAAGGTCGTGTAATTGACCTTGATGCCCGTCGACGCTTCAAATTTGTGGATCGTGTCTTTGCCGATGTAGTCAGGCCAGTTGTATACGTTGACGATTTGCCGCTCTGTCGTCGGACTGAGTGGGGCCGCCTCGGGCAGGGGCGTGGCCGCGTTGGCTTCGGCGAAGGGGCGATTCTGGTCCTGGCTGCATCCTGCGGCCCCGAGGGCGGCGATTGCGATGGTCAGGGCGAACGTGACACGGGCGGTCTTCCAAACCATGGGTGGTGCTCCTTTGATCTCGATGTGATCCATGTATGGCCCCGAACGTAGGCTGGTGCCATTTTGTGATCGCGCAATATACAGCCTGATGCAAACGATCCGTTCCAGCTGAACGGCTGTTCTGAGATGTTGATCACCCCATTTCGTCATGTCGTAAAACGACCCGGAGCGTCCATGTCTGCCCCAAATGTGTCATCTGCCCGAGTAATGCGTCTTGTTCGTGGTGTTCCTGCCTCGGACGGCGCTGGCGTGAAGCTGACGCGCGTGATCGGCACCGCGCAGTTGCCGGATCTCGATCCTTTCCTGTTGTTGGACGAGTTCGGTACTGATCGCGCCGAGGATTACATCGCCGGTTTTCCGGATCATCCGCATCGCGGTTTCGAGACCGTCACCTACATGCTCGATGGCCGTATGCGCCATCGCGACAACCATGGCAACGAAGGTCTATTGGTGCCG
Source organism: Lysobacteraceae bacterium (assembly GCA_041751895.1). Taxonomy (GTDB): domain Bacteria; phylum Pseudomonadota; class Gammaproteobacteria; order Xanthomonadales; family Xanthomonadaceae; genus Lysobacter_I. Next base: position 20,545 of record JBGSID010000118.1, on the reverse strand, counting down.
GGGTCCGTGCAGTGGATGACGGCTGGCCGTGGTCTCGTGCATTCGGAAATGCCCGAGCAGCAGGAAGGGCTCATGCGCGGATTCCAGCTGTGGGTGAATCTGCCTGCGGCGATGAAGATGGGCGAGCCGCGATACCAGGAGTTCGAACCGGCATTGATTCCAGTGGTTGAGCCGGCCTTTGGTGTTTCTGTCAAAGTCATCGCTGGCGAGGTTCGCGATGTCGTTGGTGCTGTCGTGCGAGGGCCGATCGTGCAGCCAGCGACAGATCCGCTGTATTTCGACATTGATCTGGCCCCGGGCAGCACCTGGGCACTGGATCTTCCCGCCGGACACAACGCCTTCGTCTATGTGTATGAAGGCGGTATTTCGATCGGCGAAGGCGAGGATGCACGTCGGGTCGAACGCCATGATCTCGGCGTGCTGGGCGGCGGCGAGCGGCTATCGATGCAGACCGATGCCCACAATTCGCGACTGATTCTGGTTGCCGGCAGGCCATTGCGTGAGCCGGTGGCGCGTCACGGTCCGTTCGTGATGAATACCCGTCAAGAGTTGATGCAGGCCTTCGCCGATTTTCAGGAAGGCAGGTTCTGATCACTTGGGTGGCGTTCGCCGCAGGTTGTCTGCGGCGAACGAAACCGTTGAATGGCGGCAGATAGATTCGCGGCAGTCGCCGCGACGCGTTGGATCAGCGCGTCGCCACGATGGAAGGGTTGAATGTCAGGCCCTGCACCAACTGCTGGTAGCGGGTCATCGTATCGGCATTATCGGTGCGGATAAACACATGGACGATCCGTTTGGCGTCGAGTTTCAGCAGCGTTTCGCGCACGAGTTCGTTCGGACGGCCAGCGATTTCGCCGCGATACCACCAGAGTTTCTGACCTTGGAGTTGCCCCTGCTCTTCACGCAGGCTGCCATCGGGCCTAAACGGGGATTTTGCCGTTACGGTGACCGCGAAGGCTTCCTGTTCGGTGTCGTTGCTCAGTGCGCGGCACAACAATGCACTGTCTGTACGCAATATCGTCCAGTGAAAATCGGAGGCGGCATCTGGCGGTAGTGTCGGGCACTCGGGCGTGGATTGTGCAGACGCGCTGCCGGCGAAGAGTGCGGCGGAAAAGACGAGCGAAAGCGATGATTTCACGTTCATTGTGTACTCCGCAGTAAGGATGCAGGTGCATCATCGGTGGGACTGGGTGCGTTTCCTGTCTTTCATCGAAGCATTGATCGTGCCAAAAAAATGGCCCGGCAATGCTGCCGGGCCATTCGCGGACGGAATCCGATGACTCAATCCTGGTCGCGGCCCAACCACTTGTAGAGGAATCCACCGATCAGTCCGCCCAGAATCGGCGCCAACCAGAACAGCCAGAGCTGGCTCATCGCGCCGCTTCCCGCAAACAAGGCTACGCCGGTCGAACGTGCCGGATTGACGGACGTATTGGTGACCGGAATGCTGATGAGATGGATCAAGGTGAGGCCCAGGCCGATGGCGATCGGTGCAAAGCCGGCAGGCACTTTTTTGTGGGTCGCGCCAAGAATGATGACCAGGAAGAATGCGGTCATGATCACTTCGCAGAGGAATGCTGCGGCGGCGCTGTAGCCGCCGGGCGACAGTGTGTCGAAACCGTTACTCGCGAAGGCGCCGGCCGCAGTCGGATCGATGACGAAGTCGGGTCGGCCGCTGGCGATCTGGAACAGCAGAAAGCCAGCCAGAATCGCGCCGATCGTTTGCGCGACGATATACGGGACAAGGTCTTTCGCGGAGAAACGGCCACCAGCCCACAGGCCGAAACTCACCGCCGGATTGAAATGTCCGCCGGAGATGTGCCCCAGCGCATAGGCGCCTGTGAGTACCGTCAGGCCAAAAGCCAGGGAAACACCGAGCAGGCCGATGCCGAGCGGGTTGCCGTCACCACCGAAATTCGCAGCAAGTACCGCGCTGCCGCATCCGCCCAATACAAGCCAAAGCGTGCCGAGGAACTCGGCGGTCAGACGTTTCAACATGTCATCTCTCCTTTACGAAACGGAATGAAACGGGCACGTCGACACGAGCCAATGTGTCGATCGCGGTCGCATCTCGTGGGGGAGAGAGGAGCGTGGTCTATCGTTGGTCGGCTATCAGTCTTTGATTGGCATTGGCAATGGCAGCGACAACACCAGCTGCTGTTGCTTGGTCAGCGTTTCCTGATTGCTTGCGCGCAGCGACACGTGCATGACGCGGTCCTCGCCGAACCGGATGAGGGTTTCACGGATCAGTGCATTCGGATCGCTGGCAATCTCGCTGCGATACCACTGCACTTCGTAGCCGCCGAGGTTTCCGGTTTCGGCGCGATTCCCGCGGCGGGGTTTGAACGGCGATTCACGACTGAATGTGAGTGCGAACGATTCGGTGCCGTCGTCGGCGCGCAAAGCGCGACAGAACAACATGCCTGGGGCACGCAGTGACTCCCAGCGCAGCGATTCTCCGATTTCGGCCGGAAAGACTGGGCAGTCGGCGAAAAAATCGTCGGATGCGGTTTGCGCGCCAGCGACGCCTGCCCAGAGTAAAACGATAGAGAGAAGCCAGGTCGGTGCCGTCAGTTTCAATGCAAATCCCCCGTGGTTAAGAGCGAATGAGCCTCCGTGCCGTTGGTACGGACGAACTCCGGGGCGGGCGGCAGTCAAGGCTTACGCCACTGGCCGCGGGTCGTCTTGGGCCTACTCTACGATAAATGCAGCCGATTTTTCGGGAAACGCAGCCGTTTTTCAGTGTGGCCGACGGGCCTGTTGTGCCATGGCCGCCCGAACGGGGTTCAGCGGCGGCGCAATATCAATTCCAGCACAAGGTTGGTGCCGAAGAATGCCAGCACCAGCAGCGTCATCGCGATCAGCGTCCAGCCGACGGCTTTCGCCCCACGCCAGCCGTAACGCCAGCGTCCGATCAGCAGCCAGCCGAACGCCAGCCAGGACAGGATGCTGAAAACGGTTTTATGTGCCAGATGCTGCGCCATGAGGTCTTCGACGAACAGGACGCCGGTCAACAACGTCGCCGTGAGCAGGATGAAACCCACCGCGATCGTGCGGAACAACAGGGTTTCCAATTCTGTCAGCGGCGGCAGCGCCCGTAGCCATCCATGCAGACGTCGCTGCCGGAGCGCGCGCTCCTGCAGTGCCAGCAGCACGGCAAGCACTGCGGAGATGGCGAGCGTGGCATAGGCCAGCAGCGCACACCATGCATGCAGTTGTACGCGCCAATCCAGTGCTTGTGGATCCTGACGGCCGAATCCGTGATACAGCAGCAGGGTCGTTGCCGCGATCGGAAAGATGATGATGCCCAATGCCGCCATCCGGCCTTGGGCGCCGACCAGAAGAGTCAGGGCCACCATCCCCAGCCCGACGAGTGAGAGCGCAGAAAAGAAGTGGAGATTCGCACCCCCGGCCGCATGCCATGCGAGGACATGCGCTGCGCCATGGAGCAACGCAGCCACTGCTGGCGTGACCAGGAATGCCGGCGGCACGCCCGGCCCTTCTTGCGCGAGCCGGCGTGCGAGCAGCACCGTCGACAACAGATAGAGGACCAAAGCGATGAGAACGATTGTCATCGCGGCAGTGTCGCATACGCCAGCGGCTTCGCGCACGGCTTATAATCGTCATCTTTTACGCAGCGGTCCGTGCCCATGTTCGAGTCCCTCACCCAGCGTCTGTCCGGCACTATCGAGCGTCTCCGTGGCCGCGGCCGGCTGACCGAGGAGAACATTCGCGAGGCCACCCGTGAAGTGCGCGTTGCGCTGCTGGAAGCCGATGTCGCGTTGCCTGTGGTGCAGGCGCTGGTCGAGCGGATCAAGGTGCGTGCCGTCGGTCAGGAGGTCCTGAAATCGCTGACTCCGGGGCAGGCGCTGATCAAGGTCGTCCGTGATGAACTGGCCACCGTGATGGGCTCGGCTGTCACCGATCTCAACCTGAATGTGCCGGCTCCAGCCGTGATCCTGATGGCCGGTCTGCAGGGTGCGGGCAAGACCACCACGGTCGGCAAGCTCGCCAAGCACCTCAAGGAAAAGCGCAAGAAGAAGGTGATGGTGGTCAGTGCCGACGTGTATCGCCCGGCGGCGATCGAGCAGCTGAAGACGCTTGCGCAACAAGTCGATGTGCTGTTCTTCCCCTCCGACCCGTCGCAGAAGCCTGAAGCCATCGTTCGGGCTGCCATCGACGATGCGAAGAAGTCCTACGTGGATGTGCTCATCGTCGATACTGCGGGCCGTCTCGCCATCGACGAAGCGATGATGGCCGAAATCAAGGTGCTGCATGCCGCCGTGAATCCGGTCGAGACCCTGTTCGTCGTCGATGCGATGACCGGCCAGGACGCTGCGGCCACTGCCAAGGCCTTCAGTGAGGCGCTGCCCCTCACTGGCGTGGTGTTGACCAAAACCGACGGCGACGCCCGTGGCGGTGCGGCGCTGTCTGTCCGATACATCACCGGTCGGCCGATCAAGTTCATTGGCGTCGGCGAGAAGCCTGATGGCCTGGATGTTTTCCATCCGGATCGTGCTGCAGGCCGGATCCTCGACATGGGCGACGTGCTGTCGCTGGTCGAACAGGTCGAGCAGCAGGTCGACAAGGACAAGGCCCAGAAGCTGGCCGAGAAGGTGGCAAAGGGCAAGAAATTCGACCTGAACGACATGAAGGACCAGCTCGAACAGATGCAGAACATGGGTGGACTGCATGGCTTGATGGACAAGCTGCCGGGCATGGGGCAGGTGCCGGATGCGGTGAAGAATCAGGTCACGGGCAAGGAAGTTCCACGGATGATCGCGGTCATCAATTCGATGACGAAGAAAGAACGCCGTAATCCGGCGTTGTTGAACGGTTCGCGTCGTGCTCGTATCGCAAGAGGCTCGGGTCTCACGCCAGCGGACGTCAACAAGCTGATGAAGCAGTATCAGCAGATGGAAAAGATGATGAGCAAGCTCAGCAGTGGAGGGATGAAAGGCCTGATGCGGGGTGTTAAGGGCATGATGGGCGGGCGGGGCGGCATGCCCTTCAGGTGACTCTCGGGTCAGCGTGCCGCCTGAATGTCGCAGGGTTTCCTCCTGCCCCATCGGGGGCTATAATGGCCGGCTTACCCTGCCATTCCGGCAGCTGGGCTCCACAGGAATTATTGTCTCATGGTCAAGATTCGCCTTACTCGTGGCGGTGCCAAGAAGCGCCCCTTCTATCACATCATCGTCACTGACAGCCGCAGCTCGCGGGACGGCCGCAATATCGAACGCGTGGGTTACTACAACCCGGTCGCTGCCGGCAACGAAAAGCGTGTTGAGCTCGATCTCGCCCGCGTGAGCCATTGGGTTGGTCACGGGGCGCAGATGACCGAAAAGGTCGCAGAGCTGGTCAAGCAATTCGGCAAGCAGGCCGCCGCTGCGGCGTCAGCTGCCTGATCACTCGGCCGCGGATCTTTGCGGCCATTGCACAATGAACGAACCGACGCGCCGTATCCTCATAGGTAGGATCCACGGCGCGTTCGGCGTCCGTGGCGAGCTCAAACTCGAATCATTCACCGATCCCGAGACCAATCTTTTACGCTATCAGCCGTGGATCCTGCGTGATGCGCAGGGGCGTGAGCGTGAAGTGAGTGGCGCCCGCGCCCGACCTGGAGGCAAGGGTCTCATCGGTACGCTGCCGGGTGTCGAAGACCGGGACGCCGCCGAGGTTTTGCGTGGCGCCGAACTGTACGTGCTGCGTAGCGCGCTGCCGGCGCCGAAAGACGGCGAGTTCTACTGGGTTGATCTGGAGGGCATGCGTGTTGCCAATCTCGAAGGGATCGAATTCGGCAATGTCGGAAGCGTGTTCTCGAATGGCGCCAACGATGTGATGCTGGTTCGTGGCGATCGCGAACGGATGATTCCCTTTTCCCGGCCGGATTACGTCAAAGCGCTCGATTTCGAAGCCGGGCGGATCATTGTCGATTGGGACGCGGATTTCTGATGCGGACGGTCTGATTCTCGGTCATGCCATGGCACATCCCATGATGCCGGTTTTCTGCCATCAACCGGGTCGTGATCGAGATCGGGCCTGCTCCTGCGAAAATCATCCATGCGCATTGATGTCATCAGTCTGTTTCCAGAATTCGTCAGCCAGATCGCTGGGCACGGCGTCGTCGGGCGCGCGCACGAACGCGGGTTGCTCTCGATCCACGGCTGGAACCCCCGCGATTACGCAGAGGGCAACTATCGCCGCGTCGATGACCGCCCTTTTGGCGGAGGCCCCGGCATGGTGATGTTGATCGATCCGTTGCTCGCCGTACTGAAGGCTGCCCGAGAAGCGGGCCCGAGCCCCGCTCGGACGATCTATATGAGTCCGCAGGGCGCGCCATTGACCCAGGGCAAGGCTCGGGAGCTGGCGGGCAGAGAACGCCTGATCCTGCTCTGTGGCCGATACGAGGGTGTGGATGAACGCCTGTTGCAGTCCGAGGTCGACGAGGAGCTGTCGATCGGCGACTACGTGCTCTCCGGCGGAGAATTGGCGGCCGCTGTCGTCATCGACGCCACGGCAAGATTGTTACCCGGCGCGCTTAACGATGCGGAATCGGCGGCGCAGGACAGTTTCGAGGGGGAGGGGGGGCTGCTGGATTGCCCGCACTACACTCGGCCACTGCAGCATGCGCTCGGTGATGTTCCGCCAGTGCTGCTTTCCGGGAATCATGCCGAAATCGCCCGTTGGCGCCGAAAGCAGTCGTTGGGTCGGACGTGGCTGAGGCGGCCTGATCTGATCCTCCGTGATGCGTTGTCCAAGGCCGACCGCGCTCTGTTGGATGCTTTCCTTGCCGAGCACGACGAGGCTCAAGCTCAGGTTGAATCAGCCCTAGCGCCTAACAGGGATTTCCCCTTATAATCGGCGGCTTACTGTTTTTCCCATGCCATGACGCGGGTCCACGTGCACTCGCGCAACAACATGCCTTCAAAGGCACACAACAAGGCCCGTCCCATGAACAAGCCCTCGCTCAACACCCTGCTGCAGCAGTTCGAAGCCGACCAGGTGCAGCGCAAGCTGCCGGAATTCGGTCCCGGCGATACCGTCATCGTCAACGTCAAGGTCAAGGAAGGCAATCGCGAACGCGTTCAGGCCTACGAAGGCGTTGTCATCGGCATCAAGAACGGCGGTCTGAATGCCGCGTTCACCGTCCGCAAGATCTCGCACGGCTACGGTGTGGAACGCGTGTTCCAGACCCACAGCGCGGCGATCGAATCGGTGGTGGTGAAGCGTCGTGGCGCGGTGCGTGCGGGCAAGCTGTACTACCTGCGCAACCTCGAAGGCAAGAAGGCGCGCATCAAGGAAGATCTGTCGATGTACACCAAGGCCAAGGCCGAAGCCAAAGTCGGCTGAACCGTACAGACAAATTTGCGCAGGCATTACTCTGCGCTGTGATTTACAAAGAAGCGGCCGCCCAAGGGTGGCCGTTTCCATGTCCGGAACCCGCATCCATAAGCCTCATTTTCAATTCTTTGCTGCAAGGCGGGCTATGATCATCTCCGGCCTTTGATTCGCTTCTCCTCCGCCTGACAATGCCTGCTGTACCTTCCGTCCGTCTCGACCTGTGGCTATGGGCTGCACGTTTCTTCAAGACGCGCAGCCTTGCCAAGCAGGCGGTCGAGACCGGCAAGGTCGATGTGGGTGGCCAACGAGCCAAACCTTCGCGCACCATCCGCGTCGGGGATGCGATGCGCATCTCGCGCGGAGACGAAATCTTTGAAATCCTGGTGGCGGGGTTGAGCGATCAGCGTGGACCCGCAAGCGTCGCCCAGACGCTGTACGCCGAATCCGAAGCCTCGAAAGCGAACCGGCTCGAAACGCTCGCGCGCCTGCGCGCTGCACGTTCAGGTTATCAGCCGCCTGGAACAAAGCCAGACAAACGCGCGCGCCGGTTGATCCACGCCTTGGGCGATATCGACGCGACATAGATCCAGACGCATTCTTGATGATGGATTTATCGCGCATGCTGCAACATAAACGGGGTTATTATCTGGTGGCGATGTCGATAACGCATCGTTCACTCACTACATCCGATCTAGGGGAAAGAAAATGAAGATCGCACTGATGACCGCAACGGTCATGCTGATGACCACAACTGCGTTTGCGGGTAATCCATCAGGGACGGTTATTGGGCAGAAGGGCTTGGAGCCATCAAAAAATCAACAGCTTACGAGCCGTCAGCGAGCAGATATCGCCCGCCAGATCGTGCGTAAGTGGGGTCCTCAGATACAGCGCGAAGGTGGGGACGTTCGTGCATGGGCCCTCAAGATGGGCAGCAGGATCGGCACGGTCGACGCCTCCAATGCCAGGAACGCTGCATTGATGCCGAGCATCCAGACCATGATGGGTGCCTTGAGCGGGCAGTCGGTCAACACGCCGGCCATGCGCAAGGGCATTGAAGCCGCTTACAAGGGGCAGATCGCCGCCTCCAATCTCGCTTCCACCATTGCTGATACGACATATACCCCGCTTCCTGACGGGCGCTGTCGCGTTGCTGATTCACGGGTGATTTCGACTCCGACTGTTCCGAGCGCCGTGATTCCGATCGACGTCGAGGGTGTCGCGTCCTACGCCACGCAGGGCGGAAACGGTTCTTCTGCCGGTGATGGTTCTGCAAACTGTGGAATTCCGGACGGGACATCGGCTTATGCGATCAGCGTGACCGTGCTGCCGCCTGCTGGCCAGACCGGCATCTTCAAGATTTTTGAAAATGGGAAGTCGTATACCGAGGGCAATACCGTTTCCTTCACCAGTGGCGATTTCGCAGTCAGCAATGATGTGATCGTCCGCGGTTGCTCGACTTGTGAGGCAGAACTGTCTGTTCTGTCGAGTGGTGCGGTGGACTATGTCATCGATATCGTCGGTTACTTTGCGCCGGCACAGGCTGCCGCGTTGCAGTGCACGACGACTTTCGTGAGCCAGAGTACTGAACCCAACTTTCCTTTCGATATCCAGATTCCAGTTTGTCCTGTCGGTTATACGGTTACCGGCGCCGGCTGCCGTACTTCAGGCTTCAGTGAGGTGAATTGGTCCATCAATGGTCTGTACACCTCTCCGAGTGGTAGCCTCAACACGTTCTGCTCCGGTGAGAATACGACCGCTGGCACGGTCACTGTGGAAGGCACCGCACAGTGCTGCCGCGTACCGGGGCGCTGAGCAATACATGATCCGATGATGGTGGTCAGCCCACCTCCGCAAGCAGCAACAGGCTTGTGATATCCGGGTGATTACAGACACGCAGGTATGTGATCACAACAACGCCCCGAAAGGGGCGTTGTTGTTTTTGGGCATGGTGAGATAAAGCGTCGGCTCTATCCAGGCATCTCTGGCTTGCAAGCCCGGCCGATAGCCGGATGTTGGCGAGTGCGTTTGCGGGGCGCAGAAACGCAAACCATGCAGACGCCAAACCAACAATGCCCGCAACGGAAGTTGCGGGCATTGTTGGTTTGCAGCGGACTTCGCACGGTTTTCTGTGCGAAGCGCTTTACTGCTGGACTAACGATGGATCATTTGAACTTGTACTGGTACTGCGCTGAAATCTCACGGCCCACCGGGCTGTATCCGCGCCAGAAGTACGGGTACGAGTTGAAGCCGTCATCCTGCGGGTGGAAGTTGTTGAAGATATTGTTGACGAAGAAGCTGACCGTCGCCTTATCCGTGATCTTCTTGCTGACGTTTGCGTTCCAGAGGAAGAAGGGAGCGATACGTCCGGTTTCCTGCCAGTTCGGCAGAGTGCCGTAGCGGGTCATGAACACATTCGTCGCCCAATCGCCCTTGGTCCAAGCCATCGAACCGCGGATACGGCTGCGGAAATCGAAGTTGCCCGGATCGTCGCGGTAATTGCGGTCCACGGCGTCGGTAGCGAACGTTTGCGACTCATTGGTCAACCTGTGCGACCACTCCAAGTTGAAGCCGAAATTGCCCAGACGTTCGGTGTCAAGCCGATATTTGATTGAGCCATCGATACCCGTAACCCGCTCATAGGATTGGTTGACCGGGCCGCTACGGACGTCAGTGACACGATCCGTCGGTTCGCCCGGTGCAGCAGTACGCGTCACGCGGCTGATGATCTCTTGGCAGAAAGCGGAATTGATGTCGAATTGGTAAGGCTGACGGGTACGGGTCAGGCCGGTGCGGCAGCCGCCTTCGGCATCGAGAATGAACGTCGAAGACAAGTTGGCGATCGCGCCTTCCAGTTTGATGTCGTAGTAATCAACGGCAAGAGACAATGTATCGGTGATGTCCCAGACAATGCCCGCAGTCAGAGACTTTCCGGTTTCTTCTTCAAGTGTCGGTTCGCCTTTGCTCGTCGCGAACACCGCGTAGGTGTAGGTGCCGCCAGAGCAAGTCGACGTACCCGGTGTGCCGCCAGTGGAGAGGCAGCGGAAGGTGTCGAGTGCATTGCTGAAGCTGCCGCTACCTTCGTTGTAGACGTAGTGCATGTCTGGTGCCTTGAAGCTGGTCGAGTAATTGCCGCGCACCAGCAGCGAGTCGAGCGGGCGCCATTCGAGGCCTGCGGCCCAGGTTTTGGCGTCGTTGACGTTGGTGATGTCGTCATAATTGTCGAGGCGTCCGGCAAGACTCATGTTCAAAGAGTCGAGAATCGGAATGCTCAGTTCGGCGCCGATGGCGTAGCGGTCGCGATCACCGCCGCCGTTGGTGCCTGTGAGGTTATAGACCGTGCGATTGGTCGGCAGAATACCCTCTGGCGACTTCAGGTCATAACCCTGCTGCGTGGCTTCGACGACGGCTGCGAAGCCGACCGGCCCCGCAGGCAATTCGAAGAGGTCGCCGCTGAGTACGAAGCTCGCCTGGTTGACCCAGGAGTGCGATTCATACTTGAGGTTCGTCGAAAGCGAGCGATATTCCTGAGGCGTCAGCGGGCGATAAAAACGATCAAGATTGATGAAGTATTGTGGCGTACCTGTCGTGTTGAGACGGGGGCCAAAGAAGAAGTCGGTGACCGCCGAACCATCGAAACGGGGACGTGTACGGGTGGCATAGTAGTCGGCGCGACCAATGGTGAAATCCCAGTCGAAGCGGTCGGCAATGGTGCCACGGAGGCCGAAGGCCAGATCACCGGATTTTTCGTCGAACTTCTGCAGCGTATTTTCGATGCCGCCGTATTCCTGCGGGGTGAAAATGCGTTGGATATTGACGTTCGCGTTGATCCCGGGGTTGGTCGCGAAGAATGTGCTGACCGTGCCCACGCCATCAATATGTGGGCCGCCGATGAATTCGACGCCGCCGCCTACCTCGGATTTGGAATGGAATCCGGAGAAGCTGCTCCAAGCTTCCATTCCGTTGGCAAATTGCCAGGTGCCATAGAGGTAACCGGACAGGTCACTGTTGCCGTTGGTAATGGTCTGATAGCCCACATCGTCGTAGTAGCCGCAGGCATCACCAAGTGTGGTGATCACGCCCGTATTGGCATTGCGCGACTGGAAAGTGTGACTGACATACTCGCCGTCGAATCTGTCGCAAGCGCCCGCTGGCGGGGCGAAATACGAGCCCGCTGCGCCTCCGGTACGGCTGATACGCAGTGTGCTCACCGGCTGGATGCCGAGGACTTCTGGCGGAAGCGGATTGTCGAGGCGTGAATCCATGAAGTCACGCTGATAGGCATAGATCGGCTCATCGGCGAAGTATTCGAACGCGTAGGTCAGACTCCAGTTGTCGCCGGTCTTGCCGCCAACCCACTGGATGTCGCCGAAGTCACCGCCACCGGTGGTGGTGGTGCCGGAACGTACCTTGAACACGTCGCCGCTGTAGTTCTTTTTCAGGACGACATTGATGACACCGGCCACGGCGTCGGAGCCATAGATCGCTGACGCGCCGCCGCTGAGAATTTCAATTCGCTCGACTGCGGCAGTCGGAATGTTGCCGAAGTTCTGGAAGTTGCTCTGGCCGTTGTAGGGGAACGGATAGTCGGCGGCGCGACGGCCGTTGACCAGCAGCAGCGTGCGACCCGGGCCCAGGCCGCGCAGATCGACGGGGCTGCCATTCGGCGTGAAGCCACCTGCCGAGTTCAGCTCATTCTGCACCGAACCGGAGTTCTGGGTAATCGTTTGCAGCGTGTCAGCAACGCTCACGAATCCTTCTTTTTCCAGCTGTGCTGAAGAAATGATCGTGACAGGCGATGGTCCTTCCACTTCGGCGCGCTTGATGCGGCTGCCGATCACTTCGATCTTGTCGATCGTCTCGGACTGCTGTCCGGTGGTCTGGTTTCCTTCTTGCTCTTCTTGATTGGTGCTGTTGGCGTCCTGTGCGCATGCCACGCCTGAAATCAGGAATGTCGCCAGGATTGCGGTCGCCAATTGGCTCCGACGCAGGGTGTGCGAATTGACAGAAGTCATGTATTTCCCCAGTTGCGAGTTGTTGTACGAAATAGGACGGCACATAGCCCCAGCCGCCTAATGCGAAATTAACACGCAATTAACGGGATTGTCATGTGTCCGTGCTCGAGAAATCTGAACGGCTCGCGCCAGAGTATTTCCTGTATTCGGCATGCTGCCGTGCGGAGGACTGATCGGGCCGGGCTGGTCGTGCCGCCGTGGTGCGGACACAATGTCCATATGAAAACACCCAACCCCCTCAGAATTCCTCCGCACGCCGTTCAGGGCGCGCTGACTCCCCTGGCACGGGTCCGTAACATCATCGCGATCGGATCGGGCAAAGGTGGCGTAGGCAAATCAACCACTTCGGCCAATCTGGCGGTCGCGTTGGCCGACATGGGCGCCCGGGTCGGGCTTCTCGACGCCGATATCTATGGGCCGAGCATCCCGACGATGCTGGGTTTATCCGGCCGGCCGGACAGCCCGGACGGCAAGTCGATCGTGCCGATGCGCGCGCATGGGATCGAAACCATGTCGATCGGCTTTCTCGTGGAGCAGGACACGCCGATGATCTGGCGTGGCCCGATGGCGACATCAGCCCTGACCCAACTGCTCAATGACACCCGATGGGGGGAGGATGACGACGGGCTCGACATTCTCATTGTTGATCTGCCGCCCGGCACCGGAGACATCCAGCTGACCCTTGCACAGAAGATTCCGGTGGCCGGTGCGGTCATCGTCACCACGCCGCAGGATGTGGCCACGATGGATGCCCGCAAAGCACTGAAAATGTTCGAGAAGGTCGAGGTGCCGGTGTTGGGCCTCATTGAGAACATGGCTCAGCATGTCTGCTCGAACTGTGGCCATGTCGAGCACCTGTTCGGTGAGGGCGGCGGCGAACGGATGGCGGCGCAGTACGGCGTGCCGTTGCTGGGTTCGCTGCCGTTGGAGATGGCAATTCGGGAGCAGGGCGATGTGGGAACGCCTGTTGTGCGTGCTGCGCCCACGTCCGCTGCGGCGCAGGCGTACCGCGAGGTCGCGATGCGATTGCTGGAGGCATTGGAGAAGCGGCCGCGGTTGCGCGGCGGTATCGATGCCAGTCTGGTCTGAGCGTATGGGTTTCCGGTAGGCGATTGAGAGGTCCGAGACAAACTCGAATGAATTGAAATCAGTGTTTCCATCGTTTTGAACGATGAAGAGACTGTTGCAGCTGCAGTGCCTCTTGTCACACATTTGCCAATCTTCGGTAGTGCGTGTGTCATCAGGAATTATTTCGACGTACAGTCGGAAAACATGCCGTGTCTCGACGTATCGGCATGCGCTGCGTCTTCTCTTTATTCTTCAACAGGGGTTTCAATTCACATGGATCGAATCGTACGTCGTGCCTCACTTGCAACCGCCGTCGTGGTGTCCCTTGGTCTGTCTTCCATCGCATTTGCGGGCGGTCGCCCGGATGCGGTCATCTCCGGCCTGAATGCCGGCCGTGCCCATGAAACGGGCGAATTGATCATCAAGTTCCGTGATGGCAGCAATGTTGCCGATCAGGACATCGTGCGCCGTGGTTTGCGTGCGGAGAAGCTTGATGTTGTCCGTCAGGGCCGTAGCGGCAAGGGCGAAATGGCGCTGATGCGTCTGCCGGCCGGAGCTGATCTTGCCGACACCGTGCGCGTGCTTTCCGCCAACCCGAATGTCGAATACGCCGAGCCGAACTGGATCTATCAACACGCCGCCGTCTCCAACGACACCTATTACACCAATGGCTCGCTGTGGGGCATGTATGGCGACGCCACCTCGCCTACGAACCAGTACGGCTCACAGGCCGGCGAAGCCTGGGCTGCCGGTCACACTGATTGCAGTGGCGTGCTGGTCGGCGTGATCGACGAAGGCATCTACTACACCCACCCGGATCTGGCCGCCAATATCTGGACCAATCCCTACGATCCGGCCGACGGCGTCGACAATGACGGCAACGGTTATGTCGATGATGTCCGGGGTTGGGATTTCGACGGTAACAGCAACAACATCAACTCCGGTGGTGCCGGCGACGACCATGGCACCCATGTTTCCGGCACCATTGCCGGTGTGGGCGGCAACGGTGCCGGCGTGGCAGGCATGTGCTGGAGCGGTGTCAAGCTGATCTCGGGTCGTTTCCTGGGCCGTCGCGGCGGCACCACGGCCAACGCGATCAAGGCGGTCGACTATTTCACCGACCTCAAGACCCGTCATGGTCTGAACATCGTCGCCACCAGCAACTCGTGGGGCGGCGGCGGTTTTTCACAGGCACTGCAGGACGCCATCGGTCGCGCCGAGACCGCCGGGATCCTGTTCATTGCCGCTGCCGGCAACTCCGGGGCCAACAACGACACCACTGCAAGCTATCCGTCGAACTATCCGAACTCGAACGTTGTTGCGGTCGCGGCGTTGGCCAGCAATGGCACCATGGCCAGTTATTCGCAATACGGCGCCACCACGGTCGATATCTGCGCGCCGGGTTCGGCGGTCTACTCGACTGTGCCGGTCAGCTCCAAGGGCAATATCGTGCCGGGTTATGCCAGCTACAGTGGTACCTCGATGGCTACCCCGCACGTGACCGGTGCCGCCGCGCTGTATGCGTCGTCGCATCCGGGGGCCAGTGCCGCCAACATCAAGTCCGCGATCCTGAGTTCGGCCGTACCAACTGCATCCTGTGCCGGTAAAACCGTCACCGGTGGTCGTCTGGACGTCAGCGGCTTCTGATTCATTCCTTGTATATGCAGCATCCGAAGGCTCGGCATTGCCGGGCCTTCGGCTTTCGGTGTGGACCGTCTGTGTGGACCCGTCCACAGGGCGTGATCCCGTAGAATGTCGCCCCTGACAATGGCTGAAACGGGCCTTCATGGCCCCGGGACGAGTGCATGAGTATCAAAAGCGACCGCTGGATCCGCCGCATGTCCGAGCAGCAGGGGATGATCGAACCGTTCGAGCCGGGCCAGATCAAGCATGCCGCCGACGGCCAGCGGATCGTCAGCTACGGCACTTCCAGCTACGGCTACGACGTGCGCTGCGCTCGCGAGTTCAAGATCTTCACCAACATCAACTCGACGATCGTCGACCCGAAGCATTTCGACAGCGGCAGCTTCGTCGACATCACCGCCGATCAATGCATCATCCCGCCGAACTCGTTCGCGCTGGCACGCACGGTCGAATATTTCCGGATCCCCCGTGACACGCTGGTGGTCTGTCTCGGCAAAAGCACCTATGCCCGCTGCGGCATCATCGTCAACGTGACGCCGCTCGAACCCGAATGGGAAGGCCACGTCACCCTCGAATTCAGCAACACCACGCCGCTGCCCGCCCGCATCTACGCCAACGAAGGCGTTGCGCAGATGCTGTTCTTCCAATCCGATGAAGTCTGCGAGACCTCGTACAAGGATCGCGGCGGCAAATACCAGGGCCAGACTGGCGTGACGTTGCCACGGACGTGATCTGCGATTTGACTGTCGATGGCCGGGGAGCCGTAGTCGCGCAATCCTCTCACCACCGATATTCCTCTGTTGATGACGCGTGGAGTATCGGCTTTGGCCACGTTCTTGTTTCCGGTGCGCCTTGATGACAGCGGCAACCCTCGACCATATCTACGAATGGCTGCGCCAGTCGCGTCTGCTGGACGCCGAGCAGGCGCTCGCAGCGCTGCTGATTCAGATGCCACATGAGCCTTCGGTGCATCGCGCGCGCGCTGTAGCTGCGCAGATGGGCGGGCGGATGGACGTCGCGATCGATGCGATGCGCACCGCAGTCGGCCTGGCGCCCGGCATCCCTGTGCTGCAGTTGGAGTTTGGGCAGTTGCTTGCGGCCGTTGGGCGTTTCGATGAGGCGTTGGTCGCTTTCGATACCGCCGTGACGCAGCAGCCGGATCTGGTCGATGGCTGGTTCCTGCTCGGCATGACCTACTACACCATGCGTCGCGAAGACGACGCCTTGCCCGCGTTCCGCCGTGCGCTCGCGCTGGCACCGGAGCATCCGCAGATATTGCGTGGGCTGGCCGAAACCGAATATGCGCTGGAGCATCATGTCGAGGCGCTGGCCTTGTATGAACGCATGCCATTCTCTGGACAATCGGACGATGTCGGACTGTTCCTGAGGCTGTCGCAATGTCGGCGTCGAGCTGGATTGCCGGAAAGGGCGCTGACGGTCGTCCTCGAAGGTCTGCAGGCTTATCCAGATGAGGCCCTACTGTGGCTGGAACTCGGTTGGGTACAGGAAGATCTTGGCGATGCGGACGAGGCGCAGGCCGCCTACGCCCGCGCACATGCCCTGCGCCCGGGCTGGGGCGATCCGGTGGCCGCGTCGATCGCATTGCTGCGCGCCCGAACGCCTGATGATTTGCTTCAGGATGCGGAAGCGTTACTCGCACAAGGCCACCTGTCGGAGTACGAGCAGGCGTATCTGCACTACGTGCTTGGAAAACGCGACGATGCCTTGGGTGCGTACGCAGAAGCCGCACAGCACTGGTCGTCCGCCAATGCGTTGCGGCGTCGCGTCGATAGTGTCTTCGATCGCGCCGAATTTTCCGCGAAGGTCGATGCGGCCATCGAAGCATTGTCTGCGGACGTGCTGCATGCGCGCCATGCGGATGCGTTGCATGATCAACGCCCGATTTTCGTTGTTGGCATGCCGCGCAGCGGCACCACGCTGGTCGAACAGATTCTGGCTGCGCACCCGCTGGCACATGGTTGTGGTGAATCGACCGGGATCGTGACCATCGCGCAGAACGCATCGGAAGGCACCGGTCTGCGCTGGCCGCAGGATGTTGCGGGATTCAGTGTCGAATGGATGCGGCAGCGTGCCGGAGAGTATCTGCACTTGGTCTCCAAGACAGCGGCCGACGGTGCGACACGACTGGTCGATAAGCAACCCTACAATTTTCTGCATGTCGGCCTGATCGCCATGCTGTTCGCGGATGCGCGCATCGTCTGGTGCCGGCGCGATCCGCGCGACGTTGTGTTGTCGATCTTCAGCGAAAGTTTTTCACCGCTGTCTGCCTACGCCACGGATCTCGACGATATCCGCTTCTTCATCGGTGAGCAGGAGCGGCTGATGCGCCATTGGCAATCGGTGTCGCCGCTGCCAATCCTGGAAGTGCGCTACGAAGACATGGTGGCCGACAACGAAGCGCAGGTGCGCCGACTGGTCGATTTCGCGGGTCTGCCATGGGACGTCGCGTGCCTTGATTTCCACAACAGCGGGCGTTCGGTGCAGACACTGAGCCGTTGGCAGGTGCGCCAGCCGGTGCACTCGCGTTCGGTCAGGCGCTGGCGGAACTACGCCCAGTGGTTCGACGAAGCGGAATGAGCCTTCAGGGTTTCTGATAGGTCACGAAAAATCCCTGCAGATCGCCGTTTTCGATATAGGGCTGCACGCTCAGCACCTTGTAGCCGTGTTTCGCGAATGCGGTATGCGATTTGGTCAGATTGTTGGCCGCGCCCTGGTTGCGGAAACCCCAGCTGGCGCTGATCCAGATCGTGACTGCGGGCAATTGGTCTTTTGCGGCATCTTCTGCAGCGACTTCCGGTTTCTTTTCGAGCAAACCGGCGTGGGCGGTCGGTGCCGTTGCAAAGCAAACGGCCAACAACACGGTAGAAAAAAGGATGCGCATGACGGTGTCCTGAGGAGAGAAGGGCGGAGCCTTCAGTGCGTGGCGCCAGCAGCAATGCGGCGGTCTTTGCGAGTGTGAATTGCGGTCGTCACCATGATCCGAAGTGCATCGACGACCGCATGCAGCGGGAGGCTCAGTGCGCTGGCGTGTGAGCTTGCCTGTTCCGGCAGGTACGGGATGTGAATGAAACCGCCGCGCACGCGCTGCAGTACGTCGTGTCTGCTCATTGCGTGCATCAGCGCATAGAACACGGTATTGCAGACGAACGTGCCTGCGGTTTGCGAAATCTCGGCGGGAATGCCGGCCTCGCGTAGCTGCGCGAGCATCGACTTGATCGGCAAAGTCGAGAAGTACGCGGCCGGCGCGCCACGCACGACTGGCGTATCCACCGGCTGCTCGCCGTCGTTGTCGGCGATCTGGGCGTCGTTGACGTTGATCGCAACCCGCTCCAGTGAGATCGATGCGCGCCCGCCGGCTTGTCCGATGCAAAGAATCAATGCCGGCCGATATTTGCGGATGGCTGCACGCAGTGCTTTCGGGCTACGTGCGAACGAGGTTGGCAGGCAGACGCTGATGATGCGATGGCCGCCGATGATTTCGCCGTGTAGCCGTTCGACCGCGAGCCAGCTCGGATTGATCGTGTCGCCGCCGAAGGCGTCGAAGCCCGTGAGCAGCGCTGTGGGCAGGACGGCGGAACTGTGTTTGCGAGTGGCCACGGCGTCAGACCTGCCGGAACACGATGACGTACATCAACACGATATTGCACATCAGCAGGAGTGCGCCGGTCCGCCACTGCGCGCGGATCACGGCGTACGGGTCTTTCAGTTCCAGCAATGCCGCAGGCACCAGATTGAAGTTCGCGGCCATCGGCGTCATCAGCGTGCCGCAGTAACCGGAGAGCATGCCGATCGCGGCGAGCGAGGCGGCGTCGGCACCGTGCAGCTTCACCAGCAAGGGCAAGGCGATGCCGGCGGTCATCACCGGAAACGCGGCGAAGGCGTTGCCCATGATGATGGTGAACACGGCCATGCCGACGGCATAGGCGACGACGACCAGGAACGCGTTTTCGACCGGGATCACCGAGCGGACGATGCCGGCGATGGCCTGACCGACGCCTGCGGCATCGAACACGCTGCCCAACGTTGCCAGCAGCAGCGGCAGCAATGCTGCCCAACCGATCGCGTCCACCAGGCGACGCGATTGCTCGACGGCACTCCACGGCGTCTGCTGCGTAAGACGACACGCAGCGGCCAATGCGATCAGACAGGCGATCGCGAGCGAGATCAGAGTGACATTCGCGGTTTGCAGCAGCGGTGCGCCGTGGAGGCTCACGTGTTTCAGGCCGAGCGTGCCGAGCAGGGTGATCGCGGGAATCAGCAGCGCGGGCCAGAACAGGCGGTTGCCGAGCCGCTGCGCCTCTCGATGTTTGGTGTCGGCATCGTTCTCCTGATAGCGGCCCATGCGCAGCCCGCCGAATCCGGCAAGCAACACGAGCACCACCAGGCACACACCCACGAGCCGCACCGGCATGCGCTCCGCCGCGAACAGCAGCAGCGATAGCAGCGCCCAGAACAGCGCGGTGGTGTGGCGACGCGGGTTGCCGGTATCGCGAACGCCACGCCATGCCAGCGCCGCGAAATAGGCGCCGAGCAGCCAATAGACGAAGGTCAGCGTGATCATGCGCCGGCCTCCTTGTCTGGCAGTGCGGCAGATGGATTCGCGTCCACATGCTGCAGGCGCAGTTGCATCGCGCGCTCGAAGCGGCGAATGCGCCAGGCGTGGATGGCGAAGGCGAAGATCGCGGTGGGAATGCCCCAGAGTGCGATCTGAAGCGGTTCGAGCTCGATGCCGTTTTCGCTGAAGAAGCCCTGGATCAACAGCACTGCGCCGAAGGCGATGAAGATGTCCTCGCCGAAGAACAGACCGACGTTGTCGGTCGCGGCCGACATCGCCCGGATCCGTTCGCGCTCCGCCTGCGACAGCGCGCCATAAGACGTTTCGGCGGCGCCTTCGGCCATCGGCGCCAGCAACGGCCGCACCGCCTGCGGATGCCCGCCGAGGCTGGTCAGGCCGAACATCGAACTGATCTGACGCATCAATAGATAAACGGTGAGCAGCCGGCCCATCGTTGCGCCGCGCAGGCGCGCGATCCATGCCTGCGCATGTTCTTTCAATCCATGCCGTTCCAGCAGCCCGATCACCGGCAGCGTGATCAGGAACAGCAGCAGATAGCGCTTGTCGGTGAAGGCCTTGCCGAGGATGTCGAGCACGTCGAACGGCGACAGTTTTGCGGCCAATCCGGTGATGAACCCGGCGGCAACGACGACCAGCGCCGGATTCAGTCGCAGCACGAAACCGAGCACCACCGCGAGCACGCCGAGCAGCGGCCAGTAATTGATTACATCGTTCATTCAGCAGTTCCGAAAGGGAGGATGTCGACGCCGTCCGCTGTCAGTCCCTCGCGCAGCGCGCGTGCGAAGATCGCGGCGTCGGCGCGGTCGCCATGCAGGCAGAGCGTATCGGCGCGTAGCGCGATCAGACGGCCGTCGTCCGCACGCACGCGGCTGTGCAATGCGAG
>JBGSID010000117.1:0-5026 GCA_041751895.1 Lysobacteraceae bacterium | reverse complement strand
GTTGCCTTTGAAATTGATCCGCCGCACGGTCACGCGCGGGCCGGGTACGACCTGCAGATTGACGCTGACGGTGCGTTTTTCGCGGTTGCTGTCGATGATCGGATTCACTTCGGCGAAGGCGTAGCCGATATTGCCGAGTGTGGCGATGATCGAATCGGACGTGAGTTCCAGGAACGTGCGCGAGAACGTCTGGCCTTCCTTGATCAGCACGTACTTCTGGATCTGATCCTGGGACAGCACGGTGTCGCCGGTGATCTTCACGTCGGAGAGCGTGTAGATCTCGCCCTCGGTCATGCCGGCGGTGACGTACATGTCCTTCTTGTCGGGGCTGATCGTCACCTGGGTGCTGTCGACGCTGAAATCGACGTAACCGCGGTCCAGATAGAACTCGTTGAGCTTTTCGAGATCGCCCGTCAGCTTTTCGCGCGAGTACTGGTCGTCGCGGCGATACCAGCTGAGCCAGTTGCTTTCGTTGGACTCCCAGCGCTCGCGCAGTTCCTCTTCCTCGTATTTCTCGTTGCCGACGAGATTGATGTGGCGGATGCGCGCGGCTTTGCCTTCGTTGATCTTGATGGTGACATCGACGCGGTTGCGGTCGAGTCGGGTGATGGTCGGGCTGATCTCGACGTTGTACTTGCCGCGGTTGTTGTACGCGCGGTTGAGCTCGAGGGTCACACGGTCCAGTGCCAGACGGTCGTAGGTCTCGCCTTCGGAAATTCCGATTTCCTTGAGGTTCTTCATCAAGTCTTCGGTCTTGAGATCCTTGTTGCCCGAGAGCGTCAGGGTGTTGATCGCCGGGCGTTCGGTGACCGAGACCACCAGGATCGCATTGTTGGCGTCCGTCCCCTCGCGATCGATGCGGACATCTTCGAAGAAGCCGGTCTTGTACAGCGCGCGCATGGCCTCGGCGATGCGGGTGGAATCAATGGTGTCGCCGCGCTCGATCGGGAGATAGGTGAAGACAGTGCCGGCGCCGATGCGCTGGAGGCCATCGACACGGATGTCCGAGACGGTGAAGCGGGAGGCGGATGTTGCGAGCGCGGTTTGCGCCAGGGTCGGTGTTGCGTGCAGCGAAGCCAGACTCGTGGCAAGGGCAAGGGCCAGCAGGCGGCGGGTTGGCGTGCGCGTCATCAAATACGTCCGGTTATGGCTGGAACAGTGGGTCGGGAACAATGCGTCGGGTCGTGGTGGAGCAAGGTGGTACTTGGAACTCGGTCGAACTCAGGATCAAGGAACACCGGTTGCTGTTCCATGGAGCCGCGTACTTGTGGCTCCCATCCATCGATCCGCATCCGGCTGCGGTGGTCGTGCTGCCGGTGATGCGGAACGGTGTGTCATGTCATTGGATCAACCTTTGCAGGTCGTTGTAGAACGCGAGGCCCATGAGCCCCAACAGCAGTGCAAGCCCCACATATTGCCCGGCGGCCATCACACGGTCGCTTAACGGCCTGCCTTTGACCAACTCAATAAGGTAATACAGCAGGTGCCCCCCATCCAAGACCGGAATGGGCAAGAGGTTGAGAATCGCCAGGCTGAGACTGAGCGCAGCGAGCAGGCTGAGGTACCAGGCCACGCCGTTCTGGGCATACATATTGGCCGCCCGGGCGATGCCGATCGGGCCGGAAACCGTGTTTTGGACTGCCAGCCGGCCGCTGAAAGCGCGCTTGAGCATGTCGAACAATTCGCCGGCCTGGAACCGGGTTTCGTGCAGCGCGGCCGGGAAAGCTGCCAATGGCCCGTAGCGCAGGACCGCGTCTTTCGTGGCCTTGGGGGCTTCCGCAGGTGCGATGCCGAGCTGCCAGACAGGCGGGCTGTCGGCAGCAGCACCCTGCGGGATCACCTGTTTCGGGGTCAGCTCGACCGTCAGTCGCTCGCCGTTGCGCTCCAGTTCGACAGCGCCGCCGCCGCTGCTGCCAATCCGTTCGACCAATGGGCTGATGTCGGTCCAGTACTGCACGGGGCTGCCGTCGATGGCGACGATGCGGTCGCCGACCTGGAGCGTGCCATCGCCCGCCGCGCCCGGCTTGACACTTCCGACCACTGCGGGCCGCACCTGATGACGAGGGGTGATGCCGATCCGGCCCAGGGTCACGAGCAGGTCGTCGCTTTGCGGCAATTGCGCGAAATCGACCTCCTGGGTGAGCTCGGTGCCGTTGGCGACGCGGACGCGGATCGGAACGACGCCGCGGTCGATGGCCGAGGTCACGAGGGCCATGCTGGCCTCGCTCCACGTGGGGGTCTCGCGGTCGCCAATGGCGAGGAGCGTGTCGCCACGGCGTATGCCGGCCGAAGCCGCAATGCCATCGACCTGACCGACCACCGGCGCGTAATCTGGGCGCCCGATCACGAACATCGCCCAGAAGAACGTGACACAGAGGATGAGGTTGGCGATGGGGCCGGCGGCGACGATCGCCATCCGTTGCAGCACCGGTTTGCGGTTGAATGCATGGTCGAGATCGCCCGCATGCACGTCGCCTTCGCGCTCGTCGAGCATCTTGACGTAGCCGCCCAGCGGAATCATGGCGATCGCCCATTCGGTGCCGTTCTTGTCCTTGCGCATCCACAGTGGCTTGCCGAAGCCGACCGAGAATCGCAGGACCTTCACGCCGCAGCGGCGCGCGACCCAGTAATGCCCGAATTCGTGGAAGGTGACGAGAATGCCGAGGGCGACGATCAGCCACCAGATGGAGCCGAAGAACTCGTTCATGCGATTACCGTGCGGGAGATGGTGTCGAGCGTCGTCGCACGTGCGGCGGCGTCTGCGGCAAGAAGGGCGTCGAGCGATGAGGCGTCAGTCTGTGGCATGCGCGCCAAGGCATCTTCGACGAGTGCGGGGATGGACAGGAAACCGATCCGGCCCTGAAGAAAGGCTGAAACCGCTTCTTCGTTGGCGGCGTTCAATGCCGCCGGCGCGCAGCCACCCGCGTCCAGTGCGGCATAGGCGAGGCGCAGACAGGGAAAGGCGTCGAGATCGGGTGGTTCGAAATCGAGCCGGCCGTGTGCAAGCAGATCGAGACCGGCGACACCGGAGACGATGCGCTCAGGCCAGGCGAATCCCACTGCCAGCGCGGTGCGCATGTCGGGCAGGCCAAGCTGGGCGAGGGTGGAACCATCGACGAATTCGACCAGCGAATGCACCAGGCTCTGCGGATGCACGAGGACGTCGATCCGGTTGCCTGGCAGGCTGAACAGATGATGTGCCTCGATGACTTCGAGGCCCTTGTTCATCAGCGTTGCCGAGTCGACCGAAATTTTCGGCCCCATCGACCACTTGGGGTGCGCAACGGCCTGTTCCGGGGTCACCGATGCAAGGTCCGCGCGGCTGCGGCCGCGAAACGGGCCACCGGAAGCGGTGAGCTGGATGCGATGCAGCCCGGCGTGGGCCTCTGCGTTGGGCAGACACTGGAAGATCGCGTTGTGCTCGCTGTCGATCGGCACGATCGTTGCGCCGGCTTCGCGCGCTGTGCTGGTCAACAGCGTGCCGGCCAACACCAGCGACTCCTTGTTCGCGAGCAGCAGACGCTTGCCTGCCCGGGCGGCGGCGAGCGTGGAGGACAGCCCGGCCGCGCCGACGATGGCCGCGACCACAGTATCGTTGTCCGCGCTGGCGGCGAGTGTGTCTATCGCGGTCATGCCAGCATGGGCTTCTGTATCGAGCCCGGCCGAGCGCAGTCCATCGCGGAGTGCGGCGAAGCCGGCGTCATCTGCGATGGCGGCATGGGCAGGGCGATGGATGCGGCAGAGTTCGACCAGGGCGTCGACGTTGCGGCCGGCCACCAGGGTTTCCACCCGCAGGCGGTCAGGGTGGCGTGCGATCACATCGAGCGCCGAGGTGCCGATCGAGCCGGTCGCACCGAGCACCGCGATGCGCCTCACCGAAGGACTCCGGAGAGGCTGCGGAAGCGGTTATGTGCGGGTGGGGGCGACAAGGGCATAGCGGTCATGGACCGTGCCGCCGTTCGCAAGTTCAGCCCGGACAGGATCTGCGCGTTGAACGTCAGGGTGTGCAAGGTCAGCATCTGCAAGATCAGCATGTGCAAGATCAGAAGCCGAACAGCAGCTTGCCCAGCGCGAACACCGGAAGTGCGGCCAGGACGCTGTCGATCCGGTCGAGCACGCCGCCGTGGCCCGGGATCAGGCTGCCGGAATCTTTTGCCCCGACATGCCGTTTGAGCAGGCTTTCAAATAGATCACCGACCACCGAGAACAGGATGGTCCAGATCGCGACTACAGCGATCGCCGGCAATTGCTTGGCGGTGGCACCGGCGAACGGTGCTGCGATGAGTGCGATGGCCATGCCGGCAATTGCGCCGCCGATCACGCCTTCGATGGTCTTGTTCGGGCTGATTCGGGGGCTGAGTTTGTGTTTGCCGAACTTGCGCCCGGCGAAATAGGCGCCGGAATCCGCAGCCCAGATGATCATCAGCGCGATCAGCAGCCAGCGGTTGCCATGCGGCTGGCTTGCGTGGATCAGTGCCAGGGCGCACCAGGCGGGGATCACGCTGAGCGTGGCCGCCGCCAGTTTGAATACCCGGGCATGGGTGTTGTGGTCGGACGCGAAGTCGTAGTGCTTGAGCCAGATACACGCCAGCAGCCACCAGATCACGCCCAGCATCACCATGAGCTGGAACAGGATCAGGGATCCCCCGGTCGCCGAGCGTGACGCCCAGACCAGGGCAACCATCAGGACCAGATTCACCACCAGCAGCACGCCGCGCGCGATCGGGTCGTCGATTTCGGCCAATTTCAGCCACTCCCACAGGCCGATGAGGAAGGCCGCAGCGCTCAGCGCCGCCATCCAGGGTGTGGGCAACAACAGCACGGCAGCGATCGTCAATGGAGCCATGACCAAAGCGGCCAGCAAGCGCGTTCGGGTCATGCGTCGGTCCTGTCGGGCAAAGAGGGCATTGTGGTGGGCGCAGCGCTTGCGGTTCCAGTGCCGCTGCCGGCCCCGCCGATCTGGGCGCTGGTGAGGCCGAAACGGCGTTCGCGGCCCGCGAAGTCGGCGATCGCCTGGTCCAGGGTC
>JBGSID010000116.1:0-18938 GCA_041751895.1 Lysobacteraceae bacterium | reverse complement strand
CGGGAAGCCGGAAACGGCCCTGCGCCTGCGTCGCGCCCATCTCGGTCGCGGCCGCTTCCATCGCGTCCGTGAAGACAGGCGCCAGCCGCGGGTCGGCCGCGTACAACGGCTGCAATTGCTGCATGAGGGAATCGGGCAACTCGCGCGGCAGCGGCGGCGACCATATCTCCGAACGCGTCGATCCACGCATCGCCAACGGCATCACCTGGGCGATCGCGACGCCTTCGGCGGCGGTCATCGCTTCGATGCAGCGTCCGATCCAACCATCGCGTGCACCACCGGGTGCCGCCGTACCGTTTTCCAGGCAATCCTGGGCATCGAAGTGCGAACGCTTCTGATACGGGGGCGCCACGGCCACCAGCGGCAGCAGTTGTTTGTCGGCGTACAGACTGTGGGCGAAGCGCATCTTGGGATGCAGGCCGAAGTCGCCGTTCAATGGCAATGCATCGCGTAGCGCAAGCTGGCCGCGAGCGCGCAGGTAATCCGCATCGTCGCGCGGCGGCAGCAGATGCAGGCCATCCATCGCGCCGCGCAGCAATACGACCAGCAGTCGCGACTGTTCTCCCGAGGCGGCGATCGACAGCCCAGGCCAGAGCGTGAGCATCGCCGTCCCGCCAAGCGCGGCGAGAAAACGTCGGCGCGAGAGTTCATTGTTGCGATCATTCGTAGCCATCACACCCTCCACTGAAACGCGGGACTGGAAAACAACAGGGCGAAGCCTTCCTGCGGCGAGCCGGCACGCCGCAATGCATCGGCGAATGCGCCCTGCACCGCATCGGCACCGAGCACCTCGGCGGCAAGTTCGACCGGTTTGCGCAAGGGGGCGATCTGTTCGGCCAGTCCTCCGGCAGCCTGCAGGCGTTTGCGCAGGGCGTCGCCGCTGGCCCAATCAGCGGCGGTATCGGGGAACCCGGCCGGCGAACGCGGCGTGAACGTCGGTTGGCCCAGCCCTTCCAGCAGACGGCCGAGAACCCGTGGCTGACGATCCAGCCGCAACGCACCCGCACGCATCGCCGACACCACAAAATCCTCGGGCGTCTTGAATTTCCGCGCATCGGCGGACCAGGCTGCCTCGTGCTCGATCATTGCGCCGTACAGCGCCGTCAGTTCACCACCGCTGCGTAGATAGGCGGCACTCATCCGTTCGACGAGCGCCACCGGGGGCACATCGGACACGAAATGTCGCGCAAGTTTGGTACTGAGATGACGTGCGGTCGCCGGATGCATCGCGAGATCGCGCAGGATCGCGCGCCCCTGTGTTTCGCCGCCTTCGGCATAGCGCTTGCCAAGCACATTGCGCGCGCCGGGTTCGTGCGCACCGGGGCGAAACACGAAAGAGGATTGATCCGTGCGCTGGAGCTCGCGCGGCAACGGCGTGCCCCAGCCGGTGATCGCGCGCGCCAATTCGATCACGTCCTGTTGGGCGTAGCCACCATCGACGCCGAGCGTATGCAGTTCGAGGATTTCACGCGCAAGGTTCTCGTTGAGCCCGAGTTTCCGCTTCGCGTCACGCCGTTCGGCGCGACGCGCCAGCATCGATTCATTGCCCACCGACGCGGCGTTGTCGAGGTACAGCAGCATGCCGGGATGGGTTTCCACTGCCAGCATCAGATCCGCGAAGTTGCCGGTGACGTGCGGCCGGATCGCCTCGCGTTCCATCGGCGCCGCAAGCAGGCGCGCGCTGTTCTTGTCGATCGAGATCGCGAAGTGATTCGACCAGAACCGCACCAGTCGTTCGACGAACGGCGTCGATGTATTGGCGGCAATGCGATAGCGCAACGCGATGTCGGTCATCGCGTCGCGGCGCAGCGTCTGCTGCAAGGGCGAACGTTTCATCTCGCCGTCAACCGTTTGTGTATTTTCATCCGACTTCGCCTGCCTGCGCTGAAGCCGGTATTCGTTCTGATGACGAATGATGTCGAGACTGTCAGGCAAGCCCGCAAACGGTGACAGATCCGGCTTCACCCGCAATTGTGCGTGCAGCCAGCCACGTGGCTCACGCACCTGTACCAGTTCGCCCGGCATCGCGCCAAGCCCGAAACGATTTACCGCTGCGGTTGTCGCCGAACTCACCATATCCCTGCTCCACCATGCGGATGTCGACATGGGAAACGCATGGATCGGCTGACGGTTGACGATCTCATCCCCGAAAAACAAAAAGCCCCGACGCGAATGAAGCGTCGGGGCTTTGCGCTGCGAACAGCGCCGGATGATCTGATCAGTACAGGCTGATCGTAATGACTAGATTCGCAATTACTTGATTCCCAATTACTTGATCAGGCGAATCGCGAACGGGTAACGATAGGCTTCGCCCTGCTGTGCTTTCACACCGCCGATGATGCTCAAGATGATGCAGGCCAACCAAGCGAGCATATTGATGAGCGCACCGATCAGAATGATGCTGAGCACGATACCGATGATGTAGACGAACAACAGCGTGATCTGGAAATTCAACGCTTCTTTCGACTGATCGGTAATGAAAGCCTTGTCGGGTTGATCCTTGTTGATCAGCCAGATGATCAGCGGAACGATGAAACCGAGGACGATACCGGACAGATGCGTAATCAGCGCAAGCGTCTTCTGGTCGTCGGCAGGAGCACCGGTAGGGGCCGGCGGCGGGGTGGTGAATTCGTTCCCAGTGGACATGTTGATTTGGCTCCCCATTACGTTCAGATAGAGTGGACTGCTGAGGTTTCGCCCCCAACAGCGGGCACGACCTTAGCATATGGATACGTCAAAACCCGCCTGCAACGGTCATCCGGCCCACCAGGATCGAGCCGGTGCGGATATGCGACCGCGAATCGACATCCGTGCCGATGGCCTCGATCCCCTGCAGCATCTTCCGGAGGTTGCCGGCAATGGTGATCCCGTCCACCGGATATACGATTTCTCCGTTCTCGATATAGAAACCTGCGGCGCCACGCGAATAGTCGCCGGTAATGGCGTTCACGCCCTGCCCCATCAACTGGGTGACCAGCAACCCAGTGCCCATGCCACGCAGCATGTCCTTCAGGTCACCCGCGTTGGCACTCACGTCGAGATTGCTGACGCCACCGGCATTGCCGGTGGTCTGCAGGCCGAGCTTGCGCGCGGAATAACTGCCAAGCAGATAACGCTCCAGGATGCCGCCACGGACCAGATCGGCTTCACGGGTGGCGACGCCTTCGGCGTCGTACGCACTGGAATTCAGGCCGCGCATCAGGAACGGACGCTCACGGATCGTGCACCAGTCGGGCAATACCTGGGTACCGACGCTGTCGAGCAGGAAGCTCGCACGACGGTACAGCGAGCCGCCGGATACCGCGCCGAGAAGATGCCCGATCAGCGAGCGTGCGACTTCCGCATGGAACAGCACCGGTACATCGCCGGTCGCGAACGAACGCGGTTCGAGCCGCGAAAGCGTCCGCTCGGCAGCACGCCGGCCGATGGCAGCCGGCGACTCCAGATCCTCGCGCGCCAGGGCATAGCTGTACCAGTAGTCGCGCTGCATTGCATCGCCTTCGCCCGCGATGAGAGCGCAGCTGATGCTGTGGTGGGTGTCGCGCTCGCGCCCAAGGAAACCGTGCGAATTGGCGTACACGCCGATCGACTCACTCGTGGAAACCGAAGCGCCGTCGGAATTGACGATGCGCGAATCCGCGTCCCGCCCACCCGCTTCGCAGGCCAGGGCCAGATCCACCGCTTCGTCGGCTTCGAGCGCCCAGGGATGCCAGCTGTCAAATTCGCGCAGATCGGTGGCCATCAGTTGGGCCTCGGCCAGACCGGAGGCCGGGTCATCCTCGGTATGACGGGCGATGGCGCAGGCCTGGGCAACCGTGGCTTCGAGGCTTTCGGAACGAAGGTCGGCCGTGCTGGCGCTGCCCTTGCGCTGGCCGAAATAGACGGTGACATCGATCGAGCGGTTGCGCGTGGATTCCACGCTTTCCACCTCGCCCATGCGCACATTGACGTTGAGGCCACGATCTTCGTCGCAGCCGACCTCCGCCTGGGTCGCCCCTTGGGCGCGAGCACGCGCCAGCAGGTCCCGGGCAAGGTCGGACAAACGATCCAGACGCGCCAGACTGTCGTCATGGGTGGCTGTGGCTGCAGAAATTGAGGAAGCGATGACGTTCAATGCTTTATCCTGTAACGATCATGAGAGGCAAAGATCCCGAAACCGGCGAATTCCTGTCCACGAGCCGCAGCCAGCAACGGCGCGAGGCCTTGGAAGTGCTTGAGCTCGCCCGCCAGCTGTCCGAGATGACGCCGCAGCAGGTGGCGCGTCTGCCCGTGCCCGAACGCCTGCTGTCGCATATCGACGACACCCGGCGGATCAAGTCGCACGGCGCGCACAAGCGGCAAATGCAGTTCCTGGCGAAACAGATGCGCCGGGAAGACGACGAAACCCTGGAAGCGATCCGCGATGCGATGAACGCGAACGGCGAAGCCGCCCGGGTCGAGACGGCGATGCTGCATCGCGCCGAGGCTTGGCGTGAGCGTCTGATCACCGACGGCGACACCGCGCTGAGCGAACTGCTCGACGACTTCCCGCATGCGGACCGCCAGCACCTGCGACAGCTCGCGCGCAATGCGCAAGAAGAAAAGCTGCGCAACAAACCTCCGCACGCGTACCGCGACCTGTTCCGCGAGCTGCGCAACTTGTTCGCGGAAGGTCATGGCGATGATGCCGATGTCGACGATGACATCAACGAAAACGACGACGCCTTCTGAAGAATCGACGTTTTTCGCACGGAATCCGGTTTCACTGATTGAAATACTGCTTCCAATACCGATCCCACCAGCATCACGCCTTGGTCCCGCCGACCGTGAGTTGATCGATCAGCAGTGACGGCTGGCCCACACCCACGGGAACGCTCTGGCCATCCTTGCCGCAGGTACCGACGCCCTGGTCCAGCGCGAGATCATGGCCGATCATCTTCACCCGCTGCATCGTTTCGGGGCCGTTGCCGATCAGGGTCGCGCCCTTCACCGGCGCAGTGATCCGGCCGTCTTCGATCATGTAGGCCTCGGTGGCCGAGAACACGTATTTGCCGCTGGTGATGTCCACCTGACCACCGCCGAAATTCACCGCATACAGGCCGCGTTTCACCGAACGGATCATGTCCTCGGGGTCGTCCTTGCCGGCGAGCATGTAGGTATTGGTCATGCGTGGCATGACCAGATGCGCGAAGGATTCGCGACGGCCGTTACCAGTGGCGGGCATGCCCATCAGTCGCGCGTTGAGCGTGTCCTGCATGTAGCCGGTGAGGATGCCATCCTCGATCAAAGTGGTACAGCGCGTCGGCGTGCCTTCGTCGTCGACATTCAATGACCCGCGACGGCCCGGCAATGTGCCGTCGTCGACGATGGTGACGCCCGGCGAGGCCACTCGCTGTCCCATGCGCCCGGCATAGGTGGATGTGCCCTTGCGATTGAAATCGCCTTCAAGGCCATGGCCGACCGCTTCGTGCAGCAGTACGCCGGGCCAACCGTTCCCCAGCACGACTGGCATCATGCCGGCCGGCGCGTCCACCGCTTCAAGATTGACCAGCGCCTGCCGCAACGCCTCGCGGGCGCAACGTTCGGGGCGATCGTCTCCGAGCAATTCCTCGTAGTCGTAGCGACCGCCGTAACCGGAGCTCGCGGATTCGCGGCGTCCGTTGTGCTCCACGATCACCTGCACATTCATCCGCACCAGCGGGCGGATGTCCCCGGCAACGACACCGTCGCTGCGCGCGACGAAGATCGTGTCCAGCGCCCCCACCAACGAGACCACGACCTGCTGCACGCGCGGATCAGCGGTGCGCAGCAGGCGATCGATGCGGCGCATGGCGTCGAGTTTGTCGGCATTGGCATAGGCGTCGATCGGATCGACCGATCCATACAGCGGCTCACGCATGTGTGTATGCGTCCGCGACAGCGCCGTCGGCGAATGGCTGTCGCCGTCGCGCGCGATCGCTTTGGCAGAACGCGCCGCAGCGAGCAGCGCATCGTTCTGGATCTCGTCCGAATACGCGAAACCGGTCTTCTCGCCCGAGATCGCACGCACACCGACGCCCTGATCGATCGAATGGGCGCCGTCCTTGATGATGCCGTCCTCCATCGTCCAGCTCTCGCGGCGCGAATGCTGGAAATACAGATCGCCGAAATCGATGCCGGGGCCGAGCAGCAGGACGAATGCGCGATCAAGTCCGGCATGGTCCAGCCCGGCGGGCGCGAGCAGTCGCGATTCGGAAAGTTGCAGCATCGAGGACATGTGGCTTCCAGCAGTGTCGTGAGTAAGAGGAGATGGTGACGCGTGAGGTCCGGTTCAACCAGCCTGATCAACAAGCCCAATCAACCAGCCCGATCAGCCTGCATCATCACCCAGCGTGATCCGTTGGTCTTCTTAACCGGCATTCGGAGCGTCACGCGCGGACGTGCTCGGCCGCTCGATCACATCGACTTTGGGGTCTTTCCACGGCCCGGTCACGCGATAGTTCTTCGCTGCGGCCTGACCCAGCGGCTTTTGCAGGACCGCATTGGCCACCGCACCGACGGCCGCGCCGACCGGACCACCGGCGATGGCACCCACTGCAGTCAACAGATTGCCGGCTTTGGGCAGCACTTCGATGGTCTGGTCGAAAGTCTGCGCGCGCAGATTCGCAGCACCCCGGATCTTGATGCTTGCGGCGGGCCCGTCGATGACCAGATCATCGCTGCGCGCACTGCCATCACCGAAGCGGACGGTACCGGCGAGCTTGTTGAAGGCGAAGCCTTTGAAAAAGAAGTCGCGAAAATCCAGGGTCAACCGTCGCGGCAGCTGAGCGACGCTCAACAGACCCAGCACACGGCCAGTGCCACCGGGTTCGACCTCGACCAGTCGACCGTCCTTGACGTTGATCTGCAGCGCGCCATCCAGCGTCGCCAGTTGGAAAGCCATCGGGCTGTCTGTCCAGGAAGCGTCGAACCGGACATCCCCCTTGCCGCCATCAAGCCGGCCGCCGACCCCGAGATCGGTAAGCAGCCCGCCGAAATCATCGCTCTCGACCTTCGCCGAGAGGCGGGTTTTCGCCGTGTTGCCGCGCCCTGTCCAATTGCCGGTCAGATCGATCCTGCGCTTCGGCGCACGTGTCTGCAGCTGGAGGATCTCCATACCGGCAGCAGTGGGTTGCGATTTGAACTGGGTCTCGCCCAGCACCGCGTTGGCGATCCGGAAGTCATCCACTCGCAGTTGGATCGCCGGCACTTTCGCCGGATTCATGTCGTCGCTGCCGCCATTGCCGGTGACCGCGCCACCGGGCCGTGATACCGCAGGCGAAGAAGGCAAGTTCGCACTACGCCAGTGCAGCCGTTGCAGCCGGCCCGAGATGATGCCTGCCTCACTTTCAGGTACGGTCACCGCGCCTGCAATCGCAGGGCCATCAAGCTGCACCGCAAGCCCGCTGCTGCCCGGCACGACCTGCAAACGGGTCTCGGGGAAATTCCCACCCAGCAACAACAATTGATCCGCAGCAACGTCGGCACGGCGCAGCGCAAGACGGCCACCGCCGTCACCGTTGGTCAGCGCGATCCAACCGATCGCATCCAGCGAAGAAGCGCGTCCACCGAGCATCAGCCCGGACGATGGCGGCGCATCGACAACCCGGTCGGTGCCGAACACCGCGCGGATGCCGGTCTGCCCTTGCGTCGTTCGTGCGCGGAGAGCGAGGCGCTGACCGAAGGCGATCGACACTTCACCTTTGCCAAGCGGCAATTGCAGATCGATCGTGGTCGGCAATGCCGTGCCGGCCGTCTTGTCCATCGGCGCTGGCAGATCGAAGGTCGTCCCCTCCAGATCCGAACGCAACTGCAGGCGCGTGATCTGTGCGGCAACCGCTGTCGGTGTGGCTGCGGTGACAGCACCGGCCCGCGGGAGTCCTGTTTGGGGCGCAGCACGGACTGCAGCGTTCGAAGGAATCGCGATGCTCGCCGTCCAACGCGAACGTCCGCGGACATGCGGTTTCAGCCAGGCCAGATCGGGACTGCGATCAAGCAGATCATCTGTGGTCATCGACGCCTCGAGTTCGGCCTCGAACCCCTGCCGCTTGTCGCGGACGTGCCCTGGGCCGACGCGCAGCGACAGCCGCCCATCCTGGCGGTCGTATTGCGCGCGCAGGCCGTTGGCGCTGAAACCGTTGCCGTCATACGTCGCGCGGCCCTTCACGTTGTTGAACGCCAGGTTCCATTCCGACTCTGCCAGACGTACGCCGCGCAATTCGATCGCGCCGTCGATTGTCGCGATGTGCGCCGGACCACCATGCAGCGGTAGCGCAAGCCCGAAATCGACCGAGGCCGGGCCACTGGCGCCAAGGGTCGACAGAATCGCGCCATGTTCCTTGCGCAGTGGACTCTGACGCATCAGCCCGAGCAGCTTGGCGGCATCGGCATCGGCGTGCGCATCGATGGTCAGCTCACCCTGGCCGTAATCGGCGATGCCGGCCTGGAAGTCGCGAATCCCGACCTCGGCGAGCACCGCTTTTCCGCCGACCGTAAAACCATTGCCGATGAACGCAACCTCGGCATCCATATCACTGGTCGCAGGCCATTCGTCATGGAACTTGAGGTGCATGTCTTCAAGCGTGGCGCGTGCGTCGAACACGCCTTTCGGCGGCACTCCCGCCACCGGCTTGAACGGCCAGTCGTCGAGGTCGCCGGAAAGCACCGCACGGCCGTTGCGCACGCGACCGGCGACAAGCGCGGTATCCAGCCATTTCACCAGTCCAGGCGACATCACGTGTTTCGGCCAGAAACGCTTGGCGACAGGTGCGGCGGCATCGTCGACATTCGCTGCGACATCGACACGTGGTGCGGTGCCGTCGCCCTGGAACCAGAGCCCGCCGCGCAGATCGGCGCCGTAGCCATCGCCATCAATCCGCAGAGCAGGGGTTTCGATCCGCCAACCGCCCTCATCTTCACGCCAACCGACGAGCTCGCCATGCAGCGACACCTCGTGCAGCACACCGAAGCCGCGTGGCCAATCGAAGCGCATTTTTGCGGCGGGATCGAATGCGAAGGCGAGGCCTTCGACATCGCCACGCAGATGTCCGCTGAGTCCGCTGACGCCGGGCGAGTTGCCGACCGGCGCGAACTGCAGGTCGCGGACCGAAGCCTCGGCATGCATGGCACCACCGCGCAGTCCACCGATACGCACGCGTTCGAGCACCGCACCGGGTTTCGTAGCCGTCAGCCAGCGACGCAGCCCCGGGGTAAGCCGGTCGCTGAGCGCGATCACCGAAAACAGAGGGCCGGCATCGATGCGTTCGGCGCGCAGGCCATACCGGCTGCCGCCCGCCAGCACCAGGCCATCCAGAATCTGCGGTTTGCTTCCGGCGTCGGCATGTACCTGCATGCTTGGCGCATCGAGCCGCCAACCGTTGCTGTCGGCATGCCAGTGCGCAACCGCTTTGATGCGCGCGAACTGGACGGAAGGCGCGGCAACCGCCGGCTGGCCAGCGACCACCTGTGCGGAGCTATCGGCGAAGGGCGAGCCCAGCAGCCTTACCGCCTTCAGATCACCATCAACACTGATCGATGCGACCTGGCGCTTGCGCAGAGCTGCCCACGCTTCGGCACGCCCTCGCCCCTCGACGATCGTCACGCCGCTCACCCGCAACAGTGACGACCAGGCCGACAGATCGGCATCTTTCATCGCAGCGTACAACCGACCATCGCCGGATTCGCGATCGAAATCGAGCGCGACATCGACCGGCGATGCATCCGCACGAATGCGCGCACGCAGGCCGCTGCGCACGCGATTGCCGCTGACCTGCAAGCGCAGATCGACTTCTGGAATCGTCGTTTCGAGCCCCAGCGATCGCGCCGAAATACCGAGCTGCGCATGAATCACCTGCAGTTCGCCCAAACCTTCGAGTGAGCCGAGCGGATCGCCGCCCTGCGCCTGTCCGGGCAGGCCACGGACCTGCCAGCGGCCATCGTCGCTGCGTTCGAGCGTCAGCGCGAGATTGCGTACGCGCAGTTCGGTGAACGAACGTCCCGGCAGCAGGCCTGCGTACTGCGACACCAGAATTTCCGCCTCACCGATCGCGACCGCATCGGCACCCTCGCCCACGCGCAATCCGTCGAGCCGCAGCAGCGGGCCGCGACGGGTCCATTCGGTATCGACGCGATCGAATCGCACCGGCCGGCCGGCGCGTGCGCTCAGCCATTCGGCGATCCGGTCCGGGTGCTGTTCGGCAAGCGGCAACAATTGACTGACGATGCCCGCCATCAGTGCCAGCAGCACCAGAGAAACTGCGGTGACGTACCACAGTCCACGGCGTGCGAGACGCAGACGACGGCGCACGGACGGCGACATCTCAGCGGGCTCCCGGGGAGTCGTCAGAGCAGGACAACGTCGAATTGCTCTTGGGTGTATTGCTCGTCCGCCTGAAAGCGGATCGACTTGCCCAGGAACTCCTCCAACTCGGCCACGGCCGCTGATTCTTCCTCGGTGATACGGGCAACAACCTTCGGCGAAGCGATCACCAGCAGACGCGCCGCATCGAACTGGCGCACGGCACGGGTGATTTCACGGAAGATTTCGTAAGTTACGGTTTCGGCGGTTTTCAGCGTGCCGCGACCGCTGCATTCGTGGCAGGGCTCGCTGAGCTGACGCTGGAGGCTCTCGACCGTGCGCTTGCGCGTCATCTAGACAAGACCCAGCGGCGAGAAATCGTACACCGTGGTCTTGGCGTGATCCTTGACCAGCGATTTCTCCAGTGTGCGCAGCACCTGGCGACGATGCTCGGGATCGACCATGTCGATGAAGTCGATGATGATGATGCCGCCGAGATTGCGAAGACGCAGTTGCCGCGCCACTGCCTGTGCCGCTTCCAGATTGGTGCGGTAAACCGTCTCTTCCAGGTTGCGCTGACCCAGGAACGACCCCGTATTCACATCGACCGTGGTCATCGCCTCGGTCTGGTCGATGACCAGATAGCCGCCCGATTTCAGCGGCACTTCTTTTTCCAGCGCGCGCTGGATTTCATCCTCGACGCCATACATGTCGAACACCGGCCGCGCGCCGCTGTAATGCTCGATCTTCTCCGCCAGACCAGGCATGTACTGCGCCGCGAACACGCGCAGGCGATCGCAGGTCTCGCGAGAATCCACCTTCACTTTCTCGACATCGCGACGGATGAGATCGCGCACCGCACGCATCGGCAGGCTCAGATCCTCGTAGATGCATTGGCCGACACCGGCGGTCCGCACGTTTTTTTCGATCAGCGCCCAGGCACGACCGAGATAAGCGACGTCCTCGGCAAGCGCTTCCGCCGGCTGCCCTTCTGCATTGGTCCGCACGATATAACCATGCGCCGGCTGACCTTCGGTCGCCTCGCGCTGGCTGTGACCCGCGACCAGCGCCTTCAGCCGCTGACGTTCGGCATCCTCCTCGATCCGTGAAGACACACCGATCACCCGCGACTGCGGCAGGAAGACGAGATAGCGCGACGGGATGCTGATCTGGGTCGTGAGACGCGCGCCCTTGCTGCCGATCGGATCCTTCACCACCTGGACCACGATTTCCTGACCGTCGCGCAGCAGCTCCGTGATGGAAGGCACTGTCGGGCACGCGGCGGGCGGCATGCTCGCGGGCTTGGAAGCCACCTCGCCTTCCATCGCACCATGGATGGCACCATCCAGCGCACTTTCCAGGGCGCTGTCGATCGCAGGCGCAAGATTGCCGCGAAATACATCGTTGGCGTGCAGGAAAGCGGCACGGTCCAAACCGATATCGACGAAGGCCGCCTGCATGCCGGGCATCACCCGCTGGACCTTGCCTTTGTAGATATTGCCGACCACACCGCGACGCCAACCGCGCTCGATATGCAATTCCTGCAGCATCCCGTTCTCGACCACCGCAACCCGGGTTTCGCGCGGCGTGACGTTGACCAGGATTTCCTCACTCATGCCATCCGCTCCGCGACCTTGTCCGTGACGACGGGAAACATTCCGAACTCGCGCAGCAGCGCGGCGGTTTCGTACAGTGGCAGCCCCATCACCCCGGAATAGCTGCCGGACAGATGGGAAATGAAACTCTGCGCCACGCCTTGGATCGCATAGGCACCCGCCTTGCCGTCCCACTCACCGCTGTCAAGGTATGCGTGGAGATCGTCCTCGTGTATGGGCGCGAACGTCACTTCCGATACCGCGATCGTATGCCGTTCGCACCCAGCCGAGACCATCGAGACGGCCGAGATCACGGCATGCGTCCGCCCCGACAGCAGGCGAAGCATCGCTACGGCATCGTCGGCATCGGCCGGTTTGCCGAAAATACGACCGTCGAGCACCACTTCGGTATCGGCGCCGAGAACCACGGCATCCGGCTGTGCGACGACCTGCAGCAGGCCGGCACCGGCTTTTTCACGCGCGACTCGCCGCACATACGCTTCCGGAGGTTCGTCCGGTCCAGGCGACTCGGGGATATCGAGATCGAGAATGCCGAAGTCGAGGCCGAGCATCCTCAGCAATTCACGGCGGCGGGGAGATTTCGAGGCAAGATGCAGCATGGCGCTAGGATACCCCGACGATCGCCGCATCCCGACAGCCAAGGCGCGGACGACCCCGTTCGGGCTCACCGGACGTTCACTCGCAGACCATCCCCCATGGAGATCCACATGTCCCGATTCCCATCGCTGCAATCGAAGTTCATCGCCGCCGCATTTGCCACCGTCCTCTCCTCGGGCCTCGCCATGACCGCATCCGCTCAGACCGCTCCGGCCACCACCACCGACGGCACCCTGCTCTCGGTCAGTGCTGAAGCGCATACCACCCGTATTCCCGACATCGCCACGCTATCGACCGGCGTCGTCACTCAGGCAGTCGACGCCAACACCGCCCTGCGCCAAAACAGCGAACAGATGGCCAAAGTGGTGGCCGCGATCAAGGCGGCAGGCATCGCCGAACGCGATGTCCAGACCACCGGCATCAGCATCAATCCACAGTACCGTTACGCTGAAAACCAGCCGCCGGCCATCACCGGCTACCAGGCCAGCAATACCCTCAATCTGAAGGTCCGCGACATCGCCAAGTTGGGCAAAGTGCTGGATACCCTCGTCTCCGTCGGTGCGAATCAGGTCAACGGCCCGAACTTCGAAATCGACAACCCGGACGAGGCGTATGACGAAGCGCGGGTCGCGGCGATCAGGAAGGCGCAGGCCCGCGCCGATCTCTACGCCAAGACGCTCGGCCTGCGGGTCCGCCGCGTGGTCAGCATCAGTGAAGGCGGTGGCAATCAGCCGGGCCCGGTTCCGACCATGCTGCGGATGCAAGCCGCCGACGTCTCGGACACACCGGTTTCGGCCGGCGAAACCGCGCTTTCAGCCACCGTCAACGTGGTATTCGAACTCGGCCGCTGATTCACACGAGCCGTACCTCCGGAACCCGCCGCAAGGCGGGTTTCTTCGTTTTCGCAGTGATGGTGTGAACGCGGATCGAAAAAAACAACGCTGCCTTAACCCCGGGATCACGCGAGCCGCGTTCACACCATCGTCCCCAACCGATGGAGGTGCCCCAT
This sequence comes from Lysobacteraceae bacterium, assembly GCA_041751895.1. Classification (GTDB taxonomy): domain Bacteria; phylum Pseudomonadota; class Gammaproteobacteria; order Xanthomonadales; family Xanthomonadaceae; genus Lysobacter_I. The sequence goes on along the minus strand of JBGSID010000116.1, from coordinate 5,422 downwards.
GGTGCTCGCACAACGTCATTCCCACGCGCCCGCCGAAGCGCTGCAGCAGGCGATCTCGCAAATCCAGCCCGCCCGCGTCCTCGGCATCGCCGGAGCAATCGCACTCAACGTTGCCGCGCTCATGCTGTTGCTGGTGCCTGTGTCCGCACCCATACCGGTCGCAGCACCTGAGCGCATCGTCATCGTTGACCTTCCAAAACCGAAACCCGAAACGCCACCTCCGCCGATCGTCGAGATCGTGAAAAAGCCGCCACCGACGCGCACGCCACAACCCCAACGACAAGTGATTCCGCAGCCGGTGATCGCCCCACCTCCGGTGATCTTCGAGAACGCCAACACGATGTCGATCCCGGTGCCGGAAACGACGGGTAACCCGGATCCCGGCCCGCCGCAGCCCGTCGGCCCGCAGATCAGCGAAAGCCTGCAATACGCTTCCGCACCGGCACCGACGTATCCCCATCGGGCAATGATGGACAACCGCGAAGGCACGGTGATGCTGAAGGTACTGGTGGATGTGGACGGCACACCGGTATCGGTGGAGATCCAGGACAGCAGTGGCTACCGCGAGCTGGACGAGGCCGCACGCAGACAGGTGCTGCGCAAGTGGAAGTTCCGCCCGGCGATGCGCGATGGCCAGGCAATCCAGGTCTACGGCATCGTGCCGGTGCGCTTCAGCCTGAATCCTCAGTAAGACTTCCCTCCTCGGGAAACCCTTGCGCCGGCGCAGTTCGCGGCCGGCGCTTTTTTTCATGCAGCAGGGCTCAGTCCTGCACCCAGCGCACATCTGTCAGACACCACGACAGACTGCCGCTGGTCTTGTAGGTCCAGTTGTAGCGACGCGGCGGATTGTTGCGATACGCGGTCAACCCGCTCGCCGGCGCGGTCGGTCGGATCCATTCGTTCAACTCGTAATCGTAGGTGCGATACAGCTCGTTCGCTGCCTGTTTCAACGTATCGTCGCGCTGCTGCGTCACCTGGCTGAAGTAGTACGCCCACGCCATCGCACCGGCCATCGACAACACGTGTTCCGGCCCGACACCATCGGCGGCATAGGTCGTCCCGTCGATGAAGGTCACATAGTCGTTGAGACGAAGATTTTCCGGCACATCTTTGCGGTAATCGCGCTGCCCCGGCGAATAGGATTTGGCGCCATATTTCAGCGCGTTACCGGTCCGCCGGATGAAATTCGCGATATCCAGACTGTCCGTCAGCGCATAGGCGCGCACCATCGGCTCGATGACATACGGCGTCTGCCAGAAGCTGACCAGCAGGCGATCGGCGGGCCCATTGCCCTCGTGTGCTCCGAATTTCCACAACCCCCCATCGATCCGGTTTGCCGGCAATGCACCGCCAGCGCCGTTCTGGTGCCAAATCAGGTTGTCGGTGAGCGTCACCACGCGTTCGCGATAGGTCTTGACCGCTCCGGTCTTGTACGGCACATCACCGAACAGTTCATAGCCGATCACCATGCCCATCAGCTTGAATCCGATATGGCGCTCGGTATAGCTGGAAACCGACGACCAGCGATCGGGTTCGTCATTGGCGTCCTGCTCGGCTTTCGCCGCCAGCTTCGCACCATCTCTGGACAGGTCGTCGCCGGTCAACCAATAGGTGTACGCCAAGCCTTCCGGATAGCTGTACATCGCGCCATTGGCACCGATATAGGCGCCGGGGTAAGGATTCTTGAGCTTGAACGCGCCGATCGCGTTGTCGGGGAAGGTGCCTTCCGGATACAGATTGACCCGGTAGAACTCGCCCGCGCGGACCGATTCGCGAAGCGTCTTGAAGAAACCACTGCGGAAATACAGCCCGTAGAACGCGGACACGCGGTCATAGAGCCAAGGCTCGCCTTCGGCTGATTTGTATGGAATCTGGTTGGCGGCGGTGACGCGCGGGTCGTCTTCATTGATATGGGCGTAGAAGAAATTCTTGGCGCCATACATCTGCTCGTTGTATTCGGGGTAATGCTCGGTGGCATCCATGACGGCAGGATCGTCACGGGTTTCGGCGATCTCCTGCGCGAACGACCGCATCGGCCCGATTTTCAACATCCCCTTGCTGAGCGTAGCCGGCGACAACACGGCATACACCTTCGGCTCGCTAACGCCGTCACCGGCGACGAAACTCCCTGAGGACACCGGCTGCCAGCCGTTGCGCGGATTTTCCAGCGAGAACAGCGATCGTGTCCGCGTGCTGAAACCCCAATCAACGCGAACGGTTTCGTAGTTGGGATATTTCGCCGTGAAACTGTAGCGGATCTGGATGCGGGCGATACGCACGGAGGTGCCGTCGAGCGCGGCGTTGGTGATGTGCCGCCAGGGCGTGAGTTGCTCGACATAGGCAGGGATTTCGATGCCTTTCGAGTCGAGGACACGCAGTTTCGACAGTCCCGCCGCCGTGATCGAACCGCGCGGAAACGGAATACCGAAGGTCACCAGTTGCGAGGTACCGATCGCGACATTTTCGATCGGATGCAAGCGCACATCGATGACCCCGAACGTTTCGGCGCCGGGCATCAACGGTTTGAAGACGCGAGGGCTGATCGTGCCACCGACAACGGCGGCCGTGGGCGGTTCTGCGGGCGGTGCAGCGAGCGCGATACGCGGCGCTTGCGTCAGCAAGGGCTTGGCATCGCGCGGTTCGCCTTGTACCGGACGCTTCGCCGAACTGCCAACGAACAGCGTTGCGCTTTTGCTGGCATCACACGCACTCAGCGCCAGGACGAGCGTTGCGGCTGCCACCCAACGGGCGGGAGCATGCCGGACATGGGCAGGTGTGGCTTTTGTGGCTGTGGCGATGCGGGACAGGGACACGCCGCACCACGCGGGAATGATCGAACGGAACATCTGCATGGACATCACCTGCTGTGACGATGCGAGCGGGAGACGCTCGGGGGAGCTCGCACCGGCGGAAGCGCCGACGGGGGATGAACTGCGGGGCGTCGGCGCGCGCCAGCAGTGTGTTAAGGACGAAGACGCTCTGGCATCGACATCACGGACACAGCACAACGATTCGGGCTTGGCGGGAACAAACTGTGACACTGACCACTGATATGAGCTTAGTGCTTGTTTTGCAAGTTTTTTTTGCGCGGGTTCACACTATCCGGACGAATTGGGCATGGCCCGGATGCGCTGATGTGCGCGAAGATCCATGCATCGTCCCGCATCCGCGCGCAGATACGTCGGAAATCGACTCACGCGGCTGATTCAAAAGGAATGATTCAAAAAGAACGATACAAACGGAGCCATTCATTCAGGCACGATGATAAGGATGGTTCGCCAGCAATGCGGCGGCACGATAGACCTGTTCGGCCAAGACGAGCCGCACCAGCATATGCGGCAACGTCAGCGGGCCGAGCGACCATTGTTCATCCGCACGCGACAACACATCGGCCGCATGCCCCTCAGGGCCGCCGATCAGAAAGGCAAGATCGCGGCCTCCACCTCGCCAGTGTTCCAAGCGTTGCGCAAGCTGTTCGGAACTGTGCATCTTTCCGCGACCATCGAGCGCAACCACCTGCGCCGACTTCGGCAGCGCGGCGATGACACGTGCCCCTTCGTCAGCGGTCGCACGCACTGCGTCACGGCCCTTTCCGCGCAGACCGGGTTCGATTTCGACCAATTCGAGCGGCAACCAGTGCGACAACCGCTTCTGATATTCGCCGAAACCCTGCGCCACCCAAGCGGGGGCGCGTTCGCCGACGGCGATGAGGCGGGCTTTCATCCTGATGCCCTCGACAGCGTCAGACCACCGGTTCGGTCACGCGTACCGCAGTGCCGTAGCACAGCACTTCGGTGATGCCGGCCATGACTTCGGTGGCGTCGTAGCGGACACCGATAATGGCGTTGGCACCCAGACGGTCGGCTTCGCGGCACATCTGGTCAAAGGCGTCGCGCCGGGCCTGTTCGCAGAGTTCTCGATAAATACTGATATCACCGCCGAACAGCGTCTGGATACCGCCGAAAAAATTGCCGACGATCGACCGGGAACGTACAGTCAGGCCACGGACCAAGCCGTAGTTGCGCAGGACCGGCTGGCCGGGCAGTTCAAATGCAGTGGTGACCTGGTTGCGCTGCATGGAAACGGTCAACCCTCGGCGTGAGGTGGCTCATCACCCACCGTCCACAGCCGCTCAAGTGCATAGAACTCGCGCACACGCGGCAGCATGACGTGGACGACGACATCGCCAAGATCGGCCAGCACCCATTCGGCCTCGCGCTCGCCTTCGACACCCAGCGGCTGCACATCCAAGGCCTTGACCATCTTCACGACTTCGTCGGCGATCGACTTCACGTGACGGCTCGAAGTACCGGACACGACCACCATGTAGTCGCAGACGTTGCTCTTGCCACGGACATCGATCTCGACCGCGTCCTTGCCCTTCAGGTTTTCCACCGCGAGATGGACCTGCTTCAGGAGAGCCTCAGGAGACGGCGGCGGCTTTGGCAGCACGGTTTTGATGACGTGCGCATGATTGGGGTTGCTCAAGAGCGATCCTCGCTGTATTTGCGGTGGATTATAGCGGAGCGGCCGGACCGGACCCTGTGCCGGAGCTCGAACCACCCCCCAGAGGGCCCAGCGGCGTACTGCCGTAGAGGCCACGTTCGACGATGTAGCGCGACACCGGCAGTGGCAGCAGGTGGTGCCAGGTATCGCCGGCAGCGATCTTGCGCCGGATCGAGGTTGCGGATTCGCTGTGCAGCGGCTGGCGCAGACGCAGCACCTTCCCGCCCGGACTCGTCCGCAATTGATTGGCGTCCAGCGTCCAGCGCCCACCTGTGAGCCTGGCCACATCGGGCGGCAGATGCTCGTCCAGCGCGCTGCCAGGACGTTCCGCCACCACCCAGTGCGCGCCTGTGATCAGGGCCTGCGGCTCTTTCCAGCTCGTGAAACCGTGCAGGCTGTCGGCGCCAATCAGAAAAGCCAATGGCGCCGATTCACCATGTTTGGCCCGCAGTTCACGCAGCGTGTCGATGGTGTAGCTGGGGGTGTCCCGCTGGAGTTCGCGCCGGTCCACGCGCAGACCGGCGTTGCCCTGAATGGCGAGTTCGAGCATCGCCACGCGATCCTCAGCGCCGGCGCCGGGGGCGTCCCGGTGCGGCGGATCGGCCGCCGGCATCATCCAGATCGTAGTGCCCAAAGCGTCGCGGGCCGCCAACGCGATCGCGATGTGGCCATTGTGGACCGGGTCGAATGTGCCGCCATAAAAGGCCCTGAGGATCATCCCGCCGCCTCAGCCAGTGGCTCGCTGGGTCAGCAGCGCCGAACCGCGCGACTCCGCCACCGCCAACAGCAGTCGTTCCAGCGCCAACCAGGCGTCGGCCGGCTCTTCGCCGATCCTCGGCCGGCCTTTGGCGATGCGATCGACCCGTCCGGCTTCAATCACGAAACGCTCCCAACGCGCGGCATCGTGGCGCTGCAA
>JBGSID010000115.1:0-44901 GCA_041751895.1 Lysobacteraceae bacterium | reverse complement strand
GCGGCGGGTTCGACATCGAGACAGCCGTCGCCGCGCGCAGCAGCACTCAGCGCGTCGAGTGCGTAAGAGAGCGTGTGCGCGTCGTCATCGGCTTCGATCATCAGCAGCGCGCCGACATGCTCGGGAATATCACTGTCGCCGGTGCTCATCCGCATCTGCGCACGCGCCAGTTGCACTGCGCGATCGTCCATGAACTCCAGCATCGAGGGCGTGACCGGCTGTGCCATCAGCCGCGCAACGGCTGCTGCGGCGCTGTCGACATCGCGATACAGCGCTCGTAGCGCGCGACGCGCGGCCGGCAGCGGCGTCAGTTTCAGGGTCGCTTCCACGATCAGCGCCAGCGTGCCCTCGCTGCCGACGAGCAATCGCTGCAGGTCGTAGCCGGTCGCGCCCTTGGTGGTTGCGCTGCCGCAGTAAATGAGTTCTCCGGTACCGGTCACGGCGGTGAGTGCAAGCACGTTGTCGCGGCTGGCGCCGTATTTCACCGCGCGCGGGCCGCCTGCATTGCAGGCGAGATTGCCGCCGATGCTGGAATAGTCGGCGCTGGTGGGGTCGGGCGGCCAGAACAGCCCGTGCGGTTTCAGCGCGCGCTGCAGATCGCCGTTCAACACGCCGGGCTCGACCACCGCACAGCGGTCGCCGGGCCGGACGTCGAGAATGCAGTTCATCCGCTCGAACGACATCACGACGCCGCCTTCGACCGGCACCGCCGCGCCGGTGGTATTGGTGCCGCGTCCGCGCGCGATCACCGGCACGCGATGCACACGACACGCGCGCACGAGGGCGATCACCTGCTCTCGCGTGGTCGGCAACGCGACCGCGTCGGGCATCGCCTGGCGTCGCGAATTGTCGTACCCGTAGGTCAGTCGTTCGCTGGAATCTGTGCGGAAGCCGTCGCCGAGCAGGGCGGCGAGTGTCTCGTGAAGTGCGGCGGGCAGCGCGGTCATCGGGCCATTGTAGGGCCTGCCCCGGACCTGATCCGGGGGCGGGCCCTAGCCTGAGGTATCCCCACGAATTTCACCCAGAGTCACCTCACTCCGTAATTTCAGACGGAGTCGCTTTTGATCTTGACCTTGATCTGCTGGGGCCCCTGTGCGCGGCGGGGTTCGCGGATCAGGCCCGCAGGGCGCGCGGCAGGAAGCCGCGCGTTTTTCGACCAGTACAGGGATGTGCTGTCGAAAAACCCCGCGAAGCCTGCGGACCCGGCGCAAAGCGCCGGGCGCGACCGACGGGGTGTGCTTTCTTTTGGTTACTCTTTCTTTGCACAAGCAAAGAAAAGTAACTCGCTCGCGTGAGCGAGCGAAACCAAGGGCCGATAGGCAGACCTATCCGGCTGCTGTTCCCCAGAGCAAGGACACAAACAGATCCCTCGCCTGCGGCTCGGGATGACAGCAATACGATGAATACATCGTAACCTGATGTTATACCTGAAGAAAAAGTGGGGATACTTCAGGCTCAGGCCCGCCGCCTCAACGCCCAGATGGCAAGGGCGACGCTCAAGGTCGGCAGCCACACCCACTGCACCTCCGACCACATCACCGCCAGGCCGCGTGCGCTGAAGAATCCCGCACCGATCGGCGACACTGCGATCGGTCGCCAAGGCGCGAAGAAACGGTCGTGCGACCACGGCCACAGCAGCGCCACGCCGAGGCCACCGTTGGTCAAGGCATCCAGCAACGGATGCGAGGCGGTGCAACATGCCAGCCACAGGAATGCGCGCCATCGCGTCGTGCGCAGCCAGGGCGCGAAGACTGCGCCGAACAGGCCGACGATCAGTGTGAACAGCAGCGAATGACTGGCGCCGCGATGGCCGAACTGATCCGCGTAGGCGATGCCGAGCTTGAACGCAGCCGTATCGAAATCGGGCGCCATCGCCACGAACATGCCGGCGGCGATCAATCGTGGCGAAATGGCCTTGCGTCCGAGCGCCAAACCCAACGCCAATGGCACCACCGCATGGGTGAAGATCGTCGGCATGATGTGCGGGTCAGCAATCGTCGGCGCGGAATGCGTCGCGCAGCCAGGTGAATTCTGGCGATTCGCGGTTGCCGCTGGCGTCGATCACGTCGAATCGGCAGGGCTGGCGTGCATGGTCGCGATGCGATGCGAGGAACAGTTCCGCCGCATGGACGAGTTTCCGGCGTTTGTTGGTGTCGATCGACGCGGCCCCGCCGCCGAAGCCGGCGCTGCGGCGGTAACGCACTTCGACGAAGACGATGCTGTCGCCGTCGCGCATGACCAGATCAAGTTCACCGCCACGGTAGTTCGCGTTCGCGGCAATCGGTACGAGCCCGTGCCGCTGCAGGTAGACGCGGGCGAGCGCTTCGATGCGCGCGCCCTGCGAACGGCGGTCGTTGCCGCTCGAATCAGCCGCCACTGTTGCCGAGTGCGATGACCTCGCCATGGCTGAAGGTCGACCAGGCCGGAGTGCGCACGATGTTGCCGAAGCCGTCGATGCCGAGCGTGCCGGTTGCGCCGTCGATCTTGCTGTTCGCGCGATTGGCGAGACGTTCGAGATAGGCGGTGAGCAACCATGCGTCGTAGCCGAAAGCGAAGAGCTTGGCCGCCGGGCCGCGAGCGGAGGCGAGCGTCTGCCCCGTGGTTTCTGCCGAGGGCATGCCTGCAATGCCGCGCACGCTCCAGGTTTCGGTGGGGAAGGCGATGCCATCAAGCAGCAGGTCTTCGTCCGCTTTTCCTGTGCCGGAAAGCAGTTGTGACGTGGCCACCCGGGGTTTCGCGGTCAGATTGGCGGCGATGAGCTGGGGTGCCAGTGCGCGTGCCTGCGCCCCCTTGATCGCGAGATAGACGGCGTCCACGCCGCCCTCCTGCTGTCCGGCCGCCAGCAGTGCGGCGGTCATGTCCAGCGGTTTATCGGCGATTTGCAGGGTTCCGGTGATGTTGCCGCCGCGGCTCAGCAGCTGTTCGCGGAAAGCGGCGACGCTGCGTGTCATGTTGTCGTCGTTGCCGACCAGCACCAACACCCGGCGCACGTTGCGCGACAGCAGATATTCGGCAGCGGCGATGCCGTCGTCTTCCGGTGTGAGGGCGAAGCTGGCATGGCCGCTCGGAGGCGTTGCCGGCCCACGATTCAGTGCCAACACCGGGACATCGAGCTGCGATTCCTTGAACAGGCTGTCGACCTGGTCGCGCCCGAGGGGGCCAACGACATAGTCGGCGCCTTCCGCTGCCGCTTTCCGATAGGCCTCGACTGCACCCGCCGGTGTGCTGCTGGTGTCGTAGAAGGTGATCTGCGGGCGTTTCCGGTGCTCGCCGTAGTAACCGGCCAGCAGGCCGTCGCGGACAGGTGTCGCGGCGGCGGCCATCGTGCCCGTCAGCGGCAACAGCACAGCGAGTTTGCGCGGCGGACGATAGCCATCACGGTCGGCGGGCGGGCGGTCGCCGGCGTTGAAGCGCCAATCGCCTTCGCGATCGAACGGGCGCGGGAGGCTCATTCCGCGGCGCAGCAGTTCGCGGCCGACGAAGTTGTAGAGCGGATCGCCGTCGCGCAGCATGCCGGCTTCGCTGGTCAGCGTGGCGTTATCGAGCCCGGCGATAATGCGTTCGATTTCGCGGCTGTTGTCGGTTTTCGCCTGACCAGTCAGGGTGCCGTGATTGCTGGCGAGCGCCGAGGCCTGCGCGATCAGCGGATTGACCCGGTATGTCGACGGCTTGGGAGCGCTTGGCTTGGTGGGCACGCAGGCGGTCAGCCCAAGCGTCAAAAGACCGGCGAAAAGCCAAGTCATTCCTGTGATTTTCTGATGCATCGACGCAGCCCGTGAGTGGAACCGTTAGGATTCTACCTGCCTGCCACATCTCCGAGCGAGTCAGATTCAATGTCCAGCCCCACCGTTGCAGGCACGCTCTATGTCGTCGCGACCCCCATTGGCAACCTCGGCGACCTGTCGTCACGGGCGCTGGAGACCCTGCGGGGCGTGGCTGCGATCTGCGCCGAGGACACCCGGCATACCCGCCAGTTGCTGTCGCACTATGGTGTCGAGCAGTCGCTCGTCGCGCTGCACGAACACAACGAGGCGGGGGTTGCCGAGCGCATCGTCGCCCGGCTTCAGGCCGGGGACTCGCTGGCGCTGGTATCCGATGCAGGCACACCGCTGGTCAGCGATCCGGGGTTCCGTCTGGTCGCCGAGGCCCGTGCTGCCGGCATCAAGGTCAGCCCGATCCCAGGCCCCAGCGCGCTGATCGCTGCGTTGAGCGTCGCCGGCCTGCCCAGCGACCGTTTCGCTTTTGAAGGTTTCCTGCCTGCCAAGGCCGGAGCCCGTCGCGAACGCCTGGCGCAACTTGCGGGCGAAACCCGGACACTCCTTTTCTATGAGTCTTCGCATCGCATCGAGGAGACTCTGGGCGATGCCGTCGTCGCGTTCGGAGCAGACCGGCCCGCCGCGATCGCGCGTGAGCTCACCAAGCTGTTCGAGACGGTGCTCAGCGGTACCCTCGCCGAACTCCACGCCCGCGTGGTTGCCGACGCCGACCAGCGCAAGGGCGAATTCGTGCTGCTGATCCAGGGCGTGGGCGACGATGCCGAGGCCAAGCTCGCTGAAGGCCGTCGTATCTACGCGAAATTGATCGAGCATCTGCCGCCGTCGACCGCAGCGAAACTGGCGGCGGACATCAGCGGTGCGCCGAGAAAAGGGTTGTACGGCGGGGCTTGACGTTACAGTATGCGTCCGCCGCTGCGCGGACTCCGCATTGGCAGCATCTCCCTCAGGCTCGTCCGTTCGAGCGACGGCGCCACGACTTCGCGATTTCCGGGCTTCGTCCGCCGGGCGTCAGGACTATTCGATCTTGAAGATGACATCCCGTCTGGGCCAGGAATGGTTCGGAAACATCCGCGGCGACGTGCTCGCCGGTCTCGTGGTGGCGCTTGCGCTGATTCCCGAAGCCATCGCGTTCTCCATCATTGCCGGCGTCGACCCCAAAGTCGGCCTGTACGCCTCGTTCTCGATCGCCGTCGTGATCGCATTCGCAGGTGGCCGCCCCGGCATGATTTCGGCCGCAACCGGCGCGATGGCATTGGTGATGGTGACCTTGGTCAAGGAGCACGGCCTGCAGTACCTGTTTGCGGCGACGCTGCTGACCGGCGCACTGCAGATCGTTGCCGGCATTCTGAAGCTCGGCACCTTGATGCGTTTCGTATCGCGCTCGGTGATCACCGGTTTCGTCAACGCGCTCGCCATTCTGATCTTCATGGCGCAGTTGCCCGAACTGATCCATGTGCCGTGGACGGTCTACGCGATGACGGCAGCGGGATTGGCGATCATCTATCTGTTCCCGTACCTGACGAAAGCGATTCCATCGCCGCTGGTGGCGATCGTATTGCTGACCGTGGTCGCGATCGTATTGAAACTCGACATCCACACCGTCGGCGACATGGGCGAGCTGCCCGACAGTCTGCCGGTGTTCTTGCTGCCCGATGTGCCGCTGGACTGGGAGACGTTGCGGATCATCCTGCCGGTGTCGTGCACGTTGGCGGTGGTGGGTCTGCTGGAATCGCTGCTGACCGCGCAGATCGTCGACGATCTGACCGATACCCCGAGCAACAAGAATCGCGAGTGCGTGGGGCAGGGTGTGGCGAATATCGCCACCGGATTCATTGGTGGCATGGCCGGCTGCGCGATGATCGGTCAATCGGTGATCAACGTGAAATCCGGAGGTCGCGGACGTTTGTCGACGCTGATCGCGGGCGGCGTGCTGTTGCTGCTGGTGGTGTTCGCGGGGCCGTGGGTGAAGCAGATTCCGATGGCGGCGCTCGTGGCGGTGATGATCATGGTGTCGATCGGCACGTTCAGCTGGTCGTCGATCCGCGATCTGCGCATTCATCCGAAAACGTCGAGTCTGGTGATGATCGGCACGGTCGTGGTCACGGTGGCCACCCACGATCTGGCCAAAGGCGTGCTCACCGGTGTGCTGTTGTCGGCGCTGTTCTTCGCACGGAAGGTCGGGCGTGTGCTGCATCTCGGATCAGTCGCCAGCGACGACGGCCTTGGCCGTACCTACACCGTGACCGGTCAGGTGTTCTTCGCTTCGGCCAGCGATTTCGTGGCGGGCTTCGACTTCAAGGAAGTGCTGGAACGGGTCGTCATCGACGTGTCCGATGCGCACTTTTGGGATCTCAGCGCGGTCGGGGCTTTGGACAAAGTGGTGATGAAATTCCGCCGCGAAGGCACACAGGTCGAAGTCGTCGGTTTGAATCTGGCCAGCGCGACGCTCGTCGATCGACTCGCCATCCACGACAAGCCCGGCGCCGAGCGCCTGATGGGCGATCATTGAGGAGCTTCCCGTCATGAACCAGACGCTCATCCACAAGGATGGTCGCGTACTCGCCGCGATCGATCCTTCCGTCTATGCCGAGAGTGTGGCCACGCTTGCGGCGTGGGCGGCACAGCGGATGGGCTCGGAGCTGGAGCTGATGCACGCCATCGATCTGGTCGCCGATCGTGTCGCGACTCCGGAACGCCGTGATCTCAGCGGCAATCTGTCGCTCGGCACGCAGGAATCACTGATGAGCGAGCTCGCGCAGGCCGACGAGCAGCGCGCGAAGCTCGCGCAGGCGCATGGCCGCATGTTGTTGCAACAGTTGCAGACGGATGTCGCGGCCGACAGGGGGGTGACTGCGCTGATCCGGCAACGCCACGGCGCACTGGTCGATACCCTGCTCGATCTGGAAGATCAGGTGCGCCTGTTCGTCATCGGCAAGCGTGGCGAGCACGCCGATTTCGCGAAAGGTCATCTCGGCAGCAACCTCGAACGTGTTGCGCGTGCGGTGCATCGTCCGGTGCTGGTGGCGTCGCGCGCGTTTCGTCCGGTCGATCGTTTCATGATTGCCTTCGACGGCAGCGCGACCACGCGGACATGCGTCGAGATGGTCGCCGCAAGCCCGCTGCTGCGTGGTCTGGCCTGCCATCTGCTGATGGTGGGTGCGGAGCGTTCCGAACACCGGCAGTCGCTGGATTGGGCGGCCGAGCGACTGACGCAGGTCGGGTTCGAGCCGCAGATACAGATCGTCGCTGGCGCACCGGAGACTGTCATCGCCCAACAGGTCGAACAGAGCAGCATCGATCTGCTGGTGATGGGAGCCTACGGCCATTCGCGCATCCGCACGATGATTCTCGGTAGTACGACGACGCAGTTGCTGAGGAATTGTCAGATTCCGGTGTTGTTGTTGCGCTGATGCAGGGCGTTCCGCAAGGACGTGCGGATGTGCGCCGGAACAACGCTATCGATATGTCATCCCGCCTGCGGCTTGATCCGGGAACAGATGCCCTGTCTTGACGTAAATCAGGCATCCGTCGTTGCTGAAGGGAGTGTGTTCCGACAGATGCGGATTGCGTAACCAACTGCCTGCCGGGTAGTCGCCATGCTCGTCCTGGAACGTGCCTTCGAGCACCAGGATTTCTTCCCCACCCCAATGGCGATGCCGAGTGAATCGCGTCTTCGGCGCCCAGTGCACGAGCGCGACGTTTTCGGCTGCGCGCTCGGACGCGTACGCGTGTAGCGGCAGCACCTGCAAGCCCGGCACCATCCCAGGATGCCATTGCGCCCGTTGTGTATCGATGCACACATGAGCGGTGTCGCCTTGGTCGAACTGTCGCAGTTTCACGAACAGGGTGCAGCCCGATGCACTGTGGGGCGAATGTTTGCTGCCGATCGGGTTGCGCACATAGGTGCCTGTCGGGTAATCGCCGTGCTCGTCCGAGAAGACGCCATCGAGGACGAGAAACTCTTCGCCGCCTCCGTGGGTATGTTCGCTGAAGCGAGATCCGGCGGCATAACGGACGATCGAGGTCGCGCGTGCGACTTCGTCGCCGATGCGATCCAGCATCCGGCGTTCCACACCCGGCATTGGCGAGGCGGCCCATGCACTGTCATCGGGCAGCACCGCCGCACGCTGGTTGAAATCGGAATGGATCTGCATGGTTTTCGTATCCGTCTGCGTGTTCGTATTTCTTCAATCAGATGGCCATTCGGCTGAATGGCTGTGAGCCAAATGGAGTTGAGGGCGAAGATGCCCTGGATCCCTTGGCCTCAAGGTATGTCGCGGGCGGTCGTTTTGGTATGGGCCGTGCGACAATGCCCGCGACGGAGTCGGCCAGACAGTCGCGTCATTCGCATTCACTTCGATGGAGACGGATGCCGAGGAAAGTCCGGGCTCCACAGGGCACGGTGCCAGGTAACGCCTGGGCGGCGCGAGCCGACGGAAAGTGCAACAGAAAGATACCGCCGATGTCTGCGCAAGCAGGCAGGTAAGGGTGAAATGGTGCGGTAAGAGCGCACCGCGAGTCCGGCAACGGACCGGCACGGCAAACCCCACCGGGAGCAAGACCAAATAGGGAGGCAATGCCGCGGCCCGCGGTGTCTCCGGGTAGGTTGCTTGAGCGTATCGGTGACGATGCGCCTAGAGGAATGACTGTCCACGACAAAACCCGGCTTATCGGCCGGCTCCGTCGCTTTCACTAAAGCCCCAAGGTCTGCGATGCAGCCTTGGGGCTGCTGCGCCGCAGACTGCCTTTTTTTGGATACCTGCGGCCCATGTGCTCCGCATGTGGCTTGCCGGAGCTTATCGGTGACGATGTGCCGGAACGACGGCTCACGACACAGGCCGGCTCCACTCTTCCTGGCGTGTATCCGGAAAAAGTCCCAAGGTTTGCGTCGTGAGTCTTGGTCCTCCTATGTGCTTCGGGACACCCGCTCGCTGTGCGCGGATCGGGGCTCAAGCTGCGAGGCCGTGCTTGTGGACCGCTCCACGCCGCAGGCGCGGGCCATCGAAGGGGTGATTCTCCGCCGGTTGGTGGCGCAGACAGAGAGGGGCAGGGCATCGGATGTTCGATGAAGTGACCTTGTCGCGCAAAACCGGTCGATTCGGCCGGTGTGTTGTCCATGGTTGGAGAGCGTCCGCCAGCCCTGCAGCCGTCGGCTTTCAGATACGTAGCTGTGACGTGCTACACACTCTCTGTCTCTGTCGTCGGTGAGATAGGCATGCGCGGCGCTCGTGGTGGCGCTGGGTTCAGCTGGGTCCGAACGATGAAGATTGGGTCGGAATCTCAAAATTTGAGACAAAACAGGGGGTTGTGGATAAACCTTGAACCAGTCTCTGAATGTTGCTGCAAGTCATTGACGGGACTAGTGAAATGGGTCTCAGAAAGTTGTTGACAACCCTGTGTACGGCTCCTAATGTGGCGACTTGTGGGAAAACCGGGTTAATCGTGGTTTTTCTATGATGACCAAGCCCGCCGAGACGGGCGCAACCAGGCAGACGCAGTGTTTCAAGGTGAGACCGCCATCACGATCGACGACAAAGGCCGGCTGGCAATCCCAACCGGCTATCGGGATCTGATCGCGCGCGCGTCCGAGAGCCGGTTGGTCATCACCTACAACCCATTCGAGGCCGGTTCGCTTTACCTTTATCCGCAGCCGGTCTGGGAGCGGGTACGGGATCAGGTCAATGCGTTGCCGCGCACCAAGAGTGTCAGCCGCAATCTGCAGCTGAAACTGGTCGGCGCGGCCACCTTCGTCGAACCCGACGGCAATGGACGCATCGGGATTCCGGCAAGCCACCGCAGTGCGGTCGGCATCGAAAAACGCGCCGTGCTGCTGGGCATGGGCGACAAGTTCGAGTTGTGGAGCGAGCAGGCGCACCACGCGCAGATACGCATGACGCTTAGCGATGCGGATCTGGGCGAGGCGATGCTCGATTTGCAGCTGTGACGGCGGGTGGCGCGGACCGCGTGTCCGCCCACCTCCCGGTGATGTTCGTGCAGGTCATGGAAGGGCTGCGGGTTCGGGAGGATGGAACCTATCTGGATGGCACTTTCGGACGTGGCGGGCACGCGCGCGGGGTGCTGCAACGTTTGGGTACCGGAGGTCGATTGCTGCTCATGGACAAAGACCCCGAAGCGATCCAGGTCGCCGAACGCGAGTTCGGTGCGGATGCGCGCGTGTCGATCCATCGCGGCAGCTTCATTGATCTCGCCCATTGGTCACTCGCCCGGCAGGGGCTGGACGGTGTGCTGTTCGATCTCGGCGTCTCTTCACCGCAGCTGGATGTCGCCGAGCGCGGCTTCAGTTTCGGCAAAGACGGTCCGCTCGACATGCGCATGGACCCGGACAGCGGTGAAAGTGCGGCCGCATGGCTGGCGCGCGCCGATGAGCGCGAGATCGCCGATGTGCTGTGGACGTATGGCGAAGAAAAGCAGAGTCGACGCATCGCCCGTACCATCGTCGCCCGTCGCGATGCCGAGCCGCTGCTGCGCACGGCGCAGCTGGCGAATCTGATCGCTTCAGTCATCGCCCGGGGTGGCAACAAGATCCATCCGGCGACACGCAGCTTCCAGGCGATCCGCATTTTCATCAATCGCGAACTTGAAGATCTCGAGCGTGGTCTCGACGCCGCCTACGCCGCGTTGAAGCCCGGCGGGCGTCTGGTCGTGATCAGCTTCCATTCGCTCGAAGACCGTATCGTCAAGCGCTTCATCGCCGGTCGCGCCAAGGCGCCGCCGGCCAATCGCCGCATGCCGGTGGAAGTCGCGTTCACGCCGACGTTGCTGATGGTGGGCGACGCGCAGAAGGCGGACGACGCCGAGCTTGCGGTGAACCCGCGCGCGCGCAGCGCCGTGCTCCGTGTCGCCGAAAAGCTCGCGGAGGTTGTATGAGCCTGCGGCTGATCATCGTGCTGCTGGTGCTGGCGAATCTGGTCTCGGCGATCGGTGTCGTGCACGCGCGCTACCGCCATCGCCAGTTGTTCGTCGAGCTGTCCCGGCTGGAGAAGGGACGGGATGAGATCAATATCGAATTCAGCCGGCTGCAGCTTGAGCAGGCCACCTGGGCCGAGAGCAATCGGATCGACCAGATCGCGCGTAACCGTCTTGCTATGAAAACGCCGGAACCGGCCGACATTGTCGTGGTGCGCCCATGAACGTGTGGCTCGCTTCGCTCCGCGAACGCTGGCAGCGGCGAAACGATCGCCGCGGTCCGGCCCCGCGTGGCCGTGCCCAGTTCGATCTGCGCGGCCGGTTGACGCTGGTCACTGGCGCTTTGGGCCTGTGCGCGCTTGCGCTCGTCGCGCGTGCGGTCGACCTGCAGTTGGTGCGAAACGAGTTCTACCAGCAGCAGGGCGATGAACGCTTCCTGCGTGACGTGGAGATCCCGACTTCGCGCGGCATGATCACGGACCGCAATGGCGAACCGTTGGCGGTGTCGACGCCGGTCGAATCGATCTGGGCGAATCCGCAGGAAGTGCTGAAGTCGCCGCAGACGTTGCCCCGGCTGGCGGCGGAGCTGGGGATCGATGCCGATCAGCTCACCCGCAAGCTCACGCAACGCGCGGACAAGGAATTCGTCTATCTCAAGCGCCGGATCAATCCGGCTGAAGCGCGTCGCATCCTCGCCCTGGATATTCCCGGCGTTTTTTCGCAGCGCGAATACCGTCGTTTCTATCCGCAAGGCGAAGCGATCGCGCACGTGCTCGGTTTCACCAACATCGACGACCGTGGGCAGGAAGGTCTGGAACTGGCGTTCGACGACTGGCTGCGTGGCACGGCCGGCATGAAACGTGTGATTCGCGACCGACGTGGGCGCACGGTGGAGGAAGTCGATCTGGTCCGCGCGGCTGAACCGGGCAAGAGCCTCACGCTTACGATCGATCGCCGTATCCAGTTTCTCGCCTATCGCGAACTCAAGCGCGCCTTGTTCGAATCCGGTGCGACCAGTGGTTCGGCGGTGGTGTTGGATGTCGCGACCGGTGAAGTACTGGCGATGGCGAATCTGCCCTCGTTCAACCCGAATGCCGCCAGTCTTGGCAATCGCGATGCGCATCGCAATCGTGCGGTGACCGATCTGATCGAGCCCGGCTCGACGATGAAGCCGTTGACCGTGGCTGCAGCGCTGGAAGCCGGCGCGATTACGCCCAGGACGATCTTCAACACGAATCCCGGCTGGATCCCGAACGGCAAGTACCGCACCACCGATACGCACAACTACGGTGTGCTCGACACCACCGGTGTGATCCGCAAGAGCTCGAACGTGGGTGCAGCGAAGATCGTGCATCTGCTGCCGAATCAGACCTTCTATGACTTTCTGGTGCGCTTCGGTTACGGCCGCACCACCGGCAGCGGTTTCCCTGGTGAAAGCCCGGGTCTGCTGCTGCCGCCCTCCCGCTGGGACGGCACGAGAAAGCAGACGATGGCCTACGGTTATGGGCTGAATGCCACGCCCCTGCAGATCGCGCACGCATATGCGTCGCTCGGCAATGGTGGCCGTGCGATCGCACCGACCTTCGTCAAGGGCGAAGCAGGCAAGGCGACGCAGGTGCTTGATGTGCGCATCGCGAATGAAGTGCTGCGCATGATGCAGACGGTCACCGAGCCCGGTGGTACCGCGACACAGGCGGCCATTCTCGGCTACCACGTTGCAGGCAAGACCGGTACTGCGCGCAAAGCCAGCAACGGCGGTTATTCCCGGCGTTATGTCGCGTTTTTCGCCGGCCTGGTGCCGGTGGATAACCCGCGGTTCTCGATGGCGGTGGTGATCGATGATCCCGATCCTTCGCATGGCTATACCGGCGGCGTCGTGTCCGCGCCGGTATTCAAGAACGTCATGGAAGGCGCGCTGCGATTGATGGATGTTCCGCCGGACGATATCGAGACCTGGCTCGCGGCGCAGGCTGCGACAGAAGCCAAACGCAACCGGCAGGCCGGAGTCGTAGTGTCGGATGCTGCGCCGCGTGTGCAGCCGTTGCCTGCTGCGCTGGTTGAAGCGATCGATGCGCTGCCCGCTGCGGGAGGTGCGCGATGAACCGTCGCATGCGCCTTGCCGACTTGCTGCCGGATGTTGTCGGCGTGCCGCTTGATCTCGACATCACGGGCTTGGTGCAGGACAGTCGTGCCGTCAAGCCGGGTGATGCCTTCGTGGCGATTGCGGGTTTCGGCGAGCACGGTCTCAAATTCGCTGCGCAGGCAAAGCAGGCGGGCGCGTCCGTCATTCTGTTCGAGCCGCCACTGCCTGCGGAATACGATGGGCATATGGATGCGCAGACACCCGGGAGTACGGTGCCGATGATCGCGGTCCCAGGTCTGCGCGCGCGGCTCGGTGCGATGGCCGATGTGTTTCATGCAGAACCTTCGCGGACGATGACCACTGTCGGTGTGACCGGTACCAACGGCAAGACGTCGACTGTGCAGTTGCTCGCACAGGCCTGGACGCTGCGTGGTCATCGTGCGGGCACCATCGGCACGCTGGGCGCCGGACTCTACGGTGATGTCGTGCCGACCGGCTTCACCACGCCACTTGTGCTGCAGTTGCATGCCTTGCTCGCGCAGTTGCGTGACGCGGGTGCGGAAGCGACGGCGATGGAAGTCAGTTCGCACGCGCTCGATCAAGGGCGCGTCGATGGCGTGCATTTCAAGGTCGGTGTCTTCACCAATCTCACCCGCGATCACCTCGATTACCACGGCACGATGGGCGCTTACGGCGACGCCAAGGCGAAGTTGTTCGCATGGCCTGGCCTGAATGCGGCAGTCCTTAATCTCGACGATGCATTCGGCCGTCGATTGCAGGCCGACCCGCATGCGCCGATGCGCATCGTCGGCGTCAGCTCGCGAGGCCAGACCGGCGCGACACTTCGCGCAGATGATGTTGTGCTCGACCTGGCCGGTCTGTCGTTCGTGCTGCATGTCGACGGCGACGAGCATGCCGTGCGCTCGTCGCTGCTGGGTCGCTTCAATGTGGACAATCTGTTGGCGGTAGCAGGGGTGCTCTACGCGTTCGGCGAAACGCCAGCGGACATTGTCGCTGTGCTGGCTCAGTTGCAGCCGGTCAATGGGCGCATGAATCGATTGGGCGGTGATGGTCTGCTGCCGCTGGTGGTGATCGACTACGCACACACGCCAGACGCGCTGGAACAGGCGCTTGCGAGTCTGCGTGCGCATGCATCGGGACGTTTGATTTGCGTGTTCGGTTGCGGTGGCGATCGCGATCGCGGCAAGCGCCCGCAGATGGCGGCGATCGCCGAAATGCATGCCGATGCGGTGATCGTCACCGACGACAATCCGCGCAGCGAGGATGGCGACGCGATCGTCGCGGACATCCTCGGTGGTTTCGTTCGCCCGGATACGATCGTTGTACGTCGTGATCGCGCTGCCGCGATCAGGCATGCAATCGAATCCGCAACCGCCGAGGACATCGTACTGATCGCCGGCAAGGGCCACGAACCCTATCAGGAAATCGCCGGGGTGCAGTATCCGTTCGACGATACGCAGATCGCCCGTGCGGCGTTGGAGATGCGCGCATGACGCCCATGTCGCTCTCGCGGATCGCACAGATCTTGAATGGTCGTCTGGTGTCGAATGGGCGCCACGAAGACGATCAGATGATCACTGCACTCGTCACCGATACCCGTAGTCTCGATGCGGGCGGTGGCGATGCGGTGCTCTTCGTCGCGCTGAAAGGCGAAAGCTTCGACGGCAACCACTATGTCGCGCAGGCGGCGGCACGCGGTGCGCGCGCGGCGCTGGTGTCGCGCGAGTACATGCCTCAGTCGGGCGAGCTGCCGCTGCCGCAGATCGTGGTTGCCGATACCCAGCACGCGCTGGCATCGCTGGCGACAGCGGTACAGCAGGCACGCGCGACGAAAGTGCTGGCAGTGACTGGCAGCAACGGCAAGACCAGCGTGAAGACATTGACGTACGCCATCCTGGAAGCTGCGGTGGCTGAGCGCGGAGCGCCGGGTCGTGCCTACATGACGCCTGGCAATCGCAACAATGAAATCGGTCTGCCGATGGCGGTGATCGATGCGCCGGATGATGCGGTCTATGCGTTGTACGAAATGGGTGCAGGCGCGCCGGGCGATATCGCTTATCTAACCGCGATCGTCCGCCCGGATGTTTCGCTGGTGAACAATATCGCGCCTGCGCATATCGAACGCTTGGGAAGTCTGCTCGGGATCGCCGACACCAAAGCTGCCATCTACGACGCGCTGCCAGCCGATGGCGTGGCAGCGATCAATGCCGATGATGCCTTTGCGCCATATTTCGCAGAACGCGCGCATGGTCATCGTTTGATCCGTTTCGGTCTGGAAGCGAATGCCGAAGTGACTGCGCGCGACATCATGCTCGATGCGGAAGGTTCGCGCTTCGTGTTGATCACACCGCAGGGCGAGGCCGGGATCGCGTTGGCGATGTCGGGCCGGCACAACGTCCTCAACGCGCTGGCGGCAGCTTCGCTCGCGCTCGGTGCAGGGATCGAGCTGTCGGCGATCGCCGATGGTTTGAATGCCGCTCGCCCCGTTGCCGGGCGTCTGATCAGCCATCGTCTTGCCGGTGGAGTGATGCTCATCGATGACAGTTACAACGCCAATCCGGGCTCGCTCAAGGCCGCTATCGACACATTGGCTGCCGCCGGTGGCGAACGATGGTTGGCGCTTGGCGACATGCGGGAACTTGGGGAAGACGCGGTGTCGTTGCACGCCGAGGTCGGTCGTCTCGCCAAGGCATCCGGCATTACGCGGCTATACGCATTGGGTGAGCTCAGCGCGGCCGCAGCCGACGCCTTCGGAGAGGGCGGTCGCAGCTTCGACAGTCATGCTGCCGTTGCGAAGGCGCTGAAGGCGGATCTCGCCGAGGTTCTACCAATGCATGCGCCAATGGTTTCGGTCACGAATACATCAGGCGCTGTGCAGGATATGGGGGAAGCCCTGCCCACCGTGCGCGTACTGGTAAAGGGCTCGCGCGGTAGCGCGATGGACAAGGTGGTGAAAGACATGCTGGCGGAAACGGCTGTCGAGGGAGAATCGCATGCTGCTTGAACTGACGCGCTGGCTGGAACAACTGCAGAGCCTGTTCAGCCTGTTCAGCTATCTCACGTTTCGCGGCATTCTCGCGGCATTGACCTCGCTCGCCCTGTCGCTGTGGTGGGGGCCAGCGGTGATCGCGCGTCTCGCCCAGCTCAAAGGCGGTCAGCCGATCCGCAAGGATGGCCCGCAATCGCATTTCTCCAAAGCAGGCACGCCGACGATGGGCGGCGCGCTGATTCTGCTGACCGTGATGGCATCGGTGTTGATGTGGGGTGATCTGCGCAACCGCTATGTCTGGCTGGTGCTGGCGGTGATGGTGGCGTACGGCTGCATCGGCTGGTGGGACGACTGGATCAAGATCGTCAAGCGCGATCCGAACGGCATGCGTTCACGCACGAAATATGCGCTGCAGTCGGTGTTCGGGTTGGCTGCAGGTCTGTTTCTCTATTTCACCGCAGATGCGCCCGCAGCAACGACGCTCTATATCCCGTTCTTCAAGAATGTCGCGCTGCCGCTGGCCGGCATCGGTGGTGCGGTCTTTTTCGTCGGGATCGCATATTTCTGGATCGTCGGATTTTCCAATGCGGTGAACTTGACCGATGGTCTCGACGGACTCGCGATCATGCCGACCGTGCTCGTCGCCTGTGCGCTTGGCGTATTCGCATACGCATCGGGCAATGCGGTGTTTTCCAGCTATCTGCAGATCCCGCCGGTGCCGGGTGCCGGTGAGCTGGTGATCATCTGCGCAGCGATCGCTGGTGCGGGACTCGGCTTCCTGTGGTTCAACACCTATCCGGCGATGGTGTTCATGGGCGACATCGGCGCGCTCGCACTCGGTGCGGTGCTCGGTAGCATTGCCGTGATCGTGCGCCAGGAGCTTGTGCTGGTGCTGATGGGCGGCATCTTCGTGATCGAAACCTTGTCGGTCATGATCCAGGTCGCTTCGTTCAAGCTGACCGGCAAGCGCGTTTTCCGGATGGCGCCGATCCATCATCATTTCGAGCTGAAAGGTTGGCCGGAGCCGCGCGTGATCGTGCGCTTCTGGATCATTTCCGTGATCCTCGTGCTGATCGGCCTTGCGACATTGAAGGTCCGCTGATGGCATCCTGGCTGCCCCTTCCGAATATCGGTCTCGGCCAACAGGCCACGCGTCTCGACGCGTTGCCCGGCCGCTATGACCCGTGGCTGCTCGGCACGTCGATCGCGCTGGCATGTCTCGGTGTGGTGATGGTGGCGTCCAGTTCGATCGCGATCGGTGAAGGCCTCAATGTCGGTCCGTACTATTTCCTGATCAAGCATCTGGTGTTCCTGGCGATGGGAATCCCGGTCGCCGCGTGGTTGATGCGCACTGAACTCAAGCTCATCGAGCAGCGGGACCGTCTGCTGCTGGTGCTGTGTTTCCTGCTGTTGATCCTGGTGTTCGTGCCCGGTATCGGCAAGACCGTCAATGGTGCGAGGCGTTGGCTCAACTTCGGCATCATGGGCTTCCAGGCGGTGGAAGCGGTGAAGCTCATGTATATCGTCTGGCTCGCGAGCTACCTCGTCCGTTTCCGCGATGAAGTAAACGCGACCTGGGCAGCGATGCTCAAGCCGCTGGGCGTGGCCGTGGCGATGGTCGCGCTGTTGATCGCGCAGCCTGATTTCGGCTCGCTGTCGTTGATCCTCGCGATTACCGCCGGGATGCTGGTGTTGGGCGGTGTGCATCTGCCGCGCATGTTCGGCCCGGTGTTGATCGGTTTGCCGGTGTTGGCGGTCATCGCGATCGCGGAACCCTATCGTGTCGACCGCCTGACCTCGTTCCTCAACCCATGGCTGGATCCGTTCGGCACCGGCTATCAGTTGACCAATGCATTGATGGCCGTGGGACGTGGCGAATTGCTCGGCGTCGGTCTCGGCGGTTCGGTGCAGAAGCTCGCCTATCTGCCGGAAGCGCATACCGATTTCATCATGGCCGTGATCGCCGAGGAGCTGGGCTTCGTTGGTGTCTGCGGTGTGATCGCGCTCTATGGCGTCCTGGTCGGTCGTGCATTCTGGGTCGGCCTGAAATGCGTCGAGATGCGCCGCCATTTCGCCGGTTACTGCGCGTTTGGTGTGGCGCTGTGGATGGGGTTGCAGAGCTTTGTCTCGATTGGTGTCAATCTCGGTCTGCTGCCCACCAAGGGGCTGACGCTGCCGTTGGTGTCGTACGGCGGTTCCAGTGTGCTTGGCACCTGCGCCGCGCTTGGTCTGTTGCTGCGGATTTCGTACGAACTCGATCGCGCCGAGCGTCAGGTCGCACGCCTGCGCGGCGAGGCAGCGCAAGTGTCCGCAGGTGTGCCGCCGACAGCGCAGCCGCCTGCATCGACATTCGCGCCGATGGTCGGCAACAACACCAGAGGTGGAAGCTCACGCGGTACTAGCCGTCTTCGCGATCGTGTCGAGCCGACGTTCGGGAGGAATGCATGAACGCTGCCGCAGCAAATCAACATGCACCGGTGATGATTTTCGCGGGTGGTACGGGTGGACACATTTTCCCGGGTCTCGCGGTCGCGGCTGCGCTGCGCGCGCGCGATGTGCCGGTGGTGTGGTTGGGCGCGGAGGGTGGCATGGAAACGCGTCTGGTGCCGCAGCATGGCATCGCCATCGAGACGATCGCGATTTCCGGCCTGCGCGGCAAAGGTCTTGGCACGTTGTTGCGGGCGCCGTTGCGGGTCTTGTCTGCGATTCGCGCTGCTGCGCGCGTGTTGCGAGCCCATCACCCGCGCGCTGTGGTGAGTTTCGGCGGTTTCGCTGCGGGCCCTGGCGGGATCGCCGCAGCGATCGCGGGTATCCCGCTTTTCGTGCATGAGCAGAATCGTGCGCCCGGCATGACCAATCGCATCCTCGCGAAGTTCGCGCGTTCCGTACTGACTGGCTTCCCCGACAGTTTTCCTGGAAAGGAAACGGTCGTCGGTAATCCGGTGCGCGACGCAATTGCGAAGATCGCTCCGCCGGGCGAGCGAGCAGTCTGCGACGACGGCGTGTTCAGGTTGTTGGTGCTCGGCGGCAGTCAAGGCGCCCGTGCGCTGAACGCGGCATTGCCGCAGGCGCTGCGTGCGCTGCAGGACTCCCCGGATGCGCGACGGATCGATGTGCGTCATCAGTGCGGCGAGAAGATGCGTGAAGAGGCGGAGCGCGCGTATGCCGATGCCGGTGTGGCGGTCTCTCTCGAACCCTTCATTGCCGACATGGGCGAAGCCTATACCTGGGCGGATCTTGTGATCTGTCGTGCAGGTGCGCTGACGCTCGCGGAAATCTGCGCCGTCGGCGTCGCCAGTGTGCTTGTGCCGTTGCCGACTGCGGTCGATGACCATCAAACCAAGAACGGCCTGTATCTCGTCGAGCGAGGCGCCGCGCGGATGTGCAAGCAGGGCGACGATCTCGCCGAGCAGATCATGTCCGTGTTGCGCGAGCTGGCGAATGCTCCGAATGAACGTGCGCACATGGCCGAAGCCGCGCGCGCACTGGCGACGCCCGATGCTGCCGAACGCGTCGCCGATGCTGTGCTTCAGACTTCAATTCGACAGGAGGCGCAGGCATGATCCGTCGTTTGCTCGACTCCGAAGATCTTTCAAAAGTCGATCTGGCCAAATTGTTTCCGCGCGTTCATTTCGTGGGCATTGGTGGTGTCGGCATGAGCGGTATCGCAGAAGTGCTGTGTACGCTCGGCTATCAGGTGTCCGGTTCCGACAGCGCCGACAATGCGGTCACGCGCCGTCTGGCGTCGCTCGGGGTCACGATCAGTCGCGGTCATGCTGCAGCCAATGTGCTGGGCGCCGACTGCGTTGTAGTATCGAGCGCGATCAAACGCGACAATCCCGAGTGGATGGAAGCTCGCGCACAGCGTATTCCGGTGGTGCCGCGTGCCGAGATGCTCGCGGAACTGATGCGTTTCCGTCGCGGTATCGCCATTGCGGGTACGCACGGCAAGACCACCACGACCTCGCTTACCGCCAGCGTGCTTGGCGAAGCCGGTCTCGATCCGACGTTCGTGATCGGTGGTCAGTTGCTCGCTGCGGGTGCCAACGCACGTCTCGGTAGCGGCGACTGGCTGGTGGCGGAAGCCGATGAGAGCGACGGCAGTTTCCTGCGTCTGAATCCGCAGGTCGCCGTCGTGACCAATATCGATGCCGATCATCTCGAAAACTACGGCGGCGATTTCGCGCGCGTGCAGGCTGCGTTTTCCGAGTTCCTGCATCGGTTGCCATTCTATGGTCTCGCGGTGTTGTGCATCGACGATCCTGAAGTGGTTGCGCTCGCTGCGGACATGCCGCGCCACGTCGTCACCTACGGCTTCGCTGCGCATGCCGATGTGCGGGCAGAAGATGTCGAGCAGGCCGGTCCCGCGATGCGCTTCACTTTGTGTCTGCCGGACGGGTCGCGCACGCGAACAACGCTGGCGCTGCCCGGTCGTCACAACGTGCAGAACGCGCTTGCCGCCGCGACGATCGGCTGGCAGCTCGGTGTTGCGCCCGAGACGATCGCGCGCGCACTGGAGAAATTCGCCGGAATCGGTCGTCGTTTCAACCTGCTCGGCGAATTCACGACCGGGCAGGGCGCGAAAGTGCAACTGGTCGACGATTACGGGCATCACCCGAAAGAACTCGAAGCCGTGTTCGAAGCCGCGCGCGGTGGTTGGCCGAATCGCCGGCTTGTCGTCGCCTTCCAGCCACATCGCTATAGTCGTACCCGCGATCTGTTCGATGATTTTGCGGCGGTGTTGTCGAGCGTGGACGCGCTCGTGCTCACAGAAGTCTATCCCGCAGGTGAAGCGCCGATTGCCGGTGCTGACGCAAAGTCGCTGGCGCGCAACATCCGCTCGCGCGGACGCATCGATCCTGTCGTGGTCGGCAGTGCGGCCGAACTCGCAAGCGTGTTGCCGGATGTACTGCAGGACGGCGACCTGCTGCTGATGATGGGCGCGGGCGACATCGGCCATGCCGCGCAACAGATTTCCACCCAGGGTTTCGCGCCCAATGCATCCGAGGATCCGGCGTCGTGAGCACCGCCATGCCAATGTCACGCTTCAATGACCCCGCGCGCTTCGGTCGCGTCGCCGTGCTCATGGGTGGCACCAGCGCAGAGCGCGAGGTGTCGCTGGATTCGGGTCGCAACGTGCTCGAAGCGCTGCGTTCGCGTGGCGTTGATGCACATGCGGTCGACGGCATTCCGGCGTTGATCGAGGCATTGTCCGAAAAGAAATTCGATCGTGTTTTCAATATCCTGCATGGCAACAAGGGCGGTGGCGAAGACGGTACATTGCAGGGCATGCTCGAAACGATGCGCGTGCCTTACACCGGTTCCGGTGTGCTGGGCTCGGCGCTCGCGATGGACAAGATCCGTACCAAACAGGTGTGGTTGTCGCTCGGATTGCCGACACCGCGTTACGTCCGTTTGCACAAGGGCGATGATGTACACGCGGCCGCTCGCAGTATCGGTCTGCCGGTGATTCTCAAGCCGTCATCGGAAGGTTCGAGTGTCGGCATCTCGCGTGTGATGACGGAAGATGCGCTCGAAGCTGCGGTCGAACTGGCCGCACAGTATCCGGGTGAGATGCTGATTGAGCAGCTGATCGAAGGCGATGAGCTGACCATCGGTATCCTCGGTGATCGCGCGCTGCCGTCGATCCGGATCGTGCCGAAAGGGCAGTGGTACGACTACCACGCCAAATACGTCGCCGATGACACGCAATATCTTTGCCCGGGTCTGGAAGGCGATGCCGAGGACGAGATCCGAGCGCTGGCCTTGGCGGCATTCAATGCGGTCGGTTGTTCCGGTTGGGCGCGTGTGGACGTCATGCGTGATCGCGCGAGCGGACAATTCCATCTGATCGAAGTGAACACTGCACCAGGCATGACCAGTCATTCGCTGGTGCCGAAAGCCGCAGGACAGATCGGTATCGATTTCGAAACGTTGTGCTGGCTGGTCCTCGAGACTTCTTTCCGCGGAATGCCGATGTCGGAGGTGGGCGACAGATGAGCGCCTTTCTGCGACTGACCGCATGGCTGCTCGCGCTGGCGCTGGTGACGCTGCCGGTTGTGGCGGTGATCCAGGGCTGGATCGGTGCCGAGCGCTGGCCACTGCGTACGCTGCGCGTAGTCGGCGATCTCGAACGTGTCGATCCGGTGAAGTTGCGTGCAACGGTGCTTCCGCACGCGCAGCGCGGCTTCTTTGCCATACGTCTCGAAGACGCGCAGATAGCGGTGGCCCAACTGCCATGGGTCGAGCACGCCGAAGTCCGTAAGCAGTGGCCGGATGTGCTGGTCGTGCAGGTCGATGAGCATCGTCCGTTCGCCTGGTGGGGCAATGATCGCCTGCTGTCGGAGCGCGGCAGCATCTTTCCGAGTAAAGGCGTCACCGTGCCGAAAGGTTTGCCGCGATTCGAGGGTCCGGAATCGCGCAGTGCCGATCTGGTCCGTCTGTACAACGAATCGCGTGCGATGTTCGCGACGGGTGGTCTCGATGTCAGCACGCTGCGGATCGATCCGCGCGGCAGCTGGTCGATGACACTGTCCAATGGCACGGAACTGCTGGTCGGCCGCGACGATGCCAGGCTTCGTCTTGAACGTTTCGCGCGGCTTTTGCCGCAATTGTTGGCGCAGAAGGGGCAACCGTTGTCCCGCGCCGATCTCCGCTACACCAATGGATTCGCGTTGCGCTGGCAAGGGGCTTCCTCTGGTCCCGCCGAGCCGATGCAAGTGCAGGACAAGACATGAATCGCAAGGGCGACAAATCGCTGATCGTCGGTCTCGACATCGGCACCTCCAAGATCATCGCGCTGGTCGGCGAATATGCTGCCGGCAGCCCGATTGAAGTGATCGGCATCGGCACGCACGAATCGCGCGGGCTGAAACGTGGCGTGGTCGTGGATATCGAATCGACCGTGCAGTCGATCCAGCGTGCGATAGAGGAAGCCGAACTGATGGCCGGCTGTGAAATCCGTTCTGTCTACGCGTCGATTTCTGGCAATCATGTGCAATGCCGGAATTCGCCCGGTATCGTGCCGATCCGCGATGGCGAGGTCAGTTATGCCGATCTCGACCGCGTGCTCGAAGCGGCGAAGGCCGTCGCGATTCCCGCCGACCAGAAGATCCTGCATGCGATTCCCCGCGATTACGTGCTCGACGATTCGCAGGAAGGCATCCGCAACCCGGTCGGCATGACTGGCGTACGCCTCGAAGTGCATGCGCATCTCGTTGTCTGCGCGCAATCGGCAGCAGCGAACATCAGCAAGTGCGTGCAGCGCTGTGGATTGCAGGTCGACGATCTGATCTTTTCTTCGCTGGCCTCCAGCACTGCGGTGCTGACCAGCGACGAGCGCGAGCTCGGTGTGGTGCTGGTCGATATCGGTGCGGGGACCACCGATATCGCAGTGTTCGTGCAGGGCGCGATCTGCCACACGGCATCGCTGCCGATCGCCGGTGATCATGTCACCAACGACATCGCCCACATGTTGCGTACGCCGACGCCGGAAGCCGAGCAGATCAAGGTGCGTTATGCCTGTGCGTTGGCGCAGCTGGCGACTGCCGAGGAAAGCATCCAGGTGCCGAGCGTTGGTGATCGTCCGCCGCGTCGTCTGCCACGCCATGCCTTGGCGCAGGCGGTGCAGGGACGTTACGAGGAAATCTTCGAAATGGTGCAGGCGGAATTACGCCGCTCCGGATTCGAAGAGTTGGTGCGTGCGGGCATGGTCTTGACCGGCGGCGCTTCGAAGATGGAAGGCGTGATCGAGCTTGCAGAAGAAATGCTGCAGATGCCGGTGCGCGTCGGCATTCCGCAGCATGTATCGGGGCTGGGCGAAGTCGTGGGCAATCCGGTGCATGCCACTGGCGTCGGTCTGCTGCTGATGGGCAGCCAGATCGAACATCCTCGTCGCCCGGTGATTCCGGCAGGGCGAGCGGTCGGGCTCTTCAACAAACTCAAGAATTGGTATCGCGGTGAATTCTGATCGATGCGATCGAGCGGCAAAGACGATGTCGAAACGGCGATGAAGCTTCAGCAATACCTGATCGAACAACAACAGCAACACATATAACTAGACGAGGACACGGACATGGCATATTTCGAATTGGTGGAAAAGATGGCGCCGAATGCGGTCATCAAGGTGGTCGGCGTGGGCGGCGGCGGCGGCAATGCGGTTGCCCACATGGTCAACGGCAGCATCGAAGGCGTTGAGTTCATCACCGCCAACACAGACTCGCAGGCGATCAAGAACTGCGGCGCCAAGCTGCAATTGCAGCTCGGCAGCAATGTCACCAAGGGTCTCGGCGCAGGCGCCAACCCGGAAGTCGGTCGTCAGGCGGCGCTTGAAGATCGCGAGCGCATCATGGACGCCTTGCAAGGTGCCGACATGGTGTTCATCACCGCCGGCATGGGTGGTGGTACCGGTACCGGCGCGGCGCCGGTCGTTGCGCAGTTGGCGAAGGAGATGGGCATTCTCACCGTCGCCGTCGTCACCAAGCCGTTTCCGTTCGAAGGCCGTCGTCGCATGCAGGTCGCGCTCAAGGGCATCGAAGAGTTGTCGCACCACTGCGATTCGCTGATCACGATTCCGAACGAGAAGCTGATCACCGTGCTTGGCCGCAATGCGACGATGATCCAGGCGTTCCGCGCCGCCAACGACGTGCTGCAGGGCGCGGTGCAGGGCATCGCCGATCTGATCGTGCGTCCAGGTCTGATCAACGTCGACTTTGCTGACGTGCGCACCGTGATGAGCGAGATGGGTCTGGCGATGATGGGTACCGGTACCGCACGCGGCGACGATCGTGCGCAGGCTGCAGCCGAGGGTGCGATCAACAATCCGCTGCTCGACGACGTGAATCTTGCAGGCGCCAACGGCATCCTGGTCAATATCACCGCCGGCCCGGATTTCACCATGGCCGAGTTCGACGAAGTGGGCCGCACCATCGAGAACTTCGCCTCCGAAGATGCGACCGTGGTCATCGGCACCGTGCTCGACCCGGACATGCAGGACGACGTGAAGGTCACGGTGGTTGCCACCGGTCTCAATCGTGCCGTCTCGCGCCAGGCTGTGCGCGGCAACGATCACGACGAGGCCTTCGGTGCCACCGCGCGTCGGCCGCAAGTGCAGCTGATCAACAGCCAGCAGGGCCGTCGTGATGGCACCACGGGCATGATCATCGATGAGGCTGATAGTTTCTCGCCGGGTGCCGGTATCGCCGCGAATCTGCGTGGTCGCGGCAGTGTCGACACGTCGAGCCCGACAGCCGCCGATTTTGGCAGCGACAGCAGCTATCTGGATATTCCGGCGTTCCTGCGTCGTCAGGCGGATTGATCGCCGCTTCATGTCTCCCTGCCCGGCAGTCCGGTCGGGTTTGGAGGCATTGCAATACGGCATGTCCGGTTGTCCGCCGGATGTGTCGGTGACGTGTCCTTCTGCGCCGGGTCTTTATGGCCCGGCGGTCTTTTGTCCATGGCAATCTTTCGGCTGCGCGCATAACAGATGAATGTTGCAGTGCGGGAACAGTCTGTCGCTTCCGTTCAGGTTCAGGTGTCTGCGTGCTAATCTCGCGCTCCGCACACCCGGAAACCCTTGGGATTTGTGCGTTTCCTTCGACTCTCCCCGCGACTCTTCCCGTATCCCGCCATGGCCAAGCAACGCACCTTGCAGAACATGATCCGCGCCACCGGCGTGGGGCTGCACAGTGGCGAAAAGGTCTATCTGACCCTGCGGCCGGCGCCTGTGGATACCGGCATCGTGTTCCGCCGCGTGGATCTGGATCCAGTGGTCGAAATCCCGGCACGAGCCGATTACGTCACTGAGACGATGTTGTGCACCGGTCTGTCGCATGATGGCGGCAAGGCGATGACGGTCGAGCACCTGATGTCCGCGCTGGCCGGTTTGGGGATTGATAATCTGTACGTTGAACTGTCGGCACCCGAAGTGCCGATCATGGATGGTTCGTCCGGTCCGTTCGTGTTCCTGCTGCAGTCCGCAGGCATCGTCGAGCAGAATGCACCGAAGCGCTTCATCCGCATTCTCAAGCCGATCGAAGTGCGCGAAGGTGACAAGATCGCCCGTTTCGAGCCGTATGACGGCTTTCGTCTGGGCTTTACCGTTGAATTCCAGCACCCGGCGATTCCTGCGTCGCGTTCGCGCGCCGTGGTCGAGTTCTCCACCGAGAACTACATCAAGGAAGTCAGCCGTGCGCGCACGTTCGGTTTCATGCGTGATCTGGAGTTCATGCGCGAGCGCAACCTCGGCCTTGGCGGATCGATGGACAATGCCATCGTGCTCGACGAGTACCGTGTATTGAACGACGATGGCCTGCGCTACGCAGACGAGTTCGTCCGCCACAAGATACTCGACGCCGTCGGTGATCTTTACCTCGCAGGGCGACCGATTCTTGGCGCTTATGAGGGCTTCAAGTCGGGCCATGCCCTCAACAACAGACTTGTCCGTACGCTCCTCGCGGAGACGGCCTCTTGGGACGAAGTCTGCTTCGACAGCCACCAGCCGGTGCCTGTGGTGTTCGGTGCCCCTCAGCTGGTTTGAGCGCGGCCACCAGCAGCCAAGCCGTCTCGCACGCCAGCCGAACGGAGACGGTGAATTGCACGATCCGTGAACTGGCACCGTGCAATTTACTAAAAATTAACAAAAAACCCGTCCAATCTTAACTTGTTGCCGGTTTCCCGCCGCTACGATGGCCCCTCGCGCCTGTCGGCCCGGCTAGAACGTCGCCGAGCCTGACAGACGGACATCAGGATGATTCCTTCTCCGGCGGCATGTTGTCGGAGTGCGCGAGCGCAGTGGCGATGGCTTCAAGTGCGGCTGCGGAGAGGGGGGCGTGTCTGGTGGTGTTCGTCGTTACGGTGTCGTAAGGCCGCGTTGTCAGTGGTCCACGTGCGGTTTTGACGACCAGATCAGTCGCCTCCAGCCCGAAGGAACGAGCCGCGTCGAGGATGTCGGTCGCAGCAAGCCGCAGTCGGGCATGCCAGACCGGTGCATCCACCAGGTAAACGAGTCTTCCCCGATCGATGTTCGCCAAGCGCACATGCGCGGCCACACCGGGGGGGAGGCAGGGACGAAGTTGCAGATCCAGTGCTTCCAACCACAGCGCCCGGCGAAGAAATTGATTGCTCGGGTCGCTGGCCTCGCCGCCCAACAGGGCGTCGATGGCAGCCGTCGGCCCTGTGGGTCGGTCGGTCGGGGGAGGATTGGATCGCGAACGAGACATTGAACCGATGACTTTACACAGCTTCATGCAGGTTGCGCACTGCAAAATGTCGAATGCCGCACATGCCGTCAAAGTGACGGCAGTGCACACCGCAGACAGGTTTCGCCCGCACGTCGCACGCGGAATGGAGATCGGCAGGCGCGTCATGGCCGAAAAGCCCGGTTATGCGGCGGTAGGGCTGTTGACGGTGGGTGCATTGTTCGGAACTGTCGGTCAAGTATTCATTGGCGGCGCACAATTCGACCGCCTTTACGCTCAGGTCGAAACGCAGCGCAATGGTCTCGAGACCACGCGCCGTGAAGCGCAGCGCGAAGTGAACGCACTTTCCGCGCGTATGAGTGAATTGCAGGCCGAAGCCAATCGCTTGAACGCTCTTGGCGATCGCTTGACGCGCATTGCCCAGCTAGGCGATGGAGAGTTCGACTTCAACGAACCGGTCGGTGTCGGTGGTGCAGGTCCGGCCCGGGATATGCCCGCGAACGAGCTGCAAAGCGGCATGAACAGCCTTGAGGCGCAGCTCAGACATTCCGGCGGTCAGCTGTCGGTACTCGAAGCGCTGCTGTTCAATCGTGAACTGGACAAGAGCGCAACGCCGTCGCGAGCACCGGTGGCGCACAGCTACATCACCTCGGGTTTCGGCGGTCGTGCCGATCCGTTCGGTGGCGGCAGCCAGTATCACAAGGGCATCGATTTCGATGCGAACACCGGCGACCCGGTTTTGGCCGTGGCTGACGGTGTGGTGACGTTCTCCGGCGTGCGCTCGGGTTATGGCAATGTCGTCGAGGTCGATCACGGCAACGGCTATGTCACCCGTTATGCCCATAATTCCCGGCTGATCGGCCAAGTCGGCGACCTCGTGCGCGGTGGCCAGGAGATCGCCAAGGCGGGATCGACCGGGCGCTCGACCGGCGCGCATGTACATTTCGAGGTCTGGGAAAACGGCAGGGTGGTCAATCCGCGCCAGTTCCTCGGCGAGGCCAACGCCATCAATCCGGCGGATGCAAAGCCCTCTCGCAAAGGCTGAAACCACTGCCTTCCGGGGCCTTGATACCCCGGGATGCCGGCACCACGTACAATAGCGTTGCCAAAAGGGCGCCCTGCGCCCTTTTTTATTGCAGAGGCCCGCCATCGCGGTGGCCGCCGCCCACTCCCTCTTTCGATCATTCCCAGCCCATGCTCAATCGCCTGTTGACCAGTATTTTCGGTAGCCGCAACGATCGTCTCGTCAAGCAGCTCGGTGGCGTCGTCAAGAAAGTCAATGCCTTTGAAGCGCAGATGAAGGCGCTGTCCGACGCCGAGCTCCAGGCGAAGACGCCTGAATTCAAGGCGCGTATCGCCAACGGCGAATCCCTCGACAAGCTGCTGCCGGAAGCCTTCGCTGTCTGTCGTGAGGCTTCGAGCCGCGTGCTGGGCATGCGTCACTACGATGTGCAGTTGATTGGCGGCATGGTGCTGCATCTGGGCAAGATCGCGGAAATGCGTACCGGCGAAGGCAAGACTCTGGTCGCGACGCTGCCGGTGTACCTCAATGCGCTCGAAGGCAAGGGCGTCCATGTTGTGACCGTCAACGATTATCTTGCGCGTCGCGACTCCGCGTGGATGGGGCGCCTGTACAACTGGCTGGGCCTGTCGGTCGGCGTGGTGTATCCGGGGATGAATCATGGCGACAAAGCGGCCGCCTATGCTTCCGATATCACCTACGGGACCAATAACGAACTCGGCTTCGACTACCTGCGCGACAACATGGCGCTGTCGAAGGAAGATCGTCATCAGCGCGAGCTGCATTATGCGATCGTCGACGAAGTCGACTCGATCCTGATCGACGAGGCGCGTACGCCGCTGATCATCTCCGGCCCGGCCGAAGAGTCTCCCGAGTTGTACGTCAAGGTCAATCGCGTGGTGCCGCAGCTCAAGCGGCAGGAAGTCGAGGACGGTGTCGGCGATTTCTGGGTCGACGAAAAGAGCAAGCAGGTGCATCTGTCCGAAGCCGGGCAGGAGCACGCGGAAGAATTACTGCGCCGTGCTGGCATCATCGAGGCCGAAGACGGTCTTTATGCCGCCCACAACATCCATGTCGTCCATCATCTGAATGCGGCGATGCGCGCGCATTCACTCTTCCAGCGAGATGTCGACTACATCGTGCGCGATGGTGAAGTCGTGATCGTCGACGAATTCACCGGCCGCACGCTGACTGGACGTCGCTGGTCGGACGGCCTGCATCAGGCAGTCGAAGCGAAGGAAGGCGTGCCGGTACAGCGCGACAACCAGACGCTCGCCAGCATCACCTTCCAGAATCTGTTCCGCATGTACGGAAAGTTGTCGGGCATGACTGGCACAGCAGATACCGAAGCCTACGAATTCCAGAATATCTACGCGCTCGAAGTCGTCGTCATTCCGACCCATCGTCCGATGGTGCGCAAGGATCATCCGGATGCCGTCTTCCTCAACAAGGCCGGCAAATACCGCGCGGTTGTCAACGAGATCAAGGACGCCAACGGGCGTGGTCAGCCGGTGCTCGTCGGCACTACGTCGATTGAAGTGTCGGAAATGCTGTCTGAACAATTGAACGCAGCCGGCATCGTGCACGAAGTACTCAATGCCAAACAGCACGAGCGCGAAGCGCATATCGTCGCCCAGGCAGGTCGCCCGAAAGCGGTGACCATCGCCACGAACATGGCCGGCCGTGGTACCGACATCGTGCTCGGCGGTTCGCTCGAATCGGAGATCGCCGCGCTCGAAGCCGAACGCGGCAGCGAATTGAGCGATGTCGAACGTCAGCGCATCAAGGCCGAATGGCAGCAGCGCCACGATACCGTGAAGGCCAGCGGTGGCCTGCACATCGTGGGTACCGAGCGTCACGAGTCGCGTCGTATCGACAATCAGTTGCGCGGCCGTTCCG
This sequence comes from Lysobacteraceae bacterium, assembly GCA_041751895.1. Taxonomy (GTDB): domain Bacteria; phylum Pseudomonadota; class Gammaproteobacteria; order Xanthomonadales; family Xanthomonadaceae; genus Lysobacter_I. The sequence goes on along the minus strand of JBGSID010000115.1, from coordinate 14,987 downwards.
GTCGTCAGGGCGACCCGGGTTCCTCGCGCTTCTATCTGTCGCTCGAAGATAATCTGATGCGTATTTTCGCTGCCGACTGGGTGCAGCGGATGATGGCGCGGATGGGCCTGAAGGAAGACGACATCATCGAAAGCCCGCTGGTGAGCAAACAGATCGCCGGTGCGCAGCGCAAGGTCGAAGCCCACAATTTCGATATCCGCAAAAACCTGCTCGACTTCGACGACGTCAACAACGATCAGCGCAAGGTCATCTATCAGCAGCGCAATGAACTACTGGAGGCGGACAGCGTCAAGGACAACATCGACGGTATCCGCGCCGACGTGATCGCCGATGTGGTCGCACGGTTCGTGCCTTTGAACTCGATCGACGAGCAGTGGGATCTGCCCGGTCTGGAGTCCGAACTCGCCGCCGAATTCAATATGCAGATGTCGTTGACCGCGCTCTTGCAGGAAAAGGACGAGATCGACGCGGAAGGCATCGCTGCGCAGGTGCAGGCGGCAGCGGTTCAACTCTTCGACGACAAGGAAGCCGCAGTCGGTAGCGAAACCATGCGGATGCTTGAGAAGCATCTGATGCTGACGGTGCTCGATCAGAGCTGGAAGGAACATCTCGGCCGCATGGATTACCTGCGGCAGGGCATCCATCTGCGTGGATACGCGCAGAAGCAGCCGAAACAGGAATACAAGAAGGAAGCGTTCGAGCTCTTCAGCGAGATGCTGGAGAAGGTCAAGCGCGAAGTGATTTCGCTGCTTGCCCGTGTGCGCATCCGCACCGAGGAAGAAATCGCGCAAGCCGAAGCCGCCGAGCGCGCGCGTGCTGAAGCGGTGGCGCGTCAGATGCAGTTCCAGCATCCGGACATGGGGGGGTATGGCGCCGACGAGGAAGCGGCAGATCCCGATCTGCAGCTTGCGTCTGACATGCCGAAGGTCGGACGCAACGATGCATGCCCGTGCGGTTCCGGAAAGAAATACAAGCACTGTCACGGACAATTGGCTTAAGTCCGTTCCATGTAGTCAAAGCGACGGCCCGCGATCTCTGCGGGCCGTTTTTTTTGATGGGCGTCTCCCGACCGCTTGCCCATCCTTGCCTGCAGCAGTACAACATCGATATGCCAAAGGATCGGGATTTCATTTCACGATGAGCGATAGCGACCGAAGTCGAACAGAACCCGCTGTACACGTCGTTGCAGGTGTCATTACCGATGCCCGCGACCGCATCCTGTTGGCGCGGCGCACAGAAGGTCGCGATCTCGCTGGACTCTGGGAATTCCCCGGAGGCAAGGTCGATCCCGGTGAAACTCCTGAGCAGGCACTGGTGCGGGAGCTTCGCGAAGAACTGGGCATCGACGTGCGCGTTGGTGAGCCCGTGATCGCGGTCCCGCAGCAATATCCGCACAAACGATTGCGTCTTGATGTGCGTCGTATCGCGACATGGAGCGGTACGGTCAAAGGTCTCGATGGTCAGGCGTTGGCATGGGTGCCACCGCACAAACTCGCCAGCTATGCGATGCCCGACGCGGACCGGCCGGTGGTGGCGGCACTGCGCGATCCCGAACATTATCTGATCACGCCGGAACCCGATGGCGACGATAGCCGTTGGTTATCGACATTGCGTGGTGCGATCGATGCCGGTGTGCGCCGCGTGCAGTTGCGCGGCCATGTGGTCGCAGCTGCGCACCCCGAGCGTTGGTTGCGGTTGGCGACGACTGCCGTGACATATGCGCGCGAAAGCGGCGTACAAATGCTGGTCAACAGCGACATCGCGCTCGCCGCGTCTCTGGGGGTTGGCGTACATCTGCGTGCTTCGCAATTGCACGGGCTGTCTGCACGGCCGCTGCGCTCCGCGTCGCAGGTGTTCGCGTCCTGCCACAGCATCGACGATCTGCGAAGGGCGCAGGCCTTGGGCTGCGATGCCGCCGTGCTCGGCCCCGTGCTTGAGACGCCATCACATCCCGGCGAACCGGGCATCGGCTGGGATGCTTTCGCTGCGATGCGTGAACAGGTCGCGTTGCCGATCTATGCCATCGGCGGCATGACGCGTCGCGATGTCGAATCTGCGCGCAATCATGGTGCGCAGGGCGTCGCATCGATCCGCGATCTGTGGTCCTCTGCGAACTGAGTGCTGTCATTCGCGACATGATGGCTGCGGTGCTCGCGCTTGTGCTCGCGACGAAGCCGGCGCAGTATGCCGCAGGGGTTTTCATTCGATCTTTACCGAGATGCCTTGAGGCCGGGTGAACGATTGAGGGGCGCGGCGTCCATCCCCGGTCCTGATTGATTCCCGATATCGGACTGCCGTTGAGTAGAACGAATGATGTACAGCAGAGGAGCGCCTGGGACGGCAGCTGCACATGTCTGTCGCGGTGCGCATCGACAACGACCAGGGACAAGGAGAAGGTCATGACAACACGTAGAACGATTCTCAAAGCAGGTTTGACGGCTGGCGCTGTGGCGGTGTTTTCCGGTGCGTTTGGCGGTTTGAACGCGATTGCACAGAGCGCGCCCCGGGTGCGCCGCAGCCTGCATGGCATGGCGCTGGATGATCCCGATCTTGTGGCGTATCGCGACTTCGTCGGCATCATGTTGGCCAAGGATCAGAACGATCCGGTCAGTTGGCTGCAGTATTCTTTGATGCATGGCAAATACAACGGCAACTATCGCTATTGCCCGCATGGCGACTGGTATTTCCTGCCGTGGCATCGCGAATTCGTGATCATGTACGAGAACGCGGTGATGGCGATCACGCGCAAACAGGATTTTGCGATGCCGTATTGGGACTGGTCGATCGATCGCGTGATGCCGCAGGCGTTCACCGATCCGACGTATCAGGGCAAGCCGAATCCGCTCTATGTGCCAGGGCGTACGTTGAATACATCGAACTGGCCATTGCCCGATGCCTGGGTCGCGCCCGAAGTTCTGGCGAAGAAAGTCTATGCGGAAACCAATTTCCAATTGTTCGGTACCAGCAAGAACCCGAATCAGAACGATCTCGACATGCGCTGGGTCGTGCGCGGCGGCGGTTCGCAGGGGTTTCTCGAAGGCACGCCGCACAACCTGATCCACAATTCGATCGGTGCCTACATGCCGACCGCGGGTTCGCCGCGCGATCCGATCTTCATGATGCATCACAGCAACATCGACCGGATCTGGGCGGTCTGGAATGCGCTCGGCCGCAGCAACACTGCGGACATGACGCCAACCGATCGCAATCTCTGGCTCAACATGTATTTCAATGCCAATTATCTGTCGCCGACCGGTCAGGTCTATGGCGCTTATCCGCGCGATCTGCAGGATACCCGTGTGCTCGGCTACACCTATCCGAATCTGCCGGCGCCGGACAATCTGCTTTCCGACCCGAAACGCGATGCACGACTGATGTCGTTGCTTGCGGCGGGCAGCAACGTCGACACGCTGGAAGTGCTGCGTGTGCTTCCTGCTGCCAATACCGAAGCCGCGACGGTGCGTGCGCCACTGGTCAAGCGCGTGCAGCTGTCGAGTGCATTGCAGAGCATGGTGGTCGACAAGGCCGAGAGCGATCCCGCATCTGCAGAGGTGTTCGCGCTGATCCGTGAGATGCAGGTCGGGCCGGACGTGTCGTCGGTGCGTGTCTTCGTCAACGCCGAATCGCCTTCCGCAAACACGCCGCTGAGCGACCCGCACTTCGCCGGTGAAATCGGCTTTCTGGCGCATCCGGACAGTACCGATGGACATGGCGGTCACGAAGGACATGAGAAGGCGCCGCCCACCGCGTTGTTGGAGATCACCGATACGGTTCGCAATCTCGCCAAGTTGGGGATGCTGAAAGGCGACAATATCTCGGTGTCTTTGCTGCCGGTGTTGCGCAACGGTGCGCGTGATGGCGCTGGCGCGCAGGTGGTGCCGGCAGTCGTCGAGATCGTCGTGGTCTGATCATCGCAGCGCGATCGCACCGACGCGCTGCATGCCTCGGATGGTCTGAGGTCGGTTTGCACGCTGGGTAGGTGCTCTCCATCGGTCGGAGTGGTGAACTCCGGCCGATGGAAGCGGTCAATCATCATGCGGACTTCGTGTCGCACAGGTGTTGCCAACAGAAACACCCGTCCATATCGCTTCCTGGAGGTCGCATGTTGCACTCCGCCCGTATCCTGCCGCTGCTATGCGTCTCTGTGCTTGCAACGCTTGCGGCCAGCTGCACGCATGCGGCGCAAGCGGATGCGCATGAAGCGAGCACGCTCGTTCGTTATGCCGAGTTGCCGGCACGGCTGTGCCTCACGCTGGATGCCGAAACCATCGCTGCGACGGCCCGAGGCGATACGCGGCTATGGCTGCAGTTGCGCAACCGGACGCCTGCATCGAAATACAGCCCTGCGTTCCAACTCATGCTCGTCGGTAATGGTGGCCGTCGTTTGCTGGAGTCGTTCGGCATGCAGGTCGATCACGTCGAGCGAGGCAATGCCGGGCCGCAGCGTTTCCTGTTCGATGTGAGCGATGCAGAGCTTGCTCCTGATGTCGACGGCAAGGTCTGTTTCGAAGTCGAGCGCGACGGCAACGCCAACGATGCGGTAAACACAGATGCCCAGTTGGAGATCGCGATACGCTGGCAATCCATTCACGCGTCTGTGCCCTGATCAGCGCACGTTGATGAAAAGGAAGACCGCCGATGGGCGGTCTTTCGCTTTCAGGATGGTCGTTGTCGCCTGCTTTTATTGGCCAGCACTCAACAGGTGCTGTTGCCAGAACAGAATGCTCGCTGCACCGAAATAATCGCTGTTGCTCTTCTTGCGGAAGCCGTGGCCTTCGTCGGTGTAGAGCAGGTACCACACCGGTTGGCCGTTGGCGCGGACTGCTTTGACGATCTGCTCGGCTTCGGTGTATGGAACGCGCGGGTCGTTTTTGCCTTGGGCCACGAAGAGTTTTGAGCGGATGCGATCGGCGTGATTCAGCGGTGAAATACGATCAAACACCGCCGCCATCTTCGGGTCGCGTTCGTCGCCGTATTCGGCGCGGCGCAGGTCGCGGCGATAGCTTTCGGTGTTCTTCAGGAAGGTTCCGAAATGCGAGATGCCGACCACGTCGATCCCGGCGCGGATGCGGTCGCTGTAGTGCATCAATGACGCCAGCACCATATATCCACCGTAGCTGCCGCCCATCACGCCGATGCGGGAGGCATCGAGATCGGGCTGCGCTGCGACCCAATCCAGCAGCGCACCGATATCCTTGACCGAATCTTCGCGTTTGTCGGCGTTGTCCAGCGACAGCCAGGTCTTGCCGTAGCCGCTTGAACCGCGCACGTTCGGGATCAGCATCGCGACGCCCAATTCGTTCGCCATGAATTGCGCGGTCGGGTTGAAGGTCGGGAAGGCCTGTGATTCCGGACCGCCGTGGATGCTGATCACCACCGGCAGTTTGCGGCCGGCCGGTATGTTTGTGGGTCGATAGTAGAAGGCGGGGATGCTGCGACGTTTGCCGTCGACACTGTCGAAGGTCGGATAGCGGATCAGGGTCGGCGCGACGAACTTCGACGCGTCGAGTCCGCCGACTTCGCTCTGCGTCCAGCGCGTCAGCGTGGTTTTCGCCAGATCGATCACGAACACATCGCTGGGCGAGGTCGCACTGTTCATGCTCAACGCGATGCGGTTGCCGTCGGGCGAAAACGCGCCGGAACCAAAGACGCCGATCGGCAGCGACGGCAGTTTGATATCGCGATGCGAAGGCAGCGACAGCACGTGCAGTCTGCTGATGCCGTCTTCGTTGGTGACATAGGCGAGGTGCCTGCCGTCTTCTGCGATGTTGAAGCCTTCGACATCCCACGGAATGCTCGCGCTGATGATCGTGAGCTTGCCGGTGGCGGGATCATGGTGGCGCAGCGTCTGGAATTCCTGGGTGATGCCGTTCACCGGTTCGTCGGAGACGAAATACACCGACTTGCCATCGGGCGCGTAGGCGAATCCGCCGAACGCGGCCTTGCCGCCGTCGACAGGAAACATCGTCAGCGCACCTGTGGCGAGATCGACTTCACCCGGATAGGACTCGGCAGCGGACACATACTTCGCGACCAGCAGCGTTTTGCCGTCGGGTGAAAAATCGAGCGCGCTCCAGTTGCCGCCTGCAGTGACGACAGCCTTGGCTTGCCCTGTGGTCACGTCGCGCAGCCAGATGTCGGTATCGGTGCCGTTGCGTGCGGTGCTGTGATACGCCAGCTGTTGACCGTCGTGCGAAAACAGCGCGCCGTTGTTCTGGCTGCGCTTGCCATCGGTGAGCAGGCTCACGCTGCGGCTGTCGGTGTCGAACCAGTACAGTTGCGAGAACTCGTCGCCGCCCTTGTCCTTCGCGAACACGAAGCCGTCCTGCGACGCGTTGGCGGGCACGGGCGACACGCCTCCGACCGGTTCGGGATAGAACGTCAGCTGCTCGCGCATGCCCAGCGGCTGGCAGAGGCGATGTACCTGACTGGTTTCGGCGAAGCGTGTGCCGATCAGCAGGCAGCCGTTTTTCGTCCAGCCGGAAACGCTGGCGCCGCGGGTGTTCTGGTAGCGATTGAGCCGATCGATCAGCTCGGCGGGGATCGCTGGGATGTTCTCGCTGATGCGGGTGCCCACCTCGTCGCGTCTGACCTCCTGGGTCTGTGCAGAGGCAGGCAGGGCGCAGGCGATGCCGAGCAGAGCGACGGCGAATGTGCGGCGATGCAGCATGGTGGAGTCTCGCGCAGAGGGAAGTCTTCGAGGATAGCGGCTGTCGCTGCCCTGCGAGGTGCCGGAAGTCATGGCGGGCGCTAGACTTCTGGCGTCGCAATGAATGAGGAGAACGCCATGGTCATTCGTCGGGATGTCCTCAAAGGCTTCGGTCTGGGCACGTTGGCGCTGGCGACAGGCCGACTGTCTGCGGCAGATGCAAGCGGGGCCGATGGCGTCAGTGCAGAGGTAAGCACCGCATGGCCGCCATACCGGCAAAGTCTCACTATCGACGGTGCCGGCGGAACCTCCCTGTTCTGGTTCGATCCGGGTGATCCGCAGATCGGGGCCGAGCTCGATGCAATCCGCGCCTCGGGGCTCAACGGCATCGTGGTGACGCTCGCACCTTCGGGCCGGTTCTGGCTGGACGATGCCGCATTCGAAAAGACTCGAGCGGCGATCGACCGCTGGGACGCGATCATCGCCCGCCACCCGGAACATCTGTTGGCCGTCCGCAGCCGTGGCGATCTCGCCCGTGCGCAGCGCGAAGGCAAACTGGGGCTGATCTACGGTTTCCAGGGCACCGAGTCGCTGGGCGAAGACATCGACCGCATTGCGCTGTTCCACGAACGTGGCGTCCGCGTGATCCAGCTCACCCACAACCGGCGCAATCTGGTCGGCGACGGTTGCATGGAGCCCGGCAATGCCGGGCTCAGCAACTACGGGCACCAGGTGGTGGAACGCTTGAATGCGGAAAAAATCGTGGTCGACGTCGCGCACGGTTCCGCTAGGACGATGGCCGAAGGCATCGTCGCGTCTCGGGCGCCGATGCTGATCAGCCACACGGGCTGTCGTGCGCTCGCCGATCTGCCGCGCAATACCGATGACAGTACGCTGCGTGCACTGGCCGACAAAGGCGGCGTTGCGGGCATGATTTTCTGGCCCTATCTGCGCGTCGACACGCAGCCGATGGCGATCGATCTGATCCGGCACATCGAGCATGCGGTTAATGTCTGCGGCGAAGACCATGTGGGCCTCGGTACCGACGGGGGCGTCGCGCCGATCGAACGTACGCCGGAATACGAAAAAGATAATCGCGAATGGATCGCCAGCGCGGTGACAGACGGTGTGTTCGAGCCTGACCGCCCGCAGGATCTCTATTCCTTCATTCCGGATCTGAACCGTGCGGACCGCTTCGACGTGCTTGCGGCGATGTTGTCGAAGCGCGGACATTCGGATGCGCGCATCGGCAAGATTCTCGGCGGGAATTTCGCGCGTGTGATGGCGGAGGTGTGGGGGTAGCGCTGACAACAACCCATGCCATGCATGGGGCTTGGCACTGGATAAGCGGTTAGCGTGCCGGCTGCAGCTTCGTCAACAGCAGTGCCCGCAGTTCGACTTTGTCGTCGTCATCCAGGCCGACCTCACGCTGTTTCGCCTGCAGTTCGTCGATGCGCTGCTGCAGCGTCTGTTTTTCCAACTGAGCCATCGCGTCGGTGAACTCGTCCTGCCACAGCACTTCTTCGCCGGGCATCTCCTGGGAGGCGAGTTTTTGCAGGGGTGAGATTTCTTCGCGGCCGGCGAAATGTTCGAGTACGCCGCCCGTGGTGATATCCGGGCGTTCGCGGACCAGCGCCACCAGTTCCGTCAGCAGCGGTATGCCGGGCTGGCGGAGGATGCTGAAGGTGTAGGGCGGCTCCAGAGCCAAGGCCAGCGCGGGGCGCTGCAACAGCAATGCGATCGCACTGCGGACCAGACTGCGCTTTTGTGTGGTGGCGATGACTGCACGTGGGCGCTGCGACGATGCCTGCGCCTGCGCTTCGGTGCGTGCACCAACACCAGTGAGCTCGGTCATGCGCTGGCGCATGAGATCGCCGAAGGCGCCGTCGGGAATCTGTGCTAGCAGCGGTTTCGCGCGCTCGGCCATACGTGCCTTGCCATCGAGCGTCGACAGATTCACATCTACGGCGAGTTCGTCGAAGAAGAATGTCGACAGCGGCGTGGCTTCGCGCAGGCGGGTGTCGAAGCCGGCGGCGCCTTCGCTGCGGACTAGGGTGTCCGGATCTTCGCCATCGGGCAGGAACAGGAAGAAGGCCTGACGGCCGTCCTTCATGCGCGGCAGCACCGACTCCATCGCCTTGCTGGCAGCGCGGCGACCGGCGGCGTCGCCGTCGAAACAGAAATAGACGTCGGGTGCATTGCGGAACAGCAGCTCAGCGTGGTCGGGCGTGGTTGCGGTGCCCAGCGTCGCCACCGCCTGCTGCACGCCGTGCTGGAACAGCGCGATCACGTCCATGTAGCCTTCGACCACGATCAGCCGTTCGATCTTCTGGTTCGCCTGACGTACCTGCCACAGGCCGTACAGCTCGCGGCCCTTGTGGAACAGCGGCGTCTCCGGCGAGTTGAGATATTTCGGGCCGTCCTCCTTGTCGAGCACGCGGCCGCCGAAGGCGATGGTACGGCCACGACGATCGTGGATCGGAAACATCACCCGATCGCGGAACTTGTCGTAGACGTGGCCCTTGTCGTTCTTCGAAAACAGGCCGACGCGTTCCAGCAGCGACATCCGCCGCGGGTCGGTACCGAGCGCGTCGCGCAACGCCGAGAACCCGTCGGGCGCATAGCCCAGGCCGAACTGCGTACGGATCGCATCGTCGACGCCGCGATGATCGAAATAGTCGCGGGCTTTGTCGCTGGTTGCGAGCTGGCGCTGGAAGAATTTGCTGGCCGCTTCCAGCGCCGCGTACTGATCCACGCTGTCGGGATTGGCGTTGCGCTGCTCGGTGTCGCGCGGTATTTCCATACCGATGCGCTTGGCGAGTTCGTCCACCGCATCGAGGAACTCGAGGCGGTCGTAATTCATCAGGAAGCTGATCGCGGTGCCGTGCGCGCCGCAGCCAAAGCAGTGGTAGAACTGCTTGGTCGGCGAGACCGTGAATGAGGCGGAGCGCTCGTCGTGGAACGGGCAGCGCGACGAATATTCCTTGCCTTGGCGCTTCAGCGGCACACGCGAACCGATCACCTCGACGATGTCCGTCCGGGCGATCAGGTCGTCGATGAAGGCGTCGGGGATGCGGGCCATGGAGCGCTAGGATGCCTCACTTGTCCAGACGGCGTGTCGAATCATTCGTTCCGTGCGTTGTCCAAGGCCAACGCACGTAGCGTGTCTCCGCTTACCCGCTGCACAGTCCATTCGTCCATGCCCACGGCGCCGAGCCGCCGGTAGAAGTCGATGGCGGGCGTGTTCCAGTCCAGTACGGACCATTCAAACCGGCCGCAGTCGCGTTCGACCGCGATCTGCGCGAGCCGGGTCATCAGTTGTTTGCCCAGACCGAGCTTGCGGAAGGCAGGCTGGACGTACAGGTCTTCGAGGTAGAGACCCGGTTTGCCGAGAAAGGTCGAGAAATTGTGGAAAAACAGCGCGAAACCGGCCGGGGTGCCTTCGACCTCGGCGATCAGGACTTCGGCGTAGGGGCGTGGGCCGAACAGCTGCGCGGCAAGGCCGGTCTCGTCGGCGACCGCTTCGTGCGCCAGCTTTTCGTACTCGGCCAGTTCACGGATGAAACCGAGGATCGCCCCGACATCCTCACGGACGGCGGGGCGGATGGCGATGACGGGCTGTGCAGTCATCGTGGCGGGCTCAGCCGGCCAGTCGCTGCTTGAGCAGCTTCGACACTTCGCCCATGTCGGCCTGACCGGCCAGTTTCGGCTTCAGTACGCCCATGACCTTGCCCATGTCGGCCGGGCCTGCAGCACCAACTTCCGAAATCGCGGCATCGATGGCTGCCCGGACTTCGGCTTCGCCGAGTTTTGCGGGCAGATACTGCTCGATGATCACCATCTCGGCGCGCTCGATCGCGGCCAGATCCTCGCGGCCAGCGGCGTCGTACTGGCTCACCGAGTCCTTGCGCTGCTTCATCATCTTTTCGAGGATCGCCAGCACCTGGGCATCGTCAACTTCGATTCGTTCGTCGACTTCCTTGCGCTTGATTTCCGCATTCACCAGGCGGATGGTGCCCAGACGCTCTTTTTCGCCGGCTTTCATGGCGGTTTTCATGTCGTCGATGAGGCGTTGTTTGAGGCTCATGGTCTTGCTCCGTGGGCAGGGCACGCAAGGCGCGCCGGAAAATTCGAAAACACAAAAAGCCGGCAGCGTGAACGCGGCCGGCTTCGGGACTCACTGGAGTCGCGCCCTGGAGGGCGCGCAGGAATCAGTGGTACTTTACCCAGTCGAACCGGGTTCAGTACATGCGCTGACGCTTGGTCGCGTCACGCGAGGTACGGCGCACCTGACGCTTCACCGCAGCGGCTGCTTTCCGCTTGCGCTCCTGGGTCGGCTTTTCGTAGAACTCGCGCTTGCGGACTTCGGCGAGGACGCCGGCTTTCTCGCAGGTGCGCTTGAAACGACGCAGGGCAAACTCGAAGGGCTCGTTTTCGCGAACTTTGACGCTGGGCATAGGAATCTCGGGCTTTTTGGGAAACCGACCACGCTGGTCGGGCTCTTGCGAAGGGACTCGCACCACACCCGATCCATCCGGGCGAGCCGTGCATGATAGCGGCGCATCCCCGCTGTGTGCAAGTTCTGGATGGCTTCACGTCCCGGCAAGGTAAGCTATCCGCCGTTTCCAGATCGTTTCCAACGCTTCCTGACCCCGTGAAAGTCCTCGGCATCGAAACCAGCTGCGACGAGACCGGCGTAGCCGTCTACGACACCTCACTGCCCGGTGCGGCGGGGCTGCGGGCGCATGCGGTCTACAGTCAGATCGCCCTCCACGCCGAGTACGGTGGGGTTGTGCCGGAGCTGGCCAGCCGCGACCACGTGCGCAAGCTGCTGCCGCTGATCCGCCAGACGTTGAGCGAGGCGGGCTTGCGCATCAATGACCTGGATGGCGTGGCCTACACGGCGGGTCCTGGACTGGTCGGCGCGCTGCTGGTCGGGGCCGGCGTGGCGCGGTCATTGGCCTGGGCGCTCGATCTGCCGGCGATCGGTGTCCACCACATGGAGGGGCACCTGCTCGCGCCCCTGATGGAAACCGACCCTCCCGAGCCGCCATTCGTGGCCTTGCTGGTCTCTGGGGGGCACAGTCAATTGGTTGCTGTCGACGCCATCGGGAGTTATCGGTTGCTGGGCGACACGCTGGACGACGCTGCCGGCGAAGCGTTCGATAAAACCGCCAAGCTGATGGGACTGCCGTATCCGGGTGGCCCACAGTTGGCAGCGCTGGCCGAGCATGGCTCGCCCGGGAAATTCAGATTCTCTCGGCCGATGACCGATCGGCCCGGTCTCGATTTCAGTTTCAGCGGGCTGAAGACCCAGGTGTTGCTGGCCTGGCGCGACTCCGATCAGACCGATGCCACGCGTGCCGATATCGCCCGTGGTTTTGAGGATGCCGTGGTCGATACCCTTGCGATCAAATGCGAACGTGCGCTGGAGGCCTCCGGCTGCAGTGTGCTGGTGGTTGCGGGGGGCGTAGGTGCAAACAGGCGTCTGCGCGCACGTCTGCAAACAATGGCGACGAAGCGTAGTGGTCGTGTCTGTTTTCCCCGACCCGAGCTGTGCACCGACAATGGCGCGATGATCGCGTTTGCGGGTGCGTTGCGGCTCGAAGCCGGGCAGCGGAGCGATGCTGCGGTGCATGTCGTGCCGCGTTGGGAGATGGCGACGCTCACGCCGCTGGCGTAAGCCGTACGGCACCGTGGGCGTGGCAGAATCGCGACGTAACGCTGATGCGTTTGTGCTGCAGTCTGTCGCGGCTTGCGCCGCTCCTACAGGGCTTCGGTTACGATGCACTCCTTTCTGACTCCAGCTGTCTTTCGAATGGACAAGGTTTTCATCGAAGCGCTCGAAATCGAGACGCTGATCGGCATCTACGACTGGGAGCGCCGCATCCGGCAGACGCTGCAGTTCGACATCGAAATGGCGTTCGACAACCGCAAGCCTGCGGCGACGGACAACATCGCCGATACGCTCGACTACAAGGCGGTGAGCAGGCGGTTGGTGGAATACGTGTCGGCATCGTCGTTCGGTCTGGTCGAAACGCTGGCCGAGCGCTGCGCCGAAATCATTCTCGATGAATTCGCGGTGTCGCAGGTGCGGCTGAAGTTGAGTAAGCCCGGTGCGGTGCGCGGCGCGCGTGCTGTCGGTGTGATGATCGAACGCAGCAAGCCCTGAGCGGTTCTGTCGACGATGGGCAAGGCTTATCTCAGTCTCGGCAGCAACATCACGCCCGAGGAGAATCTGCGTTCGGCATTCGTTGCGTTGCGCGCTCGTTTCGGCGCAGTCGTTGCTTCGAAGGTCTATCGTTTTCCAGCCGTCGGTTTCGATGGACCGGATTTTCTCAATGCTGCGGTGGTGATCGACAGCGATCTCGATCCATTCGCGCTCAACGATTGGCTGCATGCGCTGGAAGACGCGCATGGACGTGATCGCAGTGGTCCGCGCTTTGGCGATCGGCCGCTGGATATCGATATCGTGTTCTACGACGATCTGGTGCTGGAAGGTGCCGGTCACTTGCAGCTGCCGCGCGACGAACTGAAATACGCCTTCGTGCTCATGCCGCTCGCGGAAATCGCGCCGACGTTCGTCGAGCCGCGTAGTCGAAGGATGTTGGCCGAGCTCTGGGCCGACTCGCCCGCGCGCGACACGCCATGCGCGCTTGCATTCGATCCCGGTGAACGTGCTGTCTGAGGTGATTTTTCAGACGAAAGTATGTCTGGTTACGATATGTCTGATCACGGCATGTAACGTTATCCGCTACGGATCGAGATGGGTGACTTCCTGCGCTTGCGGGCGGCATGGTCGAGCAGCAGGATGTGGCCTCACACACAACGTTCCGGGAGCGCAAAAGCGATGTTCGAGAAATTTTCTCGCAGTTGGGGGCTGGTGAAAGCGAGTGCGTCGGTGCTGCGCGCCGACAAAGAACTGATGCTGTTTCCGATCCTGTCTTCGCTGGCGACCTTGTTGGTCATGGCGACCTTCGCATTGCCGGTGTTCACGCTGAAGTTGTTCGACAACGGTTTCAACATCGTCGGTGCGGTGCTTGGGTTCGCGTTTTATTTCTGCCAGTACAGCGTGATCGTGTTCTTCAACAGCGCACTCGTTGCTGCAGCGACGATCCGGCTTGAAGGCGGCGATCCGACATTCTCGGACGGTATTCGCGCGGCGAAGTCGCGCTTGCCGGCGATTCTCGGCTATGCCGCGATCGCTGCGACGGTCGGCGTGCTTCTGCAGTCGTTGAAGAACCGTGACAACAACATCATCGTGCGCTTGATCGGCAGCGGTCTGGGTATGGCGTGGACGCTGGCGACTTTCCTGGTAGTGCCGGTGCTGGTCAACCGGAACATCGGTCCGGTGGATGCGCTGAAGGAAAGCGTTGCTCTGCTGAAGAAGACCTGGGGCGAGAACGCGATCGGCAATGTCGGTATCGGCGCGGCATTCGGGATGATCACGTTGTTCACGGTGCTGGTCGGGATCGCCGCGACTTACTTTGCATGGCAGGCGTCGCCGGCGCTGGCGGTCACGGTCGGCGTGCTGTTCCTGCTTGGCGTTCTGTTGCTGGGGGTGACCCAGTCGGCGCTCAGTGGCATCTACTCCGCTGCGCTCTATCGCTATGCGGTGTCCCACGAGGCGCCGGCGGAATTTCGCGGCATGGCGTTGGAATCGGCATTCGCGCCTAAACGTTGATTCGACCTGCGGCGGATGCTTGACGGAAGGGTCAGCCGTCCAGCATCCGTCCGCCATCCACCCGCACCACTTGGCCGGTGGTGTAGCCGGCGCCCTGCAGCAACCAGAGCACGGCGTCGGCAATTTCGTCTTCGGTACCGATGCGGCCCAACGGCGTGCGCGCGAGCAGCGCTGCCTTCGCGGCTTCCGGCTTGCCTTCCTCGGGCCACAGGATGGCGCCGGGCGCGACCGCGTTCACGCGTACGTCCGGTGCGAGTTCCACTGCCAGTGCACGCGTTGCGGCGAGCAGCGCGGCTTTGCTCATGCAGTACACGACATGATCGCGCAGCGGCCGTTCGGCGTAGATGTCGGTGAGATTGACGATGGCGCCGCGCGCAGCCTTCAGGTGCGGTGCGGCGGCCTGCGCGAGGATCAGCGGCGCACGGGCATTGATCAGGAACTGGTCGTCCCAATCGGTGGGGGTGATGGTGCCCAATGGCGTGGGTGAGAACGTCGAGGCATTGTTCACCAGCGCGTCGAGACGCCCGTAGCGGCCTACGGTGTGTGCGACCAGTTCAGGCAGGCGGTCGTATTCGGCCAGATCTGCCGCCCACGCGAAGGCGCTGTCCGCGCGCTGGGCATTCAAATCCGCGACCAGCGCCTGCATCTCCGTGG
>JBGSID010000114.1:0-10538 GCA_041751895.1 Lysobacteraceae bacterium | reverse complement strand
CCGCGTGACCTCGTGGCGGGCGCTGCGGCCGGCGCACTTGCGGCCACACTCTATTGGCCGTTGCTGTCACGGCTGCGCCCCCCGTCCATGGGCATGCCGGCATGAACGATCACGTCGGCAGCGACTACGGCGTGCGCCTGTTCCATACCTCGGAACACGCCTGCGGCTATTGGCCGGAACGCCAAGCGCGCGATCTCGTCTTCGATCCGGGCGACCCACGTCTTCCGGACATGTATCCGATGGCGTTGAACTGGGGGTTCCGCCGCTCCGGCAGCCTGATCTATCGGCCGCATTGCCGCGGATGCCAGGCCTGCGTGGCGGTGCGGATCCCGGTCGCGGAGTTCCGGCCTGATCGCAGCCAACGCCGCTGCCTGACGCGCAATTCCGATCTGGAGACACGCGTGCTGCCGGCCGAACGCAGCGAGGAACACTTCGAGCTGTATCGGCGCTACCTCGCCGCGCGCCACTCGGGCGGCGGCATGGACGGCCATGGCACGGCTGAATTCGATCAATTCCTGGTCAGCGCCTGGGGCCAGGGCCGTTTCATCGAAATACGCAAACACCAGCCACATGGCCAAGGCCAACTGATGGCGGTGGCGGTGACCGATGTCGTCCCGGAGGCGCTGTCGGCGGTCTACACGTTCTACGACCCCGATCCCGAACTCGCCGATCGCAGCCTCGGCACCTTCGCGATTCTTCAGCAGATCGCGTGGGCACAGCGTGAAGGCAAACGTCATCTCTATCTCGGATACTGGATCGACGGTCATCGCAAGATGGCCTACAAACGCCGCTACCGGCCGCTGGAATCCTTCGATGGGCAGCGATGGTCACGCGATACCGGAGATGCCTCACCATGACATCGCGTTTCTTTCCCCGTCTGCCCATCGCCGTCGTCGCGGCATTGGCCCTCGTCCTCTGTGCGGGCTGCCTGCGTGTGCGTATCCACGGTGATCCCGCCGCATCCGCGCAAAGCAACAACACCAGCGGCAAACCACAGCCGCTGCGTGTCGCGACCTACAACACGTCCCTTTACGACGACGCCGACGGCGGCCTGATCCGGCGGCTCGAAACCGGTGATCCGGCCGCGCGCAATATCGCTGCGGTGTTGCAGCGTGTGCGCCCGGACCTGGTGCTGCTCAATGAGTTCGACTTCGACCCCCAAGGCCGCGCCGCCGATCTGTTCCAGCACGATTACCTGGAAGTCGCGCAGGGGCCGCACGCCCGCGCACTGCGCTACCCGTACCGTTACCTCGCACCGGTGAACACCGGCATGCCCAGTGGCCTCGATCTCGACAGCAATGGCACCATCGGCGGCGACGGGCGCGACCGAGGCAACGACGCCTGGGGTTACGGCCTGCACCCCGGCCAATACGGCATGCTGGTGCTCTCGCGCTATCCCATCGATGCCGCACAGGTCCGGACATTCCAGCATCTGAAATGGAGCGCGATGCCGGATGCCCTGCGCCCGATCGACCCGCGTTCGCGCGGCTACTACTACAACGATGCGATCTGGCGCGAACTGCGCTTGTCGTCGAAGTCGCACTGGGACATACCGGTAAAGACGCCGAACGGCCTCCTTCACTTTCTGGTGTCGCACCCCACCCCGCCGGTCTTCGACGGCCCGGAGGACCGCAATGGCGCGCGCAACGCCGATGAACTCCGGCTCTGGCGCGACTATCTCGACAACACGCCTGCAGATGCGGCCTGGCTGTGCGACGACGCCGGTCATTGTGGCGGCCTCCCGGCGGGCGAACGCTTCGTGATCGCAGGCGATCTCAACAACGATCCGCTTGACGGCGATGGCCGCCACGATGCGATCACCGCCCTGATCGAGCATCCGCGCGTCCTCCAATATCCAGCCCCCCGGAGTACGGGCGCCGAGCAGGCCGCACGCGCAGCTGGCGGCGCCAACAGCATGCATCGAGGTGCAGATGCCGAAGACACCGGCGACTTCGGGCCCAAGGTCGGCAACCTGCATCTGGATCATGTGCTGCCCTCGGCGGAGATGCGGGTGCTCGACAGCGGCGTGTTCTGGCCCACACAGACCTCCAGCGACGCCGCGCTGGCCACAGCCTCGGACCATCACCTCGTCTGGATCGACGTGATACCTGCGCTGTAGACAATCCGGGTCGACAACCCGGCAAGCCCGACACCGATGAAAGGTGGCGCTGACCACGTCGACATCGACCAGCGCTGTCTTTTTTTGAAAGTTCGGGTATATCCTGCCCCCATGACCCTCGGCCATCACGATGTTGATGCCGGGACTGAAGGCGAAATCGGGGGGGCTCTGACCGCAGAAGTCGCCGGCCGCTCGGCGACAGACGCGTTGTTGAAGATGCTGCCCGAAGGTACACAGGTCGCCATTGCTTGGCGGCATGACCGCCTCGGTCTTGGCAGTACACTCAGCCACACCGGCAACGAAGCGTTGCGGGTCGGCGTGCTGGCGTGTCTCGACGAGCCACTGCCCGGATCACCATCCGCATCACAGTCCGGATCGCAATCCGAACCTCAGCTCGCTCCGTCCACATCGAAGCTCGGGCCGGGCACACTGATCGATCGGTACGAAGACGACAACGGCTTGCGACTGGCGTTCGGTGTCGTCCTCGACAAACCTCTTTCACAAGATTGGCCGACGGCATCCTGGTTCAGTCTGGCATGCGACTTGGCATTCGCCGCTTTCCGGCTGGCCGATGCCGGCACGCGGATCGATACACTGGAGAAATCGAAGCGCCTGCAGCATGCGCTCTATGAAATCTCGGATCTGGCCGGATCAGGCCTCGAAATGCACGAGATGCTGGCGCAGATCCATCGCGTGGTCGGTGGACTGATGGCTGCCGAGAATTTCTACATCGTCCATTTCGACGACAAGCGCGAAACACTCCGCTATCTGTATTTCGCCGACAGTCGCGACACCTTCGATCCCGACTCAGAAACCGAATTCGCGCTCGACCAGGATATGCACAGCATGACGGCGGCGCTGCTCCGCCACGGTCGCGCGCTGATTGGTTCGCCGCGCGAGATCATCGAAGAACTCGATATCGCGGGCGACGAATACGCGGGCGGGCCGATGAGCGAAGACTGGCTCGGCGTGCCGCTACTGCGCGATACGCTGGTGTGCGGCGCAATCGTCGTTCAGGACTACGATCAGGCCGGCCGTTACGGCAGTGAAGAACGCGCACTGCTCGAATATGTCGCCCAACACATCCTCACTGCCCTGAATCGAAAGACAGCACAGGTGGATCTGGAGCGGCGGGTCAGGGAGCGTACCCGCGCATTGGAGCAGGCGAACATCGAGCTCCAGACCGAGGTGATCGAACGCGAGCGCGCCGAGAAATTGCAGCAGGCGCTGTTCCGCATCACCGAGCTGTCGGTCATCGCCCCGGATCTCGAACATTTCTACGTTGATCTGCATTCGATCATCGGCGAGTTGCTCTATGCGAACAATTTTTATGTAGCGTTTCTGGCTGGCGATGGGAAATTCATCGAATTCGCGTATTCGGCCGATGAAGTCGACACTCGCGCAAGGCGCGACCGGCCCCGCGCCAAAGGTCTGACCGAATACGTCATCGACACAGGCCGACCGCTGCTCGCCAACCGCGCACAGATCGAGTCGCTGGAAGCGCAGGGACTCGTCCGCAGTTTCGGGCCGTACGCCCATTGCTGGCTGGGCGTTCCCCTGACGCGTGACGGCATCGTCGAAGGCGTGATCGGCGTACAGAGCTACACACCATCCATCGAATTTGTTGAGCGCGATCAGGAGCTATTGACCTTCGTCGCCCATCATGTCGATGCCGCGCTGGCGCGAAAGCGTGCGCAGGACAGGCTTGTCGCCGCCCATGCCGAGCTGGAGACCCGCGTGGAAACCCGGACCCGGGAACTGGCAGACACCAATCTCGAATTGCGCGAACAGATCGCCGAACGCCTCCGCGCCGAACAACGGTTGCGCCACCAGGCTCGCCACGACAGCCTGACCGGCCTGCCCAACCGCAGCCAGCTGCAGGAACGGCTCGATGACGCGATCGCACGGGTCAGCAGTTTCAGCGGAAAGCCCTTCGCGGTGCTCTTCCTCGACATCGATCGTTTCAAGTTGATCAACGACAGCGTCGGCCATGTCGCCGGCGACGAAATGCTGGTCGAATCCAGCCGACGCATTTCACAGGTGCTTTCGCGCGACGACCTCGTGGCGCGTCTGGGAGGTGACGAATTCGCGATCCTGGCCGAGAACATCGAGACCGAAGAACAGGCCGGGCTGTACGCCTCGACGATCCTCCGCGCACTGGGGCAATCGATGTGGATCGAAGGCCGTGAGGTTTTCCCCTCGGCGAGTATCGGTATTGCACTGTGGCATCCGCGTTACCGTAAGAGCGAAGAGTTGCTGCGAGACGCCGATGCCGCGATGTACCGTGCCAAGCGTCTTGGCCGCAATCGCAGCGAAGCGTTCGATGAGGAAATGCGTGCGGAAGCGATGCGCCTGCTCGATCTGGAGGCGGATCTGCGCCGGGCGATCATGCATGACGCCTTCGAACCGCATTTCCAGCCGATCATGACGCTACACGATGGCACGCATGTCGGCTATGAGGCGCTGGTGCGCTGGAATCACGAACAGCGCGGCCTGCTGATGCCGTCGGCCTTTATCGGCGTCGGAGAAGACGGCAGCCTGATCGAACAGGTCGATTGGCTGATGTATGCGCATGTCATCGCTTCCATGGGCGAATACCCGGAAAGCTACCTGTCGATCAACGTCTCACCACGACATTTCCTGTCCGACAATTTCTCTGACCGCCTGCTGCGCATGCTGGACGAAGCCCATCAGGATCCTCGCCGCCTGCGCATCGAAATCACCGAAGTCGCGCTGATCGAAGACGCGCCACGCGCGCTGCGGATCCTGCGCGATCTGCGCAATCACGGTATCGCTGCTTTTCTAGACGATTTCGGCACCGGATTTTCGGCACTGTCGTATCTTCACCGCTTTCCGATCCAGGGGCTCAAGATCGATCGCAGCTTCGTCGCCGGCCTCGATGGCGATGCCTGCACCGAAAGTCTCGCACTGGTCCGCGCGATCCTGGCGATGGCCCTCACACTCGGTATCGACACGATCGCCGAAGGCATCGAAACCACCGCGCAGCGCGACATCCTGATCGAACAAGGGTGCCAGTACGGGCAAGGTTATCTTCTAGGTATGCCGCAGCCTCTGGCACGCAATTCCGCTGGCAACCGCCGTCTCGGCGCGCATACGCAGCGAGAGCATTGATCATTACTTAAAAATAGAACGATAAATTCAATTTATCTTTATTGTTCTATTTTCGCATTCAAATAGACTACCTCCTCTCGCCGCGGCATCCGAGGACGCACTCAGCATCCGGCCCGGCGCACCATCGGGAGGAGCATCATGTCCGCATCCTTGAACACCCTGTCCGGCCGTTCCGGCCTGTATCCCATCGACGCGGCTGCCGGAGACCTCGCATGATCATCCTCCGCCCCGCCACCGCGCGCGGCCATGCCGATCATGGCTGGCTCGACTCCTCACACAGCTTCTCGTTCGCCGATTACCACGACCCGGACCACGTCCATTGGGGTCCGCTGCGGGTGATCAATGAAGATCGTGTCCAGGCCGGCCGTGGCTTCGGCACCCATGGCCATCGCGACATGGAAATCATCAGTTACGTGATCGAAGGCGCGCTCGGCCACAAGGACTCGATGGGCAATGCCGCCACCATCGTGCCCGGGGAAGTACAACGCATGAGCGCCGGCAGTGGCGTCACCCACTCCGAGTACAACCACAGCGCTGACGGGATCACCCATTTCCTGCAGATCTGGATCATCCCCTCGCAACAGGGCACCACGCCCGGCTATGAACAGAAGACATTTTCTGCGGCGGACAAGCGTGGACAGTTACGGCTGGTCGTCAGCCCGGATGCTACAGACGGTTCGGTCAGCATCCTGCAGGATGCACGCATGTATGCAGGGCTCTTCGACGGCGATGAAAGCGCGGTGCTGCACTTGGACGAAGATCGGCTTGGCTATGCGCATGTGGTACGCGGCCAAGTGGTCGTGAACGGGCATACGCTCACCGCCGGCGATGCGTTGCTGTATCGCGACGAGCCACAGGTCGAGATCGAACGTGGAACGGATGCCGAAATCCTGGTGTTCGATCTGCCGACGCTTTGATCAGAACGGGCGCTGCCGTGCTTCAAGCGCGGCAGCGCTGCCTTCATTGAATCAGGTAGACGAAGGAAAGGACTCGGGCGATGCACTCGCCGGCTCGGCGGTCGGCCCCAGTGGCGGCAACGGCGGCGGCTCTGGTTTTGAATACCGGTGCGGGCCGAAACCGAAGACCTCTTCGCTTTGCGTCGACACCACCATCCGGATCATGCCGCTGGGCACCATCAGCTCAAGGGACATTTCCCTGCCCTCCGGCGTGCGTCCTCCGAGCGTCATTTCGACGAATGCGCCTCCGGTATCGATGGTATTGCAGGCGACATGCGGGCCGGCGGGCCCATCCTGAAGGAATGGCTGGATCGCTGGCCCAAGCACTTCCAGCGCCTGTGGAAACAAGAACACTGCGTAGCCGTTGGTGTCGTTCATCGAGGTTTCCCCAAGCAAGTCGCGGAAGCGTAGCAAGAAACAATGCATACCCCGGCAACACCCGTAGAGCGGCCTTCAGGCCGCTGCCTTGCATGGTCTTTTTCAGAAGAGCAGCGGCCTGAAGGCCGCTCTACAGGATCCGGGACACTGGACTTACCGCAGCTCGATCTTCAGCGCAGCCGCCGATTCGCGCGCAGTCTTACGTGCTGCATCGATGTCTTCACCCAGTGCCAGCGTCACCGCGACGCGACGATGTCCCTCGACCATGGGCTTGCCGAACAGACGCAATGCGGTATCGGGTTCGCGCAGCGCATCGGCGACATGCTCGAACACCGGCACGCCATGGCCGTGCGCGAGCACCGCGCACGAGGCCGATGGGCCGTTCTGATGAATGGCGGGAATCGGCAGCCCGAGGATCGCGCGCGCGTGCAGCGCGAACTCGCTCAGATCCTGCGAAATGAGCGTGACCAGACCCGTGTCGTGCGGGCGCGGCGAGACTTCCGAAAACCACACCTCGTCGCCTTTCACGAACAGCTCGACGCCGAACAGGCCCCAGCCGCCGAGGTCATCGGTGATCGCACGCGCAATCGCCTGCGCACGTTCCAGCGCAAGCGGCGACATCGGCTGCGGCTGCCAGCTTTCGCGGTAATCGCCATCGCGCTGCAGATGGCCGATGGGGTCGCAGAAATCGGTGCCGCCGGCATGACGCACGGTCAGCAGGGTGATTTCGTAGTCGAAATCGATGAAGCCTTCGACGATCACCCGTCCGGCGCCGGCGCGACCACCGGTCTGCGCGTAATCCCAGGCCTTGTCGATTTCGTCGGCGGTGCGGACCAGACTCTGGCCCTTGCCCGAGGACGACATCACCGGCTTCACCACGCAGGGTAGACCGATCTCGTCGACCGCGGCGCGGTAGTCCTCGGCCGTGTCGACGAAGCGATACGCCGACGTCGGCAGGCCGAGGGTTTCGGCGGCAAGCCTGCGGATGCCCTCGCGGTCCATGGTCAGCCGTGCCGCGCGGGCGGTCGGCACGATCCGCGCATGGGTGCCGCGCCCGGCGAACTCGCGCTCCAACTGCACCAGTGTCTCGGTATGAATCGCCTCGATCTCCGGAACGATCAGCGTCGGGCGCTCGTCGGCGATCAGGTCGCGCAACGCCTGACCGTCCAGCATGTTCAGCACGTGGCTGCGATGCGCCACCTGCATCGCCGGGGCGTCGGCGTAGCGGTCTGCGGCGATGACCTCGCAGCTGAAGCGCTGCAGCTCGATCGCGACTTCCTTGCCCAGCTCGCCCGAACCCAACAGCAGGACCCGGATGGCGGACGGCGACAGCGGGGTCCCGAATTCCAGTGCATCGGAGGCGGTCATGGGCGGCGGCTCGCTTGGAAAGAGTCCATTGTAAATCAGTCACTTGTGAAATCGCCTGCCGAAAAGCCCAACCGCTCGTCCGGTTTTGATTGTGTCATGTGATATCTTTTTGATATCACATACGCATTCACCACCACCTGCGAGCCATCGCCATGAAAGAGAATCCCTTCCGTTCGCTCCCCGGCATCCCCGTCCTGCTGCTCCTGCTGGCGGCGATGTTCATCGGCGTTGTTTCCTTCCTCGCCAGTATCGAACAGGGCGGTGTCGGCCTGCTCATCGGCATGCTCATCGGCATGCTCATCGAGGCTGCGGCGTTTTTCCTGCTCTTCGGTCTTTACAAAGTCGAGCCCAACCAGGCAGCGGTGCTGAATCTGTTCGGCAAATACGTCGGCACCGTGAAGGACGGCGGCCTGCGCTGGAACAGCCCCTTCTACGGCAAGAAGAAAGTGTCGCTGCGCGTGCGCAACTTCGAGAGCAGCAAGCTCAAGGTCAACGAACTGGACGGCAGCCCGATCGAAATCGCGGCGGTCATCGTCTGGCAGGTCGTGGACAGCGCCGAAGCGGTCTACAACGTCGACGACTACGAAAGCTTCGTGCACATCCAGTCGGAATCCGCAGTCCGCACGATGGCCACCAGCTACCCCTACGACCAGCATGAGGATGGCCAACTTGCCCTGCGCAGTCATGCGGCGGAAGTGTCGAAGCACTTGATGGAAGAACTGCAGGATCGTCTCGCCGACGCCGGCGTGAAGGTGCTGGATTCGCGCATCAGCCACCTCGCCTACGCACCGGAAATCGCCCAGGCGATGCTGCAGCGGCAGCAGGCGAACGCGATCATCTCCGCACGCACGCGCATCGTTGCAGGCGCGGTGGGCATGGTCGAAATGGCGCTGGCCGAGTTGGAAAAGAACGGCGTGGTCCATCTGGACGAAGAGCGCAAAGCAGCGATGGTCAGCAATCTGCTGGTCGTGCTGTGCAGCGAACGTTCGACCCAGCCGATCGTCAATACCGGCTCGCTGTACTGATCCGCGGAGCGCATCGTGAGCGAAAAGAAGGCCTATCCGCTACGCATCAACGCCGAGATCCTCACGGCGGCGCAGCGGTGGGCCGATGACGAGCTGCGCAGCCTCAATGCACAGATCGAATATGTGCTGCGGGATGCCCTACGCAAAGCCGGGCGGCTGCCCGACGGAAAGAAAACACCCCATCCGGAGGACGATCCGTGAATTCGAACTGGACCTACAAAGTCGTCGATGTGAAAGCCAAAGGCATGCGCATGATGGTCAATGCCGAGGACATGCAGGACATCCACAACCAGCAGGGCATGCAGGGCTGTGAGCTCGTCAACGTCGTGCAGTTGGCCATGAACCGGGCAACGCTGTATTCAAGAAACCGAAATGATCAGTCATCGCTCGAAGCGCATCGCTTCATCAGCGACAGGAGATTTCCAATGATCCACATCCTCCATCAGGTCGAGCGCCGTCTCGGTCAGCCCGTCAGCGCGCAGCGCATCACCGCCCGCGCCCTGTTGATCTCCGCCATGCTGCTGTTGCTGGGAATTGGCGTGTTGATGCCGTCTCAGGTACATGCACAAGATTTCGATCCCGCGAAAGAAGCGAATGCCGTGCTCGACGCGATGGATGCCGGCGATTTCGAAGGCGTGCATGCGCGGTTCGACGCCACCATGGCCGCTGCGGTGTCGGTGGAACAGCTTCGACAGCTCTGGACCGGATTGCCGACGCAGTTGGGCCCGGCACAAGCCCGTGGCGAGGCCAGCGTCAAGCCACAAGGCGAGACGCAGGTCGTCGTCATCCCGCTACCCTTTGAAAAGGCGCGACTCCGCGCGATCTTCGCGTTCAATACCGAAGGCAACATCGTCGGGCTTCTGATCAAACCGGAAGAAGCTGCACCCGCCGCCGCGCCCGCCGTTGCCGATGACGCCAATTTTCGCGAAATCGAGCTGCGCATCGGCGACGAAGCGACCGGCCTGCCGGCGACGCTGGCGATGCCCAACAGCAAAGGCCCCTTCGCTGGCGTCGTCCTGGTCCATGGTTCCGGCCCGCATGACCGCAACGAAACCATCGGCCCGAACCGTCCGTTTCTCGACATCGCGCGCGGGCTCGCCGCGCATGGCATCGCCGTGTTGCGCTACGAGAAGCGCACGAAAGCGCATCCGGAAGCATTCGCCGATGGCGGCAGCATCGACCTCGAAACCACCGACGACGCCGTTGCCGCCGTGGCGCTGCTGCGCGACCAGACCGGAATCGATGCGAAGCGCATCTATGTCCTCGGCCACAGCCAGGGCGGAATGATGGCGCCGCGGATCGGCGCGCACGACCCCAGGATCGCCGGATTGATCCTGCTGGCGGCGCCATCGCGGCCGTTGCTCGACATCTTGATCGAACAGAACCGCCGCATGGCCATCCTCAACGACGGCAAGACCAGCGATGTGGAAAGCACCGCGATCCAACAGCTCACCGACAGCGTCGCTGCGGTGCGCAGCGGCCGCGAGATCACGGCGGCGCAGTCGCCGATGGGCCTGACACCTGCGATGCTCAAGGCCGGGGGGCGCTATGTCGAAGATG